>DHGK01000105.1:7333-26352 GCA_002402755.1 Planctomycetes bacterium UBA4800
ACGCGTGTGCACCCGAACACGGCGAGAAAACCGTGAACGGTTACGCGGATCGTTACTGCAGCGCGGCGCGCGCGATCGCCATGATCTCGTAGACCGCTTCGCCCGACGGCAGCGCCACCGTCACGACGTCGCCCACCTCGTGGCCGAGGAGCTGCCGGCCCACGGGCGAGAGATAGCTCAGCACGCCCTCGCGCAGATCGCCGTCCCACGGCCCGAGCAGGCGCCAGGTGTGCAGCCGGTTGTCGGTCGAGTCCCGCACCGTCATCTCGCACCCGAGCGAGACGCGTCCTTCCTGGTACATCTCCGGCGTGATCAGGCGCACCTTCCGCAGATCGGTTTCCATCTCGTTCGCGCGCTGCGTCTGCCGGTCGCGCTTCTCCAGGGCCGCCGTCCACTCGGCGTTCTCGGCCAGATCGCCGAACTCCTGCGCCTTGCCGATCTCGACGAAGGTCTTCGACAGCTCCACGTGGACGAGCTTCTGGAACTCGTCCTGCCGCCGCTTCAGCCCGGCCGGCGTCGCGTAGATGATCGAGTCGTCGACGCGGGCCCCGGTGATCGGCTCGCGCTCGAGCCGCAGCGCCTCGGGCGCGATGACCGCGATGTGCTCGCACATGAGCGCGCGCGTGCCCTCCTTGATCGCGCGGTTGGCCTGGATCTGGGAGTGCAGGTCGTGGAGCGTGTCCTTCGGCACCATGCCGAGCATCGCCCTGAAGGTCTTGTACTTCTCCTTGCCGAAGAGGCTGCGCCCGTACGCGAGATGGTCGCGCGCCTGCTCGCGGTACTCCGCGCGCGCGATGAAATCGAGCAGCCCCAGGAGGCGCATCAGCATCTCGTGCACGGGGAAGGGCGCGAGGAACGCCTCCCACTGGGGATCGAGGCGCTCGGAGTACAGCCAGAAGAAGGGCCAGACGTGGTGCCGCGGCTGCGCCGCGACATCCTGCAGCACGGCCATGAAGCGTTCCTCGCTCTTCCCGCGGCAGAGCCGCGCCGCCTCCCCGATCGCCGTCATGTCGGCATCCAGGAAATACGGAAGCAGGCCGTCGAAGTCGGCCGCCTCGGCGACGGCCTTGACCGCGGTGCGCGCGAACTCGGTCACCGCGAGCCCGCGAACGAGCGCCGGGCCGTCCTGCCGGCCGCGCAGGAACTCGGCGATGGCGCCCGGCGCCGCATCCCCGAGCACGTGGCGCAGGAGCAGCGCCTCCAGCTCGATCACCGGCCCGCCCGCGAGCGTCCCGATGGCCTCGATCAGCCGCTGCCGGCAGCTCTCATCCTTCGATGCCCTGCACTGCCTGACCGCGGCCGCGCGCTGCTTCGGCCCCCCCATCGCGAAGGCATGCAGGATCTCGTCGGCGACATCCAGTTCCGTCACCGGCGCATCGAGGATCTCGATCGACGGCTTCGCGCCCGTCGCGACGCGCACGCACGGGTCGTGCTTGGCGGCGGCCTTGACGCGGCTCCACCACGATGACCACTTCTCGGCCGGAACCAGCCTCGGCACGAGCTTCTCCTTGAGGGCGGCGACGCTCAGGGGCCCCCCGAAGCTCCGCACCAGGATCTTCGCCGTCTCGAGCGGCTCCTCGACCGCCTTCCGTGCGAGCTCCTCCGCGCGATCGAACATGTACGCCAGGAAGTGATCGTCGGGCAGCGCCTTGAAGATGCTCGCCGCCGCGCTGATGGCGACGCGGTGGCCGCGCTTCTCCTGCAGGTCGACGACCATGTAGCCGGCGCCGGGCGCGACCTCGCGGATCTTCCCCGTGCCCCAGCCGCCGGGATGCTGCACGTACCCGCCCTCCCGCAGGAGGAGCAGCGTCTCGAGCTTCGCGAACGCCTCCTCGATGCGGCGGCTCGTCTGCAGCTCCGACGTCTTCAGAAACGCCAGCGCCCGCTCCTCCCCCGCATGGCGCTCCTGGAAGGCGGCGATGTACTGCCGGCGCCAGCGCTCCTTGTGCGGCACGCAGATGCAGATCTCCCGGAGCAGGGCCAGGTGCGCGTCCGGGCCCCGCTGCTTGGCGGGCTCGATGAGCTGCGCGAGGAACTCGGCCGCCTTCTCGACATCGCCGTGCTCGGCGCACGCGCGCGCGATGGCGCGAAGCTGCTCGAACTTCTCCGGCGTCTTCTCGAGCGCATCGAGGAATATGATCTCGACCGCGTCCGCATCCCCCTTGACGAGCGCCGCATTGACCTTCGCAAGAACCGGATCCGCCATCGCGTCACCTCGCTTCGGAAAAAAGTCCTCCTATGATACGTGACGCGGGGCCATCGGGGAAGAGGGCGGCGGAGGCCGCCCGCGCGGATCCGGCGCCGGGGCTAGGAACCGCTCGGCGGGCAGGGTTCGAGCTCGTCCGGCGTCGGGTCGATCCCCGGGTTCGGGAAGGGCGGCGCCGGCGGGGTCCCCAAGGTGAAGAGATAGGCCAGGAGCGCGATCGGGTCGGCGACGTTGATCTTGCCATCGTCGTTGATGTCGAGCCGATCGTGGCAGTTCGGGACGATCCTGCCGCTGAAGAGGTGGCCGAGGATCGTCACGGCGTCCGATATGTTGATCACGCCGTCGATGTTCGCGTCGCCGCGCACGAAGACGGCCTCGGCCGCCGCCCGGCAACTGTACAGGGCCCGGTCGCAGATCTCGCCCGCCGCCGCGATGACCGAGACGCTCGTGTCGGCCGTGCAGGGCGGCGCGGTGAAGCGCAGCTCGCCCTGGCCGCCGAGCACGAAGGCCGTTTCCGCGCCGCCGACCAGAACGGCGGTCACCGCATCCAGCCCGTCGCCCGTCGCGACGAACTGCGTCGCCGCGCCGGGCACCGCCACGAGCGGCGCGAGCGAGGCGATCACGGGCGCCGGACCGGACTGGTTGGCCGCGCCGGGCGTGGGCTTCAGGAAGCGGGCCAGCGGCCCGCGGTCGCCCACCAGGCCGATGGACACATCCTCGATCTCGTCGCTGAAGAAGAAGCCGTTGAAGAGGCCGCCGCGGTCCGCGAGGAATATCTCCTCGTGGTCGCCGTTGATCTGAAACGCGGCGTGAAGTTCCTCGACGCCGGGGGCGGCCTCGTCCTCGTCGCACCACACGAGCCGCCGCGCGCCTGCCCCGAGGACGAGCCCGAGCGGGAAGGCCCACTTGTGGGGCCGCCGGTAATTGTCGGTCAGGTAGTACCCGTCGAGCGCGATGTCCGCGGTCGACGCGTTGTACAGCTCGACCCAGTCCCCGAAGTCGCCGTTCGAGTTGGCGAGGTTGGCCAGGTTCTTGGGCAGGATCTCGGTTATGACGAGCGGGGGCACGGCCGTCCGGCCGGACATGTACGCGATCCACTGCGTGTCGGGCTCGATGTCGACCGCCGCGCCACGGTAGGCGATGACGCGGAACTCCACGCCGCGCTCGCCCTGCGCCGGAATCGTGCCGGCCCACAGGCCGTCGCCGGCCGCGCCGTCGCCGTGCGCGCCGTCGTCCTGCATGAGGACCGCGGGCTGCGGCTCGGCGTCGCCCTGGTAGCGGAACCAGAGCTCGATCTTGTCGGCCGGCGTGTCGGCGCACGCGACGCGCGCGGTCACCGTGACCGGCGCATCGGCGGCCGGCATGAGCGGGGCATACGATTCGATGTCGACCTCGGGAGGATAGATGTCATCGGCGATGTTCGCCCGCTCGTTCGCGGCGCACCACTGCCGGTCGGGCGCGCCGTCGCCGTCGGCATCGTACCCGTCGCACGTGCACGCGCCGCCCCAGCAGAAGGTCGGCGACGCCGTCTTCGCGAGCGTGTCGCCGCCGTCCGGCAGGCGCGCGAGCGAGACGTTCGGCGTCTGGCAGCCGAACGTGATCGCATCGATCACGGTCAGCTTGTCGCGGGCGAGCAGGTACACGGCCTCGCCCTTTTCCTCGAGGCGGAAGCTGGCGCGGGCCTCGCCCGTCACGACCGCGCCATCGCACAGCACCGTGTAGTATCCGCGGCCCGCGATCCACGCGCCCGGCGGGAACCGCCAGAAATTCGTGGCCGCCGCGGCGGGGTCGCCGTCCGTCAGGTACAGGTTGTAGAGCAGGACCACGTCGTTCGTCGGGTTGTAGATCTCGACGAGGTCGGGAGTTTGCAGCGTGGACGAGCCGGGCGGCCCCGGAAAGAGATAATTCCTGTTCCAGGCCATGATCTCGTTGATCTTGAGCGCGAACGCGGGATCGTCCGCGCCCCGGCAGATGCCGCCGGCACAGAGCAGAACGGCTGCACACAAGACGCGCACGTTACTCCTCCTCTACGCACCGCCGCCCCGAGGGACGTCGCGCCCCGCGCGCACGCCAGGCGGTCACGATTGCTTCATCCGTCAATTGTAAAGTCGGCGGGGGCCTTTGGGAAGAGAACAGCGGCCCCATCCCGCCGGGGCGTCAGGCGTCCGGCCGGACGTCGATATCCACGCATTCCTCGTCGCCGATCCGGGCCAGGGCGGCCCGCAGATCCGCCGCCCGCACCGATGCCGGGACGCTGATGGCGGCTTCCATGCTGAACACGGGCGTCCCGGACACGGGCGCGGGCGCCACGTGGGATTCGAACTCCACGATGTTGATGCCCCGCTGGGCCAGCGCTTCCGAGAGGCGGTGCACGATGCCGGGGTGGTCGAGGGCCACGGCCTTCACCTGCCAGAGAAGCCTCGCCTCGTCTTGCGGCGCCCTGGCCTCGGTGCGCCGCAGGACGAGCGCCAGGTCGGTCTCGGCGGCAAGGCGCTCCCTGTCCCGCATGATGGTCTCGAAACCGGCCGAATCGACCGAGAAGAGGAGGATCACGGCGAAGTCGCCGCCGAGGACCGCCATGCGGCTGTCCTCCACGTTCCCGCCGCGGGCGAGCAGGAAATCGGTGATCTTCGCCACCAGTCCGGGGCGATCGGGGCCGATCGCGGAAAGCACGGCGCGGGTTTTCATCGGAGGCTCCGTGTGGGCTGCAGGCCGGAGGCTATAGCCTACAGCCTCCAGCCTCCAACCTCCAGCCTCAAAAGTGGCAATACCGGCAGTCGGTGCCGCTGTCCGGGTGCCCCATGTCCTCCTCCCCTCCCGAGTGGCAGGCCCGGCACTGGTCGGCGACGGCGGTCTCGTGCGTCGCATCGATGGGCATCGATTCCCCGGGCGGATGCGCGGGCAGGCTCAGGTGGCACACGCCGCAGCGGTCATCCCGGCTGAACGGCAGGTGGCAGCGCAGGCAATGCGCATCCGAGGATGTGAACCCTCCGCGATGGTCGCGCGGGGCCGTCGTGGTGTGGCAGCCGTCGCACTGGTCGCGCGTGTGGCACACGGCGCACTGCTCGCGCCCGATTCCGGCGGCCAGGCCGTGGCCGAAGTCGCGCCACGCGGGCGTGTGGGTGCGCGGCCGCACGGTCGTGTGGCATGCCTGGCACGAACCGGACTCGTGGCACAGGTCGCAGCGGTCGGCGGTGCGCCCGCCGGCATCGGCGCGCGCGCCGTGCATCTCCAGCCATGCCTGCGTGTGCGTCGAAGGCCGCACGGTCGGGCGGGTCTCGCGGTGGCAAGCCCCACAGTCGCGCGCCCCCGGGCCGGCCTCGGCATGACACGCAATGCAGGCGTCCATGCGCATCGCCGAGCCGGCGTAGAGCGCGTCGGAGGCGGCGACGTCCGCATGACACGCGATGCACTCGCGCCGCGCCGCGTGCGCGGCGTGATCGAAGATGATCTCCGGCCGCTGCGCCCCGGCGCGAACCCGGCGCGCGCCCTCCGGCCCGAAGAACCGCGCGCGCAGCTCCTCGCCGTGGCAGTCCTCGCACGCGCCGGGCCGCGGCTCGAGCCCGCGGCCCGCCGCTCCCGCATGGCACTCGCGGCAGGCGAGCCGCTCGCCCTCGACGTGCCGCGCGTGCGGGAACTCGCTGACCTTCTCCCTGATCACGCCGGTGAACAGGAGGCTGCAGCCCGCCGCCGCCGCACACGCGCACAGCGCGCCGAATCGATGCATGGCCGTCTGCATGCGTCGCGTCACGATTCTCAGAACCTCACCTTGACGCCCGCCTCCACGCGGTGCATCGTGCCTTCCTCATCGTTCTCGAGCATGTACTCGGCCTCGAGCGTCACCGCCTTCGCGACCGCGTACGCCGCCCGCAGGTAAAAGCTCCGCACGTCGGTCCGCTCCCTGTGGTCGTAGCGGTCCTCCTTCCAGAGCGAGTAGCCGCTGCCGATCTCGCATCGCAGCGAGGCGCAGAGCTGCTGGGCGTAGCTGCCCTCGACGGCCCACGTGCGATCGCTGCCCGTCTCGTAGCAGTTCGCCGTGGCGACGAGCTCGGATGTCGGAAAGGGAAGCTCCCGCAGCGCCGCCGTCACGTAGTAGCGCTCGAACTCGTGATTGTACGCTCCCACCCGGGCGCCGTTGACGAGCCGGCGTACGCTCACGCCGCCGCCGGCATCGAACCAGTCGGCGAACTCGTGGCGTACGAGCGCTCCCGCTTCCCGATAAGGATACAGGCTGCGGAGCACGGAATAGTAGGGGTCGTACTCGGTCGCGAGCGCATCCATGCGCGAGAAGACCCACGTGAAGCGGCCGCTCACGGAGGTCTTCCCGGACGGCAGCTCGTAGGACGCGCGCAGCTTGAGCTCGCGCGGCTCGTTCTCCAGCAACGCGTACTCGCTCCGCCACACGAAACGCCGGTCGAGGAGGTGCTGCCGGTACGAGAACCGCAGGCAGTCGTCGCGGCGCGAGACGCGCTCGGCGGCGTCGACGTGCTCGATCTCGTACGTGTCGTGGATGCGGGCGAACACCGCCGAGAGGAGCGCGTCGCGCCACGGCCGCGCCGTGATGCCGCCGCCGTACACGCGGTCCCCGCTGCGCGATGACTCGTACAGGTGGTCGGGGATGCCCGCGAAGACGACCGCCCGCGCCGCCAGGAAGGAATCGAGGGCCGCGCTCTCGAGCCGCACGCCGTCCATGCGCACCAGCTCCGGCGCTTCCTCGAGCCACTGCCGCCCCACCCGCGCCGTGCCCAGCGGCCCGCCCTCGGGCCGAAGGTCGATGTACGCCGCGCTGAGCTGCCCGTACGTCCGGCCGCGCGTGTCGGCGAGCCCCCCGAAACGATCGCCGTACGCCGCGCCGTCCAGGTCGTGCGTCAAGAAGCCGGCGGCGTACCCCGTCACGCGGCCCCGCCCTTCCTCGCCGAAGGAGATCCAGAAGCGTTCGCGCAGGTCGCAGTCCTGCTCCCCGCCATCGACCTGCCAGGAGAAGCGCATGTCGGCCAGACCGCGGAGATACCAGGCCGGCGCGCCTGCATCGGGAGCGGCGCCCGCGGCGGCCGCGCACAGCGCGAGCGCCGCGGCCCGAGCGAGCTTCGATGGCGCTCCGCGGCCCGCGACCGCGCAACGCGGCCGCCGCCGCCGGCACCATCGCCCTAGTGCCATGCAGGTACGCACTTACCTCCTCTTCGTTGCCTGCCTGGTTCAATATCGTGCATCCCGGCGCCGCACCTGTGCTATCATAGAATCCATTAGATAGAAATCGACTGGAGATGGCGAAACGGTGAGAATGACGAGGCTCTCATGCGGCGTGCCGGGTTTCCGATAACCTGCGGGTTCCTGTGCGCGCTCGCCGCGGGTTGCGACAAGTCCGTGTACCGCGGCGGCGGCGGCGGAACGGCCGAGCCCGCGGCGCCCCCCTTCTACCTCGTATCCGTCTCGCCGCCGAACGGCGCGCTCGATGTCCGGCCCGACGCCGTCGTCACGGCCTGCTTCTCGCGCGCGCCGGCAACCGGCGCCGTCACCGGCCTGACGTTCCGGCTCATCGATGAGGAGAGCGGCGCGGAGGTCCCCGCCGACGTTGCGCCCGCGAACGTCGCGGCGGGCGCGTGTTACCGGCTCGCGCCCAGGGCGCCGCTCGCCCTTCCCGAGCGGCGCTACCGTATCGAGATCTCGCCCTGCATCGCCGCCGCCGACGGCGCCCGGCTCGATATCGGGCTTTCAACCGCCCCGTGCACCTGCAGGTTCACGACCGGCGCGATTCCCGACACATACGCGCCGTACTTCTTCTTCTACGCGCATCGCGCCGCGGCGGTGAGCGCCTCGGCGATCTCGCTGGCCTGGTTCCCCGCGGTCGATCCGGCGGGCGGCTCGCCGTCGAGCCGGCTCAGGTACGCCGTGTACCAGGGCCCGAGCCCGGACGCCATCGGCTACGACCGCCCCGCCGTGCTCACGCTCCCGGGAGCGCTCCAGTGCATCGTCGGGGGCCTGGAGGCGGCGACCGACTACTTCTTCGTGATCCGGCCGCGCGACGAGGCCGGCAACGAGGACGACAACACCGTCGCGGTGGGCGCGCGGACGTTTCTCGCCGCGGACACGACCGAGATCGCGCTCCTGTACACGGCGGACGTCTTCGGGAATCTCGAGCCCTGCGGCTGAATGTCCAACCCGCTTGGCGGGCTCGCCCGGCGGGCGAGCTTCATCGATTCGGTCAGGCAGGAGGGGTGCGGCGTCTGCATCGTCGACGCCGGCGACTTCATCGCCAGGGAAGGCCGCATCTCGGACAAGAACTCGATCCAGCTTCGCATCGCGGCCGAGTTCATGCTCCAGGCCATGGACCGCCTCGGCTATGCGGCCGCGAACGTCGGGGAGGGCGACCTCGTGTTCGGCGACAGCTTCCTCGCCGGGATCGCCGAGGGGCTGGACGTGCAGCTCGTCAGCGCATCGGTCTTCGCCGGCGGCGCTCGTCCGTTCGCGCCCGCGCGCATGTTCACGACCGCGGGGATCACGATCGGCATCGCGGGCATCGCGTGGGAGGGCTTCACGCCGTACGTCGCCGAGCATTCGGACCCGGGCCGGCCGATGGCGATGGCGGCGACCGCGGACGCCATGCGCGAGGGACTGGAAGAGATCGCCGGCGCCGACGTGAAGGTCCTGCTCGCGCACGCGCCGCTCTCGGAGCTTCGCATACTGCTGGCAGACATCCCGGGCTACGACATCGCGATCGCGGGCCACGACACCAACATGGAGCCGTTCGCGGAGCCGGAGCTCGCCGGCGCGACGCGCCTGGTCAACCGGGGATGGGACGGGACGCACGCCGGCCGCCTCGACTTGACGTTCGATCGCACGGGCGCGCTCATCGCGGTCGCCGGCAGCGCCGTGCTCCTGGACGCCGCCTGGCCGGACCATCCCGACATGCTGACGCTGCACGCCGATTACCTCGCGCGCGTGGCCGCGGCCCTGCGGGACATTCTGGCCGAGTATCCCGTGAGCCCGCCGCCCACCGGCACGCGATACGCGGGCGTGCAGAGCTGCGTGACCTGCCACCCGGTCCAATGGGGCTCCTGGCGGCAGACGACGCATGCGCTCGCCTGGCAGACGCTGGTCGAGCGCAGCCGCGACTACGACCCCGAATGCTTCGCCTGCCACACGAACGGCTTCCAGTGGACGGGCGGCTTCACGCTGTACGAGGACACGCCGGCAATGGCCGCCGTCCAGTGCGAGTCCTGCCACGGCGCCGGCGCCGACCACTGCGACGCCCCGCTCCTCCCCTACAGTCGTCCCGGCGAGGCCGCCTGCCTCCGGTGCCACGTCCCGCTCCACAGCCCGGAGTTCGACTACGGCACGTACCTGCCGAAGGTGGCGCATCCGAAGGCGCCGTGATACACCCCCGCGTCCGTGGAGGAAGGAACGACGATGCCACAAAGACTCAAAGGCACCAAGCATCAGCGGCAAAGCACCGCGCGTTCGGTATGTACCCGAGACTCTTCGTGCCTTCGTGTCTTCGTGGCCCTCTCGTCGTCCCTCGCGCAGCTACCCCCCGCGTCCGGGGAAGAAAGAAGGACGATGCCACAAAGACACGAGGACACCAAGCATCCGCGGCAAATCACCGCGCGCTCGGGTTGCACCNNCAGAAAGAGCATCACGAAGGACGCCCGAATGCGAGTGATGTACTGAAGGCGGAGATTCGCGAGTTCGCGATGCCCTGTGACGGTTACTCTGAAAGAACGCCACAGAGACCGCTGGAATGCGATCGTTCGTGTCCGCGCGGCGGCGTCTTCGCTTCCGCGGGCGGGCGCGCGGTCACTTCCCCGCGCGCGCCCCGAGCATCGCCGCGACGTCCGGATCGTAGGGCGCGCGGCGGCCGCGGCATCCCTCGCGCGGGCAGACCGCGCAGTTCTCGTACCCGAACTCGCTCGGGAAGAGTAGGCCGGAGAGCGACTTGTTGGGGATCATGAGGCAGCTCTCGGTCAGGCGGACGCCGATCAGCGCCTCGACGTCGCCGAGTAGCCGGAAGAGCGGCTGCTGGTCCGTGATCGACCAGACCGATGTGCCGGACGCCCCGGGGTTCATGCTCGCCATCTTCCCCGGCCGGAACGTATCCTCGATGTGCCGCAGAAACGCCTCGTCGGCCTGCCTGAGCGCCTCCTCCTTGATCTCGTCGAGCCAGAAGCGGCACAGCATGCTCTGTTCGGGAAGGGGCAGCGCGTCGTACTCGACGCCGCAGGTCGCGACGTAGGCGAACACGCGCTCAACGCGCTCCAGGTTGCGCGCCAGGACGGGGCTCGTGAATGTCTCGCCGTCGATGGCGACCGCGTCGCCGCCGCGCGCGGCGACGAACGCCGTCGTGTAGAGCACCTTCGGCCGGCCCGCCTCTCTCGCACGCGCGAGCAGCTCGCCGAACTCGCGCGCCTCGTCGCTTCCGGGCGCAAGGTGAAGCCTCTCCCGGAGCGCCGCCTCGTCGAACGTCACGGAAATCGCGTCAAGAACGACCGGCGCGCTCATGGAATCTCCCGGGAAAGCCCCGCGGCGGCCTGAACCTCCTCGGCGCCGGCCCGCGCCGGCGCGCTTCCCAATCATGCCCCCCCGGACGGCGCACGGCAAGTACGGGCGGGCCGGGGCCGGAGCTTGCCTCTCCCCCTGTTTCCTGGGAGAATGATCGGCGTGGCGCGGCGGCGGCCGCCGCCGCGCGGAACGCCCGCGTCCGGACACGGGCACGAAGGAATGCCGATGGACCCGATCTTCAGGCGGCACCTCGCGCGCGCGCGCCGGCGCGAGGGAGCGAACCGCTTCCTCGCCCAGCTCGCCCAGACGCTGATCATCGCGGCCGCCGCGGTGCTCGCCGCGCTCATCGCCGAGCGCCTCTTCGCCGTCACGGTCCTGACCCGCGCGACGCTCTCCGCCGCCGGCGGCGCGGCGGCCGCGGCGCTCCTCGCCCGCTTCCTCCTGACGCGCCCGGACGGCGCGCACATCGCGCTTCTCCTGGACGCGCGGCTCGGTTTCAAGGAACGCTTCACGACCAGCCTCGCCTTCGCGGCGAGCGACGACCCCTTCGCGCTCGCGGCCCGGCAGGAAGCCGCGGCCGCCGCCGGGAAGCTCGACCTCCGGGGCCGTTTCCCCGTTCGCTTGACGCGGCCGTGGATCCACGCGGGCGGCCTCTGGCTCCTCGCCCTGCTCGTCTTCGCGCTCATGCCTGTCCTCGACCTCCTCGGCCGCGAGGAGGAGCGCACGAAGATCGATGCGCAAAACCAAGCGCTGGCGGAGGCGGAGACCAAGGTCAAGGAGGTCTCGTCGCAGGTCCAGGAGCTGCTCCAGGGCCTCGACGCGCCCGACCTCGCCAGGAAGCTCGACGACGTCGCGCCCGCCGGCGCGGCCCGGACGCCGGGCGAGATTCGGCTGGAAGCGCTCCGCAAGCTCGGCGAGATCGGCGACAGGCTCGCCGAGCTCGCGCAGTCCGAGGAGGCCGAAGCCACCAGGGCCCTGCGCATGCTCATGAAGAAGCTCAGGATCCCCAGGGAAGGCCCGGGCCGCGACTTCTCGCGCGCGCTCGCCAGGGGCAAGTTCGCCGAGGCCGAGGAGATCCTCAAGCGCCTCCGGCGCGCGCGCGAGGACGGCGCCCTCTCGGAGGAGGACGCGCAGAAGCTCGCCGAGAGCTTGAAGGATCTCGCCGCGCAGCTCGACAAGTCGGAGGAGGAGGCCGCGCGCGAGCTCGAGAACGAACTGGCGGACGCGGGCCTCCTGCCCGACCTCGCGCGCCTGAACGAGAGCGAGCTTGCCGAGGCGCTCAGGAAGGCGGGGCTCTCGGAGGAGAAGGCGCGCGCGCTTCTCAAGAAAGCGCGCGCGCTCAAGAACGCGGGCCGGCGCGCGCGCAGCCTCGCCAGGAGCTGCGGCAATTGCGCGGGCGGCGAGGGCGACCAGGGCGACGGCGCGGCCCTGGAGGCGATCCTCTCCTCGGCCGCCGCCGAGGAGCTGGCCGATCAGCTCGCGGCGCAGCAGGAGCTTCTCGACCGGCTCGCCCGCCTCGAAGCCGCCGGCATGGGCATCGAGGGGCTGTGCGAGGGGCTCGGCGAGGGCGAGATCGGAGAGTGGCGCGCCGGGGAGGGCTTCACGAGGAGCTCGGGCTCGGGAGGCCCCGGCCAGGGCGGCGCCCCGGTTCCCACCGACCGTTCGGGTTCGACCGTCACGAAGACCTCGCGCATCGAGAACGAGGGCAAGGACGGGCCGGCCATCGCCACATGGCTCGCCAACGACGAGCAGACGCCCGGCGAGGCCCGCCGCACGCTCGCCGAGGCGGTCACCGCCGCCAAGGACGCCGCCGCGGAGGCGATCCGCGACAACCGCATCCCGGCCAAGTACCGCGACGCCGTCGGGCGGTACTTCGACGCGCTGTCCGAGCCTCCGCCCGCAACGGATGCGCCGGCGCCGGCCGCCCCGCCTCCGCCCGCACCGCCCGCGGGCAAGGAGTGATCGGCCTTGGCGCGCCGCGTTCACGCCGCCCGATTCCTCGGCCGCACGCTCTCCCTGCTCGCGGCGTGCGCCGCCGCGTCCGGCTGCGGCCGCGCGACGCCCGGCCCGTGCGTCGTCCTGTACTGCTCGGTGGATGAGACCGTGGCCGAGGAGGTCATCGCGGCGTTCGAGAAGGAGACCGGCATCGCCGTCCTGGCGCGCTTCGACACCGAGGCGAGCAAGACCGTGGGCCTCGTCCAGCGCCTGCGCCTGGAGGCCCCGAAGCCGGCCGCCGATATCTTCTGGTCGGGCGAGATCTTCCACACGATCCGCCTGGCCGGCGAGGGTCTCCTGGCACCGCACGAGAACGCCGAGGATCTCCCGCCGCGCTTCGCGGACGGGCAGGGACGCTGGCACGGCTTCGCGCTCAGGGCGCGCGTTCTCGGCTACCACACCGAGCGCGTCGCCGCGCCGCCCGGCCGCTTCGAGGACCTCCTCGACCCGCAATGGCGCGGCCGGCTCGTCATGGCCGACCCGGAGTTCGGCACGACCGCCGGCCACGTGGCGAGCCTCTTCGTTCACTACGGCGAGGCGCGCGCGGAGGAACTGCTCCGCGGGCTCAAGGCCAACGGCGTCCGGCTCGTCGCCGGCAACAGCACCGCGGTGCGCATGGTCGCGACCGGCCGGGCCGACCTGTGCCTCACCGACACGGACGACGTCTACGCCGCGCAGCGCAACGGCTGGCCCGTCGCGCTCAGGTACCTCGGCCACGGCGAGGCCGGGCCGCTCGCGATCCCGAACACGGCGGCGCTCGTCAAGGGCGGGCCGAACCCGCGCGAGGCGCGGGAGCTCCTGCGCTTTCTCCTGAGCGGCGCGACCGAGACGATTCTCGCGGCGAGCGTCTCGCACAACACGCCGGTCCGCCCCGAGGTCGCGGAGAAGTTCCCGGCGTACGCGCTTCCCGAAACGCTCCCGATCGACTACGCCCTCGTCGCCGCGCGCCTGCCCGCGGCGATCGAGCGCGCGCGACGGATTCTGCGATGAGCGCCGCTCCCCGCGCCGCGCTCGCCGCCCTCGGGCTCGGCCTCTGGGCGCTCGTCTTCGGCCTGCCGCTCGCCGCCCTCGCGGCGGCCGCGGCCCGGGCCGAGGGCTTCTTCCCCGAGCTGCTGCCCCTCACCCTGACAAGCGTCGCGCTCGCGGCGGCGCTCGCGGCCGCCGCCGTGGCGCTCGGCGCGGTTCCCGGCGCGATGCTCGCCGCGCTCCGGCGCGGGCGCGCCGCCTTCGTCTTCCTGCTCTTCCTGCCTCTTCTCTTCCCGCGCTACGTCCTCTTCTACCTCTGGACGCTGCCGCTCAGCCCCGCGACGCCGCTCGGGGACTTCCTCGCGGCGCGCTCCCCGGAGCTGGCCCGCGCGGCGTTCCACGCCGCCTCCGTGATGACGCTCGTCTTCTGGTACTGGCCGCTCGCGGCGCTCATCATCGCCCAGGGCTGGCGCGCCATCGACGGCGACGTGTGGCTGCGCGCGCGCCTCGAGGCCGGCACACTCTTGCGCACCGTGCGCGTGGCGCTGCCGCTCCTCGCCCGGCCGCTCGCCTGCGCCTTCGGCGCCGTGTTCGTGCTGCTCCTGACCGAGTACGGGACGTTCCACCTGGCCGGCATACGCACGCTCGGCACCGAGCTCGGCGTCCTGTACGAGCTCACGGGTTCGAGCGGCGCCGTGGCGCGCGCATCGCTCCCCCTCGCCGCCGCGGCCGCCATCGCCGCGCTGCTGCTCGCGCGCCGCCCCGGCTTCCTGCACGGGCCGGAGCGCGGCGCGCGCAGCGCCGTGCCGCAGGCGGGCCTGTACGAGTACCTCTGGTGCGCGCTCCTGCTCGGCGTGTCGTGCGTGCTGCCGCTCGCGCTCCTCGCCCTGAACCTCCCCGAGCCCTCGGCGTTCGCCCGGTTCTGGCCGCTCCAGGGCGAGGGGCTCCTGTGGTCGGCCGGCGCCGCCCTGCTTGCGGGCGGGATTGCGGTCGCGACGGCCGGCGGCGCGCTCGCATTGCAGTCGTTCGGGCCGGCCGGACGCGCGCTCGCCTGCCTGCTCCACGCGACGATCTTCTTCACCATGTTCATTCCCGGCGCGCTCGCCGGCGCCNNGCACGCTGGCGGCGTCGGCCTGGCTCCCCGCCGCGTTCGGGCGGGGGCTCTGGCCGATCGCGTCCGGCCAGGCGGCCTGCTTCACGGGCGTCGCGCTCGTCATGCTGCACGCCTGCGGCCGCGCGGTGCCGGCGCGCGTGCGCGAGCTTGTCGCGCTCGACGGCGCGCGCCCGCTCGCGGCCTTCCGCCGCATCTACCTCCCGCTCGCGTGGCCCCTCGTCGCGGGCGCCTTCGCGCTCGTCGCCCTCCTGAGCCTGACCGAGCTTCCGGCCACGCTGCTCCTCCTCCCGCCCGGGGTCCCGAACTTCACGCAGCACCTCCTGAACCAGATGCACTACGCCCGCGATGCGCACGTCGTCGCCTCGTGCGCGCTGCTGGCCGTCCTGTACATTGCCGCCGCCGCGGCCGCAGTCCTGTTCGCGCGCGTCCGGCTGCGCCGCGCGGCGCCGCCGCTCTGCCTGGCCGGGCTGCTCGCGCTCGCCGCGGGCTGCGGCGCCGCTGCGGCCGACGGCGTGCCCGACGTGCTCGTCGTACTCGGCCGCACCGGGGACGGCCAGGGCGAGTTCCTCTACCCGCGCGCCATCGACATCGATGCGGCCGGGAACCTCTTCGTCGCGGACAAGACGGGGCGCATCCAGAAGCTCACGGCCGAGGGCGCGGTCCTGCGCATCGCGCGCGTGCCGCGCATCGAGGCCGGCAAGCCGACGGGCCTCAGCGTCGGCCCGGACGGGCGCCTGTACGTCGCCGACACGCACTACAGCCGCGTCCTCATCTTCGACGCCGAGGGCGTCCTGCGAGGCGAGTTCGGAAGCTACGGCACGGGCGGCGGCCGCTTCATCTATCCGACCGATGTGGCCTTCGACGGCGCGGGGCGCATCTTCGTGAGCGAGTACGGCGGGAACGACCGCATAAGCATCTTCACGGCCCGGGGCGAGTTCGTCCGCAGCTTCGGGAAGCCCGGCGCCGCGCTCGGCGAGTTCTCGCGCCCGGCTGCCATGGCGGTCGACCGGGCGCGCGGGATCCTGTACGTCGCCGATGCCTGCAACCACCGCATCGTGCGCTGCTCGCTCGCGGGCGAGGTCATCGACGCGCTGGGGGCGGCCGGCCGGGAACCCGGCGCCTTCGCCTATCCGTACGGGCTCGCCCTGCTCGGCGACGGCCGCCTCGTCGTCTGCGAGTACGGGAACAACCGCATTCAGGTGCTGGCGCCGGACGGCCGCTCGCTGGCGTGTCTCGGCCGGGCCGGCCGCACGCCGGGGTGCCTCGCGTACCCGTGGGCGGTTGCTGTCGCGGGCGGCGACCGCGCGTTCATCGTCGATGCGGGCAACAACCGCATCCAGGTGTGGCGGCTATGATCGCGGCGCTCTCGGTGCGCTTCGAGAACCCGTGGTGGCTGTGCGCCGCGCTCATCGCCGCGCCCGCGGTCCTCCTCGCCGTCCGGAACCTCGCGGCGCTCGGCCCGGTCCGGCGCGCGGCGGCGCTCGCCTGCCGCTCGCTCGTCATCGCGCTCCTGGCGGCGCTTCTGGCCGAACCCGTGCTGACCGAACGCGCCGAGCACGTCACGCTGCTCGCCGTCGTCGACCACAGCCGCTCGGTCCCTCCCGCGCTGCGCGAGAAGGCCGCGGCATTCGTCGAGGCGGCGCTCCTCAAGAAGGACCCCCGCGACCGCCTCGCCGTCGTCAACGCGGCCGAGTACGCGGTCATCGACAAGATGCCGGGCGGCGGGGCCGAGCTCAGGCGCCGCGAGACGACGCTTCCCGGCGAGACCACGAACCTCGCCGCGGGCCTCGCCCTGGCGATGGCCATCGCCCCCGCCGACACCGCGGCGCGGATTCTCCTGGTGAGCGACGGCAACGAGACGGCGGGCGACGTCCGGGAGGCCGCGCGCACCGCCGCCGCCAATCGCATCCCGATCGACGTCCTGCCGATCCGCTACCGGTACGAGCGCGAGGTCATATTCAGGCGCCTCGCGGCCCCGCCGACCGCGCGGAGCGGCGAGACCGTGGCGCTGCGCTTCGTCCTGGCCGCGACCGCGCCCGCGCGCGGAAAGCTCAACCTCGCGCTCAACGGCGCGCCGGTGAACCTCGACCCGTCGACGCCCGAGGTCGCCGAGCCGCTGGAGCTCCGCGCCGGCACGAACGTCAAGACGGTCTCGATCCCCCTCGGTACGCGCGGCCTGCACGAGTTCAAGGCGACGTTCGTCCCCGACGACCCGGACGGCGACACGCTGCTCGAGAACAACGAGGCCGGCGCGGTGACGTTCGTCGCCGGGCCGGGGCACGTGCTCCTGGCCGACTACGCCGGCGAGCGCGACGCGGCCCGCCCGGGCGCGCCCCTCGCCGCCGCGCTCCGCGAGGCCGGCATCGATGTCCGCCGCATCGACGCCGGCGCGTTCCCGTCGCGCCTCGTCGAGCTCCTCGACACGGACTGCGTCGTTCTCGCCGACACCCCGAACGACTGCTTCACGCACGCGCAGCAGGAGATGCTGCGCCAGTACGTGAAGGAGCTCGGCGGCGGCCTGGTCGTCGTCGGCGGCCCGCACGCCTTCGGCGCCGGCGGCTGGATCGGCTCGCCGCTCGCCGAGGCGATTCCGGTCGACATGGACCCGCCGCAGAAGAAGGAGATGCCCAAGGGCGCGCTCGTTCTCATCATGCACAGTTGCGAGATGCCGCTCGGGAACTACTGGGGCGAGCAGATCGCCGCGGCGGCCGCCGGCACGCTGGGCAGCCGCGACCTGGCCGGCATCATCAGCTACGGCTGGCAGACGGGCGGCCTGTGGGACTACCCGCTCGCGCCCGTCGGCGACAAGAAGTCGCTCCTGGCCGCGATCCGCAGCATGCAGCAGGGCGACATGCCCGACTTCGGCGCGCCCATGCAGGCGGCCCACGACGCGCTCGCGGCCTGCGACGCGGGGCAGAAGCACATCATCATGATCAGCGACAGCGACCCCTCGCCGCCCTCCGACGAGCTGCTCGCGGCGCTCAAGAAGGCGGGCATCACGGCAAGCGGCGTCGCCGTCGCCCCCCACAACCCCAACGACATGCTCAAGCTCGTCAAGATCGCCCGCGACACCGGCGGGCGCTTCTATCACGTCCAGAACGCCAACGAGCTGCCGCAGATCTTCATCAAGGAGGCCAGGACCGTCACGCGCACCCTGATCCAGGAGGAGGCCTTCACGCCGGCGCTCGCGCGCGGCCTGGGAGAGATCGTCCGCGGCCTGGGGGCGGGCGTCCCGCGCCTGAACGGCTACGTGCTCACCGGCCCGAAGGGCGGCCTGGCCGAGCTGCTCATGACCGGCCCGGAAGACGACCCCGTTCTCGCCTCCTCGCAGGTCGGGCTCGGCCGCGCCGCGGCATTCACGAGCTCGGCCGACGCGCGCTGGGCCGGCGCGTGGGTGGCCTGGGGCGGCTACGCGCGCTTCTGGGAACAGGTCGTCCGCTGGACGGCGCGCAGCGCCCAGGCGGCCGACTGCGAGATCCTCGCTGACGTCGAGGCCCAGAGGGCGACCGTCACCGTGGAGGCCGCGGAGGTCGGCGGACGGTTCATTCCGCTCGAGCAGCTCTCCGCGCAGGTCTTCACGCCGTCGCTCCAGGCGCGCGAGCTCGCCCTCGTCCCCGTGGGCCCCGGCCAGTACCGCGCGACGTTCCCGACGGAAGGCGCGGGCAGCTATCTCATCAAGGTGCAGTACAAGACCCCCGAGGGCGGTACGGGGATTGTCCAGAGCGCGGTCGAGGTGCCCTACGCCCCCGAGTTCACGGCGCTGGAGGACAACATGGCGCTGCTCTCCGCGCTCGCCGAGGAGACGGGCGGCCGCGTGGTCGGCGGCGAGGCCGCGGCCTACGACCTCGTGAGCCGCGCCGGCTTGAACTTCCCCGAGACGGCGTTCCCGCTGACGACGGCCCTGCTCATCGCCTGGATCGCGCTCTTTCTCCTCGACGTCGCGGTGCGCAGGGTGGCGGTGGATTTCAAGGCGCTCGCGCGCGCGGCGCTGGCCGCGGCCGGGCGATTCGTGCCGGGGCGCGGCGCGAAGGCGCAGGAGAGCATCGACAAGCTCGTGACGGCGGCGGCCAAGGTGCGCGCGCAGTTGCCGCGCCGCCGGGCCGCCGAGGCGGGGCGGCGATTCGAGGCTCCGCCCGATGCCGCCCCGCGCAGGCCGGCGGCCGCCGCCCCACCGCCCCCGCCGCCGCCCGCCGCGGCGAAGCCCCCCGAGGAGAAGCCCGAGAAACCTCCCGCGCCGGCGGG
>DHGK01000104.1 GCA_002402755.1 Planctomycetes bacterium UBA4800
GGCGGTGAATCACCACGCGCTCGGAATGCACCCGAACCCCTTCGTGCCTTCGTGTCTTCGTGGCTATCTCGTAACCGTTCACGGTTTTCTCGCCGTGTTCGGGTACACAACCACGTGTCATCCGACGGAAAAGAAACCACAGAGTCACCGAGAGCACAGAGAAAAACGCGGAGAGAGACCGCCGCACTTGACACGGAGCCTCGTAACGTCTCACGTTCCGTTCTCTGTGCCCTCTGTCTTCTCTGTGGTGAATCAGAAAGAGCACCACGAAGGACGCCGGAATGTGATGTACTGAAGGCGGAGATTCGCGTGTTCGGGATGCCCTGTGAACGGTTACCTGCCTTCCAACATACGCGCCAGCTCGTCGAGCCCCTCGGGCGGGAAACCGAGATAGAGGAAGAACGCGGCGAGGACGCCGATCCCGGCCGCGAGCGCGCACAAGCACACCGCCGGGTTGCTCGGGCGCTGCTCCCTGTAGCCGAGCGCCGCGGCCGCGCCGGCGCCCGCGAAGAAGCCGGCGACGTGGGCCCACACGGCGCAGTTCGGGATCGTGAACGAAAGCGCGAGGCCGAGGCCGGCCCAGAAGAGCCCGAATCGAAACGCCCGGGCGCCGAAGACTCCGCCGCGCCTGAAGCCGTACCAGACGAGCGCCCCGAAGAGGCCGTACACGCCGCCCGAGGCGCCGACCAGGAGGCCGTTCCCCGCAAGGAAGACGCCGGCCGAGTTCCCCGCGACGCCCGCGAAGAGGAAGATGAGGAGAAAGCGGGCCGAGTCGTACAACTCGCAGAGCGGCGCCGCGAGCTGCCACGTCCACAACAAATTGAAGAGGATGTGAAGGAGGCTCCCGTGGAGGAACACCGCCGTGAGCAGCGTCTCGTACCTGCCGAAGAGCACGGTCGTGAGCCGTCCGGCCGCGCCGAGCGTCGCGAGCGCCGCGGAGGACGGCACGGTCAGGTCCGCGTGCTGGTCCGATCGATACAGCGCGAGCGAGCCCACGTACAGGACGCCGCACAGGGCGAGGATGCCGTCGCGGAACGGCAGCGAGCGCATTTTGAGAAGCGCCGGCCCGAAGCCCCAGAAGCTCGGCCGCCACATGTTGCACGCGGGGCATCGCGCCGCGCGCACGTCGACGAGCCGGCTGCACCGGGGGCACACGATCGCGCCCTGCCGCCGCTGGAATCGCCACATGCCGGGTGGTGCTCCTTCCAAGGAACGCCGGCACGAAGGCCTCCTCGCGCTGCGCGTGTCCGCGCCGGCACGCCCGAATCATAGCCGGTGCGCGAGCGCGTGTCACGCGCCGCCCGGCGCGCGCGGACGCCCGCACCGGCCGCGCAGGCGGTCGCGCGGACGCCGGACCCGCGATTTCCTACATTCCTGTCGCAACCGGATGCTCTGGTAACGTGCCCGTGGGATTCGAGGGGGCGGGCCCATCGTAAACTACAGTAGGATGGTGGAAAAAGGCGGATAATGGCGCTATTCTTGTCTCTTCAGGGGTATGCGTCCTTGTTGCGCGCGGACCCCGAGGGATCGGCGGCCATGGTGCGAGGTGCGAACACGCCGTGAAAGAAGAGTGCGGAGTCGCCGCGGTGTACGCCCTGAAGAACGGCGCTCCCGACGTCGAAGGCGACGTCGCTCCCCTCGTGCCCCGGCTGCTCCTCGACATGCAGATGCGCGGCGAGCTCTCGGCCGGCATGACGAGCTACGATCCGTCCCGCAGGCGCCTTCTGGTCACCTACAAGCAGCTCGGCACGGTCAACGAGGCGTTCCGGCTCGGGCACAGCGGCAAGGCGGCGCACGTCCTGGCCCACTGCCGCGGCTGCGCCGCCATCGGCCACGTCAGGTACGCCACCTGCGGCCTCGATGACCGCGCGTACGCCCAGCCCTTCGAGCGGCAGCACGGCCGCATCTACAAGTGGTTCTCGTTCGGCTTCAACGGGCAGCTCGCCAACTACGCGCTCCTCAGGGACCGCCTCAGGCAGCAGAAGGGCTACCACGTCGTCCTGGACACCGACACCGAGATCATCATGCACTACCTGTCGCGCGAGCTGGCCGGCGAGGACCGGCCGCCGCTGGAGCGCGTGTTCGGGAACCTCGCGCGCGAGTTCGACGGCGCCTACAGCATCGCGTTCCTGAACGCGGACGGCGAACTCGTCGTCGCCCGCGACCCGCGCGGCATCAAGCCCCTGTGCTACGGCATCCGCGACGACCTCTTCGCCGCCGCGAGCGAGTCCGCGGCGCTCGCGAACCTCGGCTTCAAGGAGATCTTCTCGCTGCAGCCCGGCTGCCTGATCATCGTCAACCGCGACGGCATCGCCGTCCGCCGCTTCGCCGAATCGCCGCGCCGCGCCGCCTGCTTCTTCGAGTGGGTGTACTTCGCCAACGCGGGCTCGACGATCGACGGCTGCTCGGTCTACCTCGCCCGGAACCGCCTGGGCAGGCTCCTGGCGGAGATCGAGACCGTGCCCAAGGACGACGACCTGATCGTCGTGCCCGTGCCGGACACCGCGAAGGCCGCCGCCGACGGCATGGCGTACCACCTCGGCGTCCCGGTGCTCGAGGGGCTGCTTCGCAACCGCTACATCGGCCGGACGTTCATCAAGGGCGAGGCGCGCGGCCGCGCCGTGTCCCTGAAGTACACCCCCGTGAGAGAGGTGCTCGAGGGCAAGCGCGTGCTCCTGGTCGAGGACAGCATCGTCCGCGGCACGACGCTCAAGCACCTCATCGGCCACATGCGCGAGCGCGGCCGGCCGCGGGAGGTGCATCTCCGGATCGCCGCGCCGCCGATCCTCTACCCGTGCTTCTACGGCATCGACATGTCCACGGTGAACGAGCTCTTCGCGCGCGCGCACGTCTCGGCGATCGAGGACGAGATCCCCGAGCCGATCCGGAGGATCATGGCGACCGAGCTCGGCGCGGACTCGCTCAGGTACCTGCCGCGCGGCAAGATCCCCGCCGCGATCGGCCTGCCCGGCAAGGATCTCTGCATGGCCTGCATCGACGCGCGCTATCCGACCGAGTACGGGCAGCATCTCCACGGCCTGGCCGAGGCCGGGCGCCGCGCGGGCGCCACGGGCCGCACCTACGAGTCGTGTCCCGAGACGCCGGCCGCGCCGCGCGGGGCCTCCGGCGCGCCTCTCTGCGCGCCGCCCCGCCGCGCCGGCGAGTAGCGCGCCGGCCGGCTCCCGCGCGCCGGCGCGGCCTCACTTCGTGATCCTCTGGAGATCGCCCGAGATTTGCGCCTGCCAGCGCGCCTCGTCCGCCAGGTCGAAGATGCGCAGCGGCTTCATCGCCGCGGGGAGCTTCTGCGGCGACCCGAGGAGCAGCACGACCCGGCTCTGCCCCAGACGGCTCGCGAGGCAGCCCGCCGCGAACGCGGCCGCGGGCGCCATGCCGTCGGACGCGGCCGGCGGCGCGATCACAACCCCGTAGCGCAGCGTCGCGAGCGTCATGATCCTCGCCAGGAGGTCGCCGCCCTCCTCCACCACCAGCGCCTCGAGGTTGCCCTTCGCCAGCATCGCGGCGGCGCCCTCGGCCGCCGCGGCGTCGCGCGCCCACACGACGCCCGCGAACGTGCGCAGCGCCTTCGCGAGCCCGCCCCGCTCGCGCGCCGCTTCTTCCTTCTGCTTCAGGTACTTGTCGATGACCTTGAGCTCGCGATGCAGGTTCGCCACGACCTGCGTGAGGTAGTAGGACGGGTCGGTGTCGAAGTTGGTCATGATCCTGCGATGCGCGCCCGCGAGCTCCTTGAGCTCGGCCGACGTCGTTCCGTAGATCGCCGCGCACGCCTCGCGCGCTCCGCGCGTCCACGCCTCGCAGGTCTCCCGCACGACGGGCTGGTGCTTGAGAATGCCGTTGCCGCGGTCGTACAGGTCCTTGAGCGCCTTGAAAGCCTCTGCGTCGTCCATGGGGCGTCCTTTCCTGCGGATCGGTTGCGGGATCGTGCGGCGCGCGCGTTCGGAGGAGACTTACAATGCCCGCCCGGGCGGCGTACCATGATGGCGCCGCACGGCGGCGCCGGCGGAAGGCCGTGCGGCGCCGCCGTGCGTGACCGGCACGCCCGCGCGCCGCGCTGCACCGCCCGCATCATACGCGACGCGACGCTGCCGGCGCAACCTTCGGACTCGACCGCCCGCGAGGAGCCCATGGACTGGATCGATGCGACGCTGCCCCTGAACGCCGCACTGGCCGCGTGGCCCGGCGACGACCCCTTCGCGTACCGGGAGACCCTCACGCTCCGCGCGGGCGACGACTCCAACTGCGCGAGCATCGCCCTTGGCGTCCACTGCGGGACGCATCTCGACGCGCCGTACCATTACATCGATGGGGGAACGACGGTCGACCGCATCGACCCGGAGCTCCTCATCGGCCCCTGCCTCGTCATCGACCTGCGCGATGCAGGTCCCCGCATCGCGCGCGCCGACCTGGCCGGCAAGGTCCCGCCGGGCACGCGCCGGCTGCTCGTCAAGACGCGCAACGGCGCCTTCCTGCGCGACCGCGCCTTCCACGAGGACTACACGGCCTTCTCGCAGGAGGCCGCCGAGTGGCTCGCCGCCCGCGGCGTCAGGCTGCTCGGCATCGACTACTTCTCGATCGCGCCCTTCGACGATCCGCGGCCGGTCCACCTGGCCATCCTCGGGGCGGGCGGCGCGGCCCTGGAGGGCGTCGACCTCGCCGGCGCGGCTCCCGGCGCCTACGAGATCATTTGCCTGCCGCTCAGGATCGAGGGCTCGGGAGGCGCGCCCGCGCGCGTGCTCCTCCGGCGGGCGGCGGCCGCGGCCTCGTGACATTGCCCTCCGCCCCCGACATGCGTAAGATATTTGCGAGAAGAAAGGCAGGTGCAGTGATGCGGTACCTCGCGTGCACGCTCGCGATCGTCTTCCTGGCCGGGGCGGCCCTGCGCTCGGAGGCGGGAAAGCCCGCCGCCGGCGTCGTCGACGTCAACCTGGTCTTCGAGAAGAGCGCCAAGTGGCAGGACATGGAGAAGGTCCTCGAGGCCCGCAGGGCGTCGTACCAGCAGGAGATCGATGCGCTCGCGCAGGAGGTCGAGAAGCTCCGAGACGCGCTGGAGAAATCGGCGGCCGGCTCCGCGGAGTTCATCCGGCTTCAAGCCGAGCTGATCAAGAAGGAAGCGTATCTGGGCTCGACGTCCCAGCAGTACGATCTTGAGCTCGGCCGCGCCGATGCCGCCAACTACGACGGTTTCACCGCCGAGCTCGATGCGGCCATCGCGGACCTGGCCAGGGACGCGGGCCTCGGGCTCGTCATCCAGCGCACCCTGGAGACGTCCGAAGGGGAGTGGCGCAGCGTCCTGTACGCCGACCAGAGCGCGGATCTGACGGCGCGCGTCATCGAGCGGCTCAACGCGAAGCACACCCGGGAGAAGAAGTGAACGGCGCGCGCGGCCGCCGGCGCGGCGCGGCGCGCAGCGACGAACGATCACGACGCCCGGCGCGCGGCGCCGGGGTTCGATAACGAGGAGGCGCAGTGAGGGTCTTACTGCTCCGGCCGCCCGCGGGCGGCCGACGGCGGCTCGCCGACATGGGCGCGGGGCATCGCCCGTATCCGCTGCATCTGGCCTACCTGGCGGCCGGCCTGCGCGAGCTCGGCGTCACCGTGGAGTTTCTCGACTGCCCGCGCCTGGACTACGATGCCCACGCGGCCTCGGGCGCGGTGTTCACGGTCCACCCCGATGTGATCTACGCGGAGCTCGATCCCCGCGAGGCCCGCGCACAGCTCGCCTTCCTCGCGGGCATCAAGGACTTCAGCGCCGCGCGCATCGTCCTGGGAGGACAGTACGCATCGCTCTGCGCGCGGCCGATTCTCGCCTCCTTCCCCGCGATCGATGCGCTCATCCTCGGCGAGCCCGATCTGACGCTCGTCGAGCTCGTGAGCCTCTGGTACGAGGGCCTCCCCGCCGTGAAGGTCCGCGGCGTCGCCACGCCGGGCCCCGCGCGCGTCATCGAGGGGCCGCCGCGCCCGCCGATCGACGACCTGGACAGCCTGCCCGTTCCCGACCGCACGATCGTCCCGCTCTCGGCGTACCAGGCGGGCTGCCTGCGCCGCCGGCCGGTCGCCGCGGTCGCGGGGCTGCGCGGCTGCCCGCGGCAGTGCCGCTTCTGCCGGCGCGGCGCGGATTCCCGGCCGCCGCGGTTCCGCAACGTGCGCGCGGTCGCCCAGGAGGTCGAGGACCTCATCCGCCGCATGGGCATCAGGGAGATCGCCTTCGTCGATCCCGTGTTCAACGCCGATGAGGACTGGGCCTTCGCCCTCGCGGAGGCCCTGCGGCCGCTCGGCACGACGTGGCACTGCACGCTCGCGGCGCACGCCGTCACGGCGGAGCTGCTCGGGAGCCTGCGCCGCGCGGGCTGCCGCGATGTCATCTTCAATCCCGTCTGCCCGACGCGCGAGAGCGCCGACGCGCTCCTCGTCCGGGACGGCCCGGAGGAGACCCGGCGCGCCATCGCGCTCGCCGCGAAGGAGGACGTGACGGCGCACGTCGTCGTGGCGACCGGCGGCGGCGAGCTTCCCGCCCTCGCGGATGCGCACGCGTTCGCGGCATCGCTCAGCGGCGCGTGCGTCACCGTGCGCCGGATTGCGCCGCAGCTCGGCTCGGCGCTGCTCCCCGCGCCGCCGGACGAGCTCGCGCCGCCCGGCGAGGACCGCGACCTGCGCGTCTCGCTCGCCTATCCGTTCAAGGACGCGCGCTTCTGGCGCGAGGGCGTGCGCACGCTGCTCGGGCGGCGCGCCCAGGTGTGCGCGCGAGCCGGCATCGAGGAGTGCGGCCGGTGACCGTCCTCGCGGTCCACTATCACCGGCCCGACGGCGACTACGACGGGTGGGCGCTCTGGGTCTGGGAGCACCCGAGCGGCGCCGCCGCGCGCGCCATCGCGCCCGAGGCAATCGATGCATTCGGCGCCGTCTTCACGATCGCCGAACCGCCCGCGGGACGACTCGGCATCCTGCCCTGCCGGGCCTCGGCCTCGAGCTACGACCGGCCCGACCGCATCTGGGACGCGACGCTGGGCTCGGAAATCTGGCTCAAGCGCGGCACGGGGCGCATCCACGCCGAGCCCCCGCCGCTGCTGCCGTCGCTGCTGCGCGCCTTCGTCGACGGGAAGCACGGCCTGACCGCGATCCTGGAGCATCCGCTCGCCGCGCGGCTCATGACCCCGGCCGCGTTCCGGTTGAGAAACCGCAAGGGCGCGCCCGTCGCCATCACGGGCATCGAGGCCGATGGCGCGTTCGTCTCCCTCGCGACGCACGGCCTGCTCCCCTACCGCGAGGCCGATGCCGCCGCGTGGACGCTCGCGCTCCAGGGCTCGAACGCGGTCCCCCTGCGCGTCCGGCGGATTCTCGACGCGTACGAGAGCGCCGCGCCGCTCGGCGCGCGCGTCGAGGGCGGGCGCACGGAGTTCGCGGTGTTCGCGCCGGGCGCCGGCATGGTCCAGGTCGAGCTCTTCGCCGATGCCGGCGGCGGGACGCCGCGCACGCACAGGCTCAGGCGCGACTCCCGCGGCGTGTGGCGCACGGCGCTCGACGAGGATCTCACGGGAACGTACTACTCCTACATCATCCACGGCGGCGATCCGGACTTCGGCGCGCGGCGCCGGGCGGTCGACCCCTACGGCCGTCTCTCGACGCGGCACGACGGGCGCTCGCGCGTGCTGGCGCCGCGGCCGCCCCTGCCCCCGGGGCCGTCGTTCCCGCGGCAGGACGCGGTCATCTACGAGCTCCACGTCCGCGACTTCACGATCGATCCGGAGGGCGGCGCCGCCGCGCCCGGCACGTTCGGCGGCCTGGCCGAAGGAGGCACGCGCCTCGCGGGGCTCCCCACGTGCCTCGATCACATCGTCGAGCTCGGCGCCAACGTCGTCCAGCTCATGCCCGTCCTTGACTTCCCCATCGACATCGCCGGCGGCGGGTACGACTGGGGCTACATGCCGGCTCACTACTTCTCGCCGCAGGGCTGGTACGCCGCCGACCGGACGGGCGACGGCCGCGTCGACGAGCTCAGGGCGCTCGTCGACGCGCTGCACGCGCGCGGCCTCAAGGTCGTCTTCGACGTCGTGTACAACCACACCTGCGAGACCGAACCCGGGCGCGGCGTGTGCCTGAGCCCGTGCGCGCCGCGCTACTACTACCGCGAGCGCCCGGACGGGACGCCGTACAACGGCTCGGGCTGCGGCAACGAGCTGCGCACCGAGGCGCCCATGGCGCGCCGTCTCATCCTCGACTCGCTCGCGTACATGGCCGACACGTTCGGCGCCGACGGGTTCAGGTTCGACCTCCTGGCGCTGATGGATGCGGATACGATCGCCGCCGCCGGCGCGATGCTCAGGGACAGGAATCCGGACATTCTCCTGTACGGCGAGCCGTGGGCCGCGGACTGGGCGGGCATTCCGCTGCCGAGCGCCGACACGCTGCGGGCGAACGGCTTCGCCGTCTTCGACGACCGGTTCCGCGACGCGCTGCGCGGCAGCGTCTTCTCCAGCGAGGGCGGGTTCCTCTCGCACGGCGAGAAGGTCGGCGAGCTCAAGGCCGCGCTCAAGCGCCGCGATCCCCTCGACCGCATCATCTACACCGAGTGCCACGACAACCACACGCTGTGGGACCGCCTGGCGCTCGTCACGGCGCGCGAGGGGCACATCGCCTGGCGGGAGCGCGAGGCCATGGTGCGCATGGGCACGGCGCTGCTCCTGGCGAGCCCGGGGATTCCGCTGCTGCACGCGGGGCAGGAGTTCCTGCGGACCAAGAACGGCGCCCACAACAGCTTCGATCTGGGCGACGAGATCAACATGGTCAGGTGGCGCGCCAAGATCGAGCACGTCGCGACCGCGACCTACGTCCGGGGGCTCATCGCCATGCGCCGGGCGCACCCCATCTTCAGGCCGGGGGCGGCCGGCGAGCGCGCGCTCTTCTTTCTGGACGATGACCTCGGTCTTCCCGTGCCGCCCAAGGCGGTCGGGTTCGTGCTCAGGCGCCGCGCGCTCGCGTCCGAGCTCAAGGAAGTCGCCGTCCTGGCCAACGCGAACGTCATTCCGCAGACGTTTCACCTTCCGTTCAAGCGCTGGCAGGTCTTCGCCGACCACATGCACGCGCAGGCGCTGCCGTGCGGGACGTACGTCGGCAAGGCGATCGTCGTGCCCCCGCGGTCAGCGTGGGTCCTCGGAAGATCGTGATGCCGGCGCGGCCGGCCCGCGAGCAGCCGTGCACGGTTCTCCGGCCGTGTTCGCGTACACGGACAGGTGCCATCTCACGGGAAAGAAACCACAGAGGCACGGAGAGCACAGAGAAGAAGACGGAGACAGGCCACCACACCTGCCGCGGAGCCGCGTGACGTCTCACGTTCCGTTCTCTGTGCCCTCTGTCTTCTCTGTGGTGAATCAGAAAGAGCACCGCGACGGGCGCCGGAATGCGATCCGGTGAAGGCGGAGATTCGCGTGTCCCGGGCGCACTGTGAACGATTACGCCCGCGGCTTCCTCCTCCCCGCCGATTCTCACTCGCGGGGAGAAGGCGGCGGCGGCTCGGGAACCGATTCGGGCTTGGGCAGCGGGCGCAGGGAGGATCGCTCCTCGGTCTTCGGCGCGGCCGAGAAGACCCTCGAATCGTCCGGAATCGGCGCCGAGTATCTCGGCGCCGGCCTCTGCTCGGGCCTGGGAGCCGGCACCGGCCTGGGGGCCGGCGCGGGCACGACCGACCTCTCTTCCGGCTTCTTCTCCTCGAGCTTCTTCTCCTCGAGCTTCTTTTCCTCGGGCTTCTCCGCCTTGGGCGGCGGCTCCTCGGGCCGAGGGGGCGGCTTGATCCCGAGCAGGAGACGGGAGAAGAACCCCACGATCGGGTACGAGGGCTCGAAGCCGGCCAGGCACAGCAGCATGTAGAGCAACGCGATGCCGCCGAGCGCGATCTTCGCGATGCCGAGCGGGAACGCGGCTTCGTTCGCAAGGAGCGCGAAGAGCCCGCCCTGGTCCAGAAGCGGNNGCGAGGCTCGTCACCGCCTCGGACTTGCACGCGACGAGCGCGAGCACGAGGAAGAGAGCCTGCGCGAGCGCCTGGTACGCGATGGCCTGGACGCCGGCCAGCCTGATGGCCCGGGACCAGTCCTTTCTGAGCGCCCAGATCGCCGCCGTCGTCGCGATGCCCCACCNNCCCGAGAAAGAACCCGCCGTGGCACAGCGCGCCGAACACGCGGTCATCGCGGCTGCGCCTCTGCGCCATGGGATCCATGCGGTGCTCGCGGCGCCCCTGGCCCCCCTGCGGGCGCTGCGGATCCTGCCGGGGCCGATCATCGCGGGGTCTTTGCTGNNTGCTGCTGCTGCTGCTGCTGCGGGCCTCCCTCGGGGCGGCCGGAGCGGCCGCCGATGGGCCGCATCCGCCCTCTGCCCCTGTAGCGCTGCCGTCGATTGTCATCCATGTGCGCGAAGATCCTTTCGCTCCGTGCCCGCGCGTTCCGTTCCGAGTGCGCCGGAATGCAGGGCCGAGAAAGCGCCCGCGGGCATGCCTGGCAGGCTTGGCGGCCCTTCGCTCGGGCGCCGCGGGCAGGAAACAGGAACGCGTTTCGCGTTCGCACATCCATCGCGGCCGCCCGGACGGCGGCACTCGCACCCCGCTGCAAGGCAGCGTTGGCGAATAACCGTAAAGTAGTCAGGATAAGTTCTTATGGGGGGATCGTCAAGCGCGGGGCAGCCGTTCACGGTCTTCTCGCCGTGTT
>DHGK01000157.1 GCA_002402755.1 Planctomycetes bacterium UBA4800
CAGGTTTCTCATGAAATCCATCGTCCGGGGCCGGCAGCGGGCTGTCAAGCAGGCCGGCGCTTGCCGCACGCGCGCCGCTCGCATAGCATCAAGAGGGTGTCCGGGGTGCAGACCGTACGGACTGCAAGGAGGCTGCGTATGAAGACGCTTGCGATTCTCGCCGTGGTCGTCGCGCCGTCCGTCGTGTGCGCGCAGTACATCGGCAATCCCTGCGGCAAGGCGGTGCCGCGCGGCGCGCCGGGCCATCGCCCGCCCGCCGTCTGCGGCTTCGCGGGCCTCGACATCGGCTTCGGGAGCTTCGATGTCGACGCCGACTACGAGGTCGTGTCCGGCGGCGTCGCCCGCACGCTGCGGGAGACCTCGGAGCTGCGCGAGACGTACTTCGCGTTCTCGGGCGGCGGCAACATCGAGGGATTCGAGCTGGAGGGGCGGCTCGGCGGGACGTGGATCGAGCTCCGGGACGACGCGTTCACGGAGGACCCGTTCCAGGACGGGGGCGGCGTGCTCGTCGGGTTCGGGCTGCGGTACGGCTTCTCGCCGGCCGAGTTCCTCAGGCTCGGCCTTGGAGGCCAGATGGAGTACTCGTACACCGAGGGCGACACGCGGGTCTCGGACGGCGTCTCGGTGTGGAAGGAGGACATCGAGCTTGATCTCTTCCGCGGGCAGCTCTTCACCGGCGCGAGCCTCGACCTGGAGGCCGGCCGGGATCTCGTGTTCTCGCCCTACGCGGGCGCGGGCCTGGAGTTCCTGAGCGGGGAGCTCGCTCTCGACGACTGGTTCTCCCCGTTCGACGATGAAGTCGCGGACATCGAGGAAAAACGCGTGGGCTTCATCTTCGGCGGCCTGGACATGCACATCGGCAGGCGCGCCAGGATCGGACTTGAGGCCCGCACGAACTTCGACGGCTGGCTCGCCCAGGTGAGCTTCGGCATTCGCTTCTGACCCGGCCCCGCCGTATTGCCCGAGCGGCCGCGCGCCCGTACCATTGTCTCTCCGCGCGCAGGCGCCGCGTCCGAGCGGCGTCCCGCGCGCATGGCGCATGGAGGAGAGACGCATGCAGTACCGTACGCTCGGCAAGTCCGGCATTCGCGCATCGATCATCGGCCTGGGGACGTGGGTCACGGGCGGCGGGAGGGTGTGGGGCAAGGACCCCGATGACGCCGAGTCGATCCGCGCGATCCAGGCATCGATCGATGCGGGCGTGAACCTGATCGACACGGCGCCCGCCTACGGCTTCGGCCGCAGCGAGGAGGTCGTCGGGAAGGCGATCAAGGGGCGGCGCGACAAGGTCGTCGTGGCCACGAAGTGCGGCCTGCTCTTCGGAGAGGGCGAGACGCGCGGGTCGTTCTTCTGCCCGTTCGATGGCAGGGTTCTCAGGCGCAGCCTCAGGCCCGACACGATCGCCGAGGAGGTCGAGCAGAGCCTCCGCCGCCTGGGCGTCGACTGCATCGATCTCTATCAGACGCACTGGCCGGCGATCGATCCGGAGAAGACGCCGATCGCGGACACCATGGCCTGCCTCATGAAGCTCAAGGACGAGGGCAAGATCCGCGCGATCGGCGTGTCCAACGTCTCGCTCGCCGAGCTGGGGGAAAACGAGCGCGCGGGCGAGGTCGCGAGCGACCAGCTTCGCTACAGCATTCTCCACAGGAATCCCGAGAGCGACATCCTGCCGTACTGCAGGAAGCGCGGGCTTGCGACGCTCACCTACATGTCGCTCGAGCAGGGGCTTCTCACCGGCAAGGTGGGCATGGACCGGAAGTTCGAGAAGGACGAGTGGCGCGGCAACGAGGCCTGGAGCCCGTGGTACAAGCTGGAGAACCGCGCCAGGGTCCTGGCGATGCTCGAGAGCTGGAGGCCCCTTGCCGAGAAGCACACGTGCACGATCGCGCAGCTCGTCATCGCGTGGACCGCGGCGCAGCCCGGCGCGACGCACGTTCTGTGCGGGGCGCGCAACGCCGCGCAGGCCGCCGAGAACGCCGCGGCGGGCGCGCTCCGGCTCGACGCGGCCGACATGGCGGCGATGCGAAAGAGCGCGATCGAGCTCGGGCAGCCGGCGTAGCGCCCGCGCGGGCGCGCGCCGCGGCCGGGACGCCATGCCGAGCGACCGCGCGGCCGCCGGAGGCATTCGTCTTCTGTAACCGGTCACGCTTCTCTCGCCGTGTTCGGGTGCACAGACAGGTGTCATCTGACGGAGAAGAAACCACAGAGGCACAGAGAGCACAGAGAAGAAGACGGAGAGAGACTACCTCACGTGCGTACCTATTCGGTGAACCCATGCGTCGAAACGTGCAATGAACGCGNNCACTCTGTCTTCTCTGTGGTGAATCCGAAAGAGCACCACGAAGGACGCCTGAAGGCGGAGATTCGCGTGTTCAGGATGCCCTGTGAACGGTTATGGTCTTCCGCCCGACTCGCGCGGCGGCGTCTCACCGCTCCGCCTGCGCCGTCTCCGGCGGGCGCTCGATCAGGAGCGCCGCGCTCTCGGCGCGGAGCGCGAGGAGCTGCGCCTCCTGCTCCGGGCTGAACGAGCCGAGCCGCTGGCCGTAGGTGTCGATCCACAGCGTCAGCCGCTCCAGCGCCTCCTTGTCCAGGGCGGCGCCGCGGTGTCCCTTGGGGGTCCTGAGCAGGGCGAGGAGCGGGCTCTGGCTCGCCGCGCCCTCGCCCTCGATCGAACGGCCCTGGCGGTAGCGCGCGAGGACGTGATCCTGAAGGCTCGGCTTCCCGTAGGCGACGAGCGAGTCGTAGGACCGCTCGGCCGTCAGGTCGAACGCGGCGCCCTCTGCTCCCGGCGCGTGGCACGCCGTGCAGTGCCGGTCGAGGACGGGCTGGACCAGGCGATCGTACCTGAACGGCCAGGAGCCCTCCGGGCCGACCGCGATCTTCGATGGCGCGCGCCGCGCGGCCAGCGCCGGCTTCTGCGGCGCCGCGGTGTTGCGCCCCTCGTGGCAGCCCGCGCAGCTCAGCGTCTGGCCGGGCTGGACGTGCGTGGCGCTGCGCATCGTCTGGACGGCGATGCCGTCCGCGTCGAGCGCCTGGAAGAACACGATCACGCCGGCGGGCGCGCGGAAGTAGGCCGAGCCGTCCTCCTCGACCGGCACGGTGCCGAGCACGCACTTGCCCGGGTCGTCGCGCGTGATGCCCATCGCGGGGTAGTTCATGGTGGGGTGGGTCTTGGGCGGCACGGCGACGATCCTGAGCGTGGCGATCCGCCCGAGCGAGGCGGCGCCGAGCCCGCGGTACACGTCGGCGAGCAGAAAGCGGCCCTCCTCCGGGCCGTTCGAGGCGACGTGGCTCGGCATGGGAGGCGGCGCGGGCGACGGCCTGAGCGGCGCCGGGTACATCGTCGAGATTTCGGGATCGCGATAGAGAAGCTCCATCGCGCCCGTTGCGTCGAAGAGGTACAGGCCCATGCCGTTCGGGGGCCTCAGCACCGAGTGCCACCGGTCCCAGCCACCCGATGCGCTCGGGGCGAGCGTTCCCTCGCAGCCCCAGGTCACGAGGTGGAAGCGCTCGGACAGCGGAAAGGGATTGGCGTAGTACGAGAGCGGCCAGCCTTCGATCTCGGGGAACGGCACCTCGGGCGTCAGTCGCACGATCGGCAGATGGCTCTCGGCGCCGATGCCCGGGTCGAGCAGGACGAGGCTGCCCTTGGTCTGGTCGTGGTGGGCCGACGCCGTGAAGACGATCTTGTGGGAGCCCGGAACGGGGCGCGGCTCGAAGACGCAGTGCGGCGCCGGGGTGAAGTTCTTGTAGACGGCGCGCGCGTTCGTGCCGTCCGGGTTGATGGCCCACAGGCCCATGTACGGCATGTTGTCGCGGTCGACGTAGTCCCAGCGGCTGTAGAGCACGGAGCCGTCGTGCGCCACGGCCGGCGTCCACTCGAACATCTCGAACGGCGAGATGGCGGCGAGGTCCCCGCCGCCGGCATCCATGGTGTGGAGCGTGTAGACGACGCACGGCCGCTCGGGGCCGCCGCCGCAGCGCACGTAGATGTCGGGGAGGTCGGGGACGAGCGCCGACCGCCGGGCGCTCTCGCGGCCGCATTGCACGAACTGCCCGCGGCGCGTCGACAGGAACACGATCCTGCCGCCCGGCAGGTAGCGCGCGTCGAAATCGTCGTACTTGCCGGCCGTGAGCTGCCTGAGCCCCGTGCCGTCCGTCCGCATCTCGAAGATGTGGTAGAACGCGTCCTCGGGCACGTTGCCCTTGTCGAGCTTGTTCTGTTCGCCGGCGAGCGCGGGATAGTGGCGGCACCAGGCGAAGAGCAGCCGGTCGCCCTCGTACGAGAGCACGGGCTGGAGAAAGCTGCCGGGCTCCGTGAACGCGCCGCTGATGCACTCGGCGGCGGGCGCGTCGCGCTTCCAGTTGCGGATGAGATAGATGCCGCCGCCCGGCCGCGACCACCAGCCGATGTACTGGTCGGACATGTGATTGAAGCTGCCCGGGACGCGCTTCGCGCAGAGCAGCGTGTCGAAGTCGAGCAGGGGATGCGCGAAGAGGAGCGCGCGCTGGAGCCGTCGCGCCTCGATGTACAGCTCGCGCTCGGGCGCATCGCCGCGCTCGAGCGCCGCGGCGATGCGGTCGCACGCGGCCGCATGCTCGGCCGCTTCGCGGCCGGCGCCGCGCAGCTCCTCGATGAGCCCGCGGCAGCGGGCGAGGATCTCGCCCGTCCGCGCGGCGAAGGGCGGCGCCGCCTCGGCGGCGCGGCTCCGCGACCACTGGGACGTGCTGCCCTGGTCGGCCGGCTTGCCGCGCGCGAGATTCGCGCCGTCCGGCGCGAGAACCTCGACCTCGTCCAGGTGGAGGTAGCCGGCGCCGGGCGTTTGGATCCGGACGAACCGCGCGGCCTTGCCGGCAAGCTCGATACTGAGCGGTTTCCCATCCGGGACGCCGCCGAACGTCGTGCCGTCGTGCGCGTGGACGCGCTCCCAGGCCGCGCCGTCGGGCGACAGGAGCACGGCAAGTCGCGCCGCGCGCTCGGCGGCGCCGTCGCAGCGGTTCCAGACGACGATGCGCGCAAGCGGCGACACGGCGCCCAGGTCGACCTGCCACCAGGGGGCCTGCATGAAGCCGGTGTGGAACCCGTAGGTCCCGTTCTTGACGCCGTCGCAGCCGCCGGCCGCGTCGGACGCCGTCGTGACGGGGCCCGAGGCCGTGGCGGCGCGATACTGCTCCTGCAGGATCCAGTCCGCCTCGATGACCTGCGTGAAGTCGGCGGGCGCCGGCGCGGCGAGAGCGGCGCCCGCGCACACCAGGGCCAGGAACGGGCCGCTCGGGTGCATGAAAAACCTCCGTGGAGCCTGGGGCTGCCTCCAGTATACGTGCGGCGCGGACGGCCCGGGAGGGGGGGCGCCGGGAATGCGGGAAATTCCCGCGCGCCTCTCGACAATCGCCGCGCATGCGCTATACTATTGAGGCTTACAGAAGCTGCAGTTTGTGACGTCGTTACGATCCGGGACGGAAGTTTCGCTTCGTTGCGCCGCGCGCAGCGGGGGTTTCCGCCCCGGATTTTTTTTCCGCTGCGCGGCGGCCAGACGATGACGGAGGTTTTTCACATGATGCGTGGTCAGATCAACAGGCTGAAGACCGATCGCGGCTTCGGGTTCATTCGCTCGGCGAACGGGGAGGACGTGTTCTTCCACCGCAGCGCCGTGGTCGATAACGATTTCGACCGGCTTCGCGAGGGCCAGGAAGTGACGTTCGAGTCCGAAAGCTCGCCGCGCGGAGCGCGCGCCAAGAACGTCAAGGTCGTTGCGTAACCGCCGTGCAGGCGCGTCCCCGGCGATGACCGCCGGCGCGCTCGGCGGCGATCGCCGGGC
>DHGK01000158.1:0-10767 GCA_002402755.1 Planctomycetes bacterium UBA4800
AATCCAGGGGCCCAAAACGAAAAGTTACTGTTGCGCGGCCCCTGATCGGCGCGCGCCGCTACTCGGCGCAGCCGAGCCCGTCGGCCGTCGGATCATCGCCGGGCGCGCCCTGGGGCGGCGGCGGCGGGCTTCCCGACGCGAACAGGTACGAGAGCAGGTAGATCGGGTCGGCGATGTTGAGCCGGCCGTCGTCGTTCGAGTCCATGGCGTCGGCGCAGGTCGAGGGGCCGCCCGCGAAGAGATGGGCGAGCATCGCGATTGCGTCCGCGATGTCGAGGATCAGGTCGCGGTTGGCATCGCCGCGCACGAACAGGGCGGCGCCGATCGTGATCGGCGTCCCCGGGTCGATGCCGCTGTCCTCGGGCGCGTAGTAGTCGTAGGCCTTGCTCGGAACGGCCGCCGCGCGGATCGGAAAGAGCGCCCTGGCCTGGAACGTGAAGGCGAGCTCCCGCCCCGCAACCAGCTCGCGGATGTAGAAGATCACCTTCCTGACCGCGACATCGGCGCGCGCCACCACGCCGGCCTCAAGGAGCGCGGCCAGCGACGCATCGACGACCTGGAAGCCGGTCGGAACGCCGACGTCGGCGATCACCATGTTGGTGCGCTCGCGCGGGCCGGGGTAGAGGAGCCGCACGCGCACGTCGACCACGTCGTCGACGGCCGCGTGCTCGGCCAGGTACTCGACATCGATCAGCATGGCGCTCGGCGGGGGCACCGCCTCGCCCGGCAGGTTGAAGCGCGTCGCCACCTGGTACCCGACCTTGCCCGTGCCCGTCATGACCAGGCGGCCCTCGCCGCCGCCCGGCAGCTCCGCCGCCTGCAGGATGTCGTAGTTGCTCCGGTTGACCGTGAAGGTGCGCGCCACCGTGTCGCCGGCGAACAGGTCGATCGTCGCGTCGACGCTCTCCTGCGCGTAGAGCGCGGCGCGCGCCAGCGCGCGGAAGGCGACGACCGTGTCCTGCGTGCTCCCGAAGCCGCCTTGCGCGTTGCGCCGGCTCGTTATGAACTCGATCGCGTAGGCGGCCTCGGGCCGCTCCGCGTTGATCAGCGCGAGCGCCGCATAGGCGGTCGTCTCGACAGGGTAGGGCTCCCAGTAGATGCCCGGGTCGCCCGTCCTGGCGAGCGGCATGAGAAGGTCGAGCGTCGCCTCCGTGTCCGCCGCGGCGTCCGGCATGATGCTCAGGGCGCAGGCCGCCATGGCGAGCGCGTAGGCGTCGCCCGCGACGGCGGCGCGGTTTGCGGCCAGATACGCTCGCGCCGCGGCGAGCGCCGTCGCGTTGAGCTGCGGGTTGTACTCGGCGAGCGCCTTGGCCGTGTAGGCCGTGAGGGCGTACTCGCCGCCCATGCCGCCGCCGAGAAGCTCCTGGTGGTGGAGGAACCCGAACGGTTTCCACGCGCCGCTCGCTTCCTGGTGCGCGGCGAGCCACAGCGCGGCCTGGGCCAGCACCGTGTCGTCCACGTCGCGCACGTCGCGCGCGCCCGCGAACGTCGAGAGCACGAACGCCGTCAGGAACAGGCTGCCCTGGTCGTCCTGCTCGCCGAAGGCCGAGAACGAGCCGTCGGCGCGCCGGTAGGTGAGCTGGCGCTGGTAGCCCACGTTGATGTAGTGCTCGGCCTTGGCCCAGATCTCGGGCTGCGCCTCGCCGCTCGACAGAAGGTAGCGCAGGACCTCGACATCGGGCGCCAGGAAGATCATGTTCTGCTCGCCGCAGCCGTACGGCATCCCGAGCAGGTCGTCCAGGCCGCCGATGCTCTGGGCGACGAGGCTCGGCGTCACGGCGACGACGATGCGGCCCGAGTCGGGCACCGCCCCGGGCGGGATCGAGAGGTCGAGGACCGCGGGCGCGTCCGGGCTCACCTGGCCGTTCACGACGACGGTGAAGGGAACGCCCTCCGGCACGACCGAGATCTCGCGCGTGACCGCGTCGGCGTACAGCGGTCCGCGCGCGGTGACGGCGAGCGTGAACCTGCCGGCGCGCGCGGGCGTGATCGGCATCGTGCAGGAGGTGACCTCGCCGGGGCCGACGTCGACGCCGGCCGTCGATTCGCCGGCAAGCTCGAACCAGTCATCCCGCGCGAGCTCGATGTATATGCGCTGCGCCGCCTGCGCGTAGTTGTAGATCTGAAGCCGCAGCGGGAAGGTCTCGCCGCGCACGACCTCGACCGGGAGGTCGGGCTCGACGAAGAACTCCTGGAACACCGTGATGTCGGTCTCGGCGAGCGCGATCCCTTCCATGGAGCTCGCGAGCCCTCGCAGGTGCCAGGTCGTGATCGAATCCGGGCACGTGAGGGTCAGCGTCGCCAGGCCCTCGTCGTCGGTCAGGAGGAGCGGCTGCCACACCCACGTCTCGGGGAAGAACTGGCGCACGCGTTGGACCTCGGCGAGCCCATTGGACGGGTCGCCGCCGGCGGCGGGCGGAAGCTCGGGAACGCCGCCTTCCCAGTCCTCGAACCCTATGCCGCCCCATCGGAGCCACGAGGGGGCTTCCGTGCCGGCCGGAATCGTGATCTCGGGCGAGCAGCCGACCGCAAGGCCCGCGCTCGTGAAGACGTCCATCGCGCCCGGCAGCGTGACGGGCTCCCACGGGTCGTCGATGTGCACCTCGGCCCGGGGCGCCATGAACTGCTCCTCGAGGATGTCGAAGATCCCGCGCAGCGTCGCGCGCTCGCCCGCCAGCGCGAGGAGCGACGAGTCGACGACGGACACGCCGACGAGCGCCTTGCGGTGCGCGTTGATCGCCAGCGTCACCGTGTCGCCCGGCCGCGCTTCGGCCGCCGAGAACGCCGCGTCGAGGACGAGCTGCGACTGGAGCGCGACGGGAATGCGCAGGCTGTCGCAGGCGATCTCGTTGCCCGGGTTGAGGATGTAGGCGACGACCTCCGCGGCGGGGAGCATGTCGGGCGTCGCCGTGAACTCGATCGTGCGCTCGCGCGTCGCGCCCTGACCGGCGACGCGGCCCGCGGCGATGACTTCCCAGAAGATCGTGCCCGCGTTCGTGCTCAGCGCCGTCACCGCGACCGTGTCGCCGATGCGCACATCGCCGTCGTTCGAGCGGCTCAGGTGGAGGAAGCTCGCGGTGGGCGAGTAGCCGGCGAAGAGCGTGACCGCGCTCTCCGACGTGTGCTCGTCCTCCTTGAGCACGGCGCGCACGGTTGCCGAGGCCGCCGTCGCCGGCGCCTCGAACGTCGCGACAGCCTCGCCGCCGCTCGTCGCGATCTCCTGGGCGGCGTCGACCACGGTTCCCGTCAGATCCTGGAACGAGGCCGTCAGGGCGACCGTCCGGTCCTGCGGAATCCCGGACGGCGTCTCGGTGATGACGACGAGGGAGAGCGGCATGCCGGGCTTCAGCGTTTTCTCGCAGGCGATGAGCCTGACCTCGACCGGCGCGCTCGCGATCTTGAGGATGCGCGTCACCTTCTCCGTGTGGCCGGCCGTGTCCGTGACGGCGAACTCGATCGTGACGGCGCTGTCGCCGCCCGACTCGTAGGTTCCCGCGGCGAAGCCCACGGGCGGCAGCGTGAACCTCCCCTCGCCGTCCGCGATGTCCGCCGCGACGACGGCGTATTCCTCCCAGACGCCCACGTAGCGCTGCGCGGTGACGACGGCCGACCCCTGGACCTTCTTGCCGAAGTAGTACGCGCTGGCGATCGTGCCCTCGATGGCCTCGTCGGGCAGGAACCAGTCGCGCGGGAGGTCGACCCCGACCGAGAACTGGGGCAGGACGTACTTGTCGACCTGCACCGAGAGCTCGGTCGTGCGCTCGCCCGCGCGGGCGGCGAGCTTCCAGACGCCGAGGTTGAGCTCGCCGGCGAGCGGCAGCGCGAACGCCGCGGCCCCGAATGCGTTGACGGCGAGCGTGCGCCGGTCGATGCGGATGCCCTTGCCGTCGCTGATGACGAGCTCGACGTCGCCCGCGGCCGGCGCGAGCTCGTTGTTGACGAGCAGCACGCGGCCCTGGATGGTCTGGCCCGGCTTGTACATGGGCTTGTCGGTCTCGATGAGGACCGCGGGGCCGCGCGCGATCGTGACGTCCGCGCCGAACGCAGCCGTCCCGGCGAGGACATCGATGCGATGGGCGCCCTCGAGATCGACGGGCACCGTGAAGGGAATGTACGCCAGCCCATCGGCGCCGGTCGCGCCGTCGTGGAGCACGGCGGCGACCTTGCCCGTGCCGTCGAGCAGCCGCACGGCGATCGGCGCGGCGACGGGGGCCTGAGTCTCGAGCGCGAGCGTCGTCACGCACACGGCGACGCGGTTGCCCTGGAAGAGCTTCTTGGGCGCGAGGACGAGGCCGCCGATGGCGCCATCCTGCGCGGCGGAGAACGCTCCCACACACAACGCGGCGACGATACCCACGCACTTCATGGCGATCCTCCCGGCCTTTGCCAAGGCCGCGGCCTTGCCGATGGTTCTAGGGATTCTTTCAGCTTACCCGCCGGGGGGCCGCGCGCAAGTTAATTCCGCGCGGCGCGGCGGGCGGCGTTCCCTTGTCCCTCCGCGGCGCGGCTGCTACCATCGGTGCCCGATCGCCGGATCGGGATCGCGCGGACCCGACCGCGTCGCGTCGTTGACCGCGCAAGGAGCCCCGGCATGAGCCCCAGCCCCGCGCCGCCTCCGGGCGGCGAGAAGATCACCCTGGACGGCGGCCGCCTGCGCGTCCCGGACAGGCCGGTCATTCCCTTCATCCGCGGCGATGGCACCGGCCCGGACATCTGGCGCGCGGCGCAGGCCGTCCTCGACGCCGCCGTGCGGAAGGCCTACGGCGGGCGCCGCGCGATCGCCTGGCTCGAGGTCCTCGCGGGCGAGAACGCCTTCGCGCGGACGGGGTCGTGGCTGCCGGCCGAGACCCTGGCCGCGTTCAGGGAGTACCTGGTGGGCATCAAGGGCCCGCTCACGACGCCCGTCGGCGGCGGCATTCGCTCGCTCAACGTGGCGTTGCGCCAGGAGCTGGACCTCTACGCGTGCGTCCGGCCCGTGCGCTGGTTTCAGGGCGTGCCGAGCCCGGTCAAGGACCCCGGCGCCGTGGACATGATCATCTTCCGCGAGAACACGGAGGACGTGTACGCCGGCATCGAGTGGGCGGCGGGAACGCCCGAGGCCGCCAAGCTCATCGCCTTCCTGCGCGACGAGCTGCGGGTGACGAAGATCCGTTTTCCCGATACGTCGGGCATCGGCCTGAAGCCGATGTCGAGCGAGGGCACGGAGCGCATCGTGCGCGCCGCCATCGACCACGCGCTCGCTCGCGGCCGCGCGAGCGTCACGCTGGTCCACAAGGGCAACATCCAGAAGTACACCGAGGGCGCGTTCCGCGACTGGGGCTACGCGGTCGCCGCGCGCGAGTACGGCGCCGAGGAGTATCGGGGCGGGCCCTGGAAGGTCATCCGTGCGGGCGGCCGCGAGCTCATCGTCAAGGACGTGATCGCCGACGCCTTCCTGCAGCAGATCCTGCTCCGGCCGCGCGAGTACGACGTCATCGTGACGCCGAACCTGAACGGCGACTACATATCGGACGCGCTCGCCGCGCAGGTCGGCGGCATCGGCATGGCCCCGGGCGCGAACATCAACTACCTGACCGGGCACGGCATCTTCGAGGCCACGCACGGCACGGCGCCGAAGTACGCGGGCCTGGACCAGGTCAATCCGGGCTCGCTGATCCTCTCGGGCGAGATGATGCTCAGGTATCTGGGATGGGACGAGGCCGCGGACAGGGTCATCGCGGGGATCGAGCGGACGATCGGCCGCATGCAGGTCACGTACGACCTGCACCGGCTCATGGAGGGCGCGACGCTGCTCAAGTGCAGCGAGTTCGGCGCCGCGATCGTCGAGCACATGTGACGGGGGCCGCCCGCGCGGGGGCGGCGGCGGGAGAACGAGCGGATGGCGCGCACCAAGATCGCGGTGATCGGCGGCGGACAGATCGGCGGGAACCTGGCGCTCTACGCGGCGCAGCGGGAGCTTGGCGACGTCGTCATCTACGACGTTCCCGCCAAGGAGGGCACGGTCGCGGGCAAGGCGCTCGACATCGCCGAGCAGCTCCCCGTCGATGGCTGCGACGCCGCCCTGCGCGGCACGAGCCGCATCGAGGACATCGCCGGCGCCGCGGTCGTGATCGTCACGGCGGGCGTGGCGCGCACGCCCGGCATGACGCGCGAGGACCTGCTCGCCATCAATCTGAAGATCATCGCGAGCGTGGCCGAGGGCGTCGCGGCGCACGCGCCCGGGGCCTTCTGCATCATCGTCACCAACCCGCTCGACGCCATGGTCCACGCGTTCCAGAAGCTCACCGGGTTCCCGCACGCGAGGGTCTGCGGCATGGCGGGCGTCCTGGACACGGCCCGCTTCCGGGCGTTCATCGCCATGGAGCTCGGCGTCTCGGTCCGGGACGTGAGCGCGCTCGTCCTGGGCGGCCACGGCCCGACCATGGTCCCGATCTCGCGCCTGGCCTCGGTGGGCGGCGTGCCGGTCGCCGAGCTCATCCCCGCGGACAGGCTGCGGGCGATCGAGGAGCGCACGCGCGAGGCGGGGACCGAGATCGTGAAGCTCTACGGCTCGGGAAGCGCGTACTACAGCCCCGCCATGAGCGCGATCGCAATGGCGGAGAGCTGCATCAGGGACCAGAAGCGCGTCCTGCCCGCCGCCGCGTACTGCCGCGGCGAGTACGGCATCGACGGCCTGTACGCCGGCGTGCCGGCGGTCATCGGCGCGGGCGGGGTCGAGAGGATCCTCCAGTTCGCGCTCGCGGCCGAGGAGGAGGCTGCGCTGGCCGCCACGGTTCGCGCGGTCAGGCAGTCCGTGCGCGAGGTCGAGCAGCGCGGCCTGGGCGCCTGAGGTTGCGCTACTTGGCGCTCGGCAGGTACCCGTTGCGCCGGGCGCTGTCGATGATGATCGACGCGGCCTCCTCGGGGGTGTCGGTCAGGTGGAAGATGGCCATGTCCTCGGGCGCGATGCAGCCCGAGGCGAGCATCGTGCCGCGCAGCCAGTCGACGAGCCCGCTCCAGTAGGACTTGCCGCAGAGCACGATGGGGTACTGCTCGATCTTGTGCGTCTGGCTCAGCGTGAGCGTCTCGAAGAGCTCGTCCATGGTGCCGAAGCCGCCCGGGAAGATCAGGATGGCGGTCGAGTACTTGATGAACATCATCTTGCGCACGAAGAAGTAGCGGAACTCCAGGCGCAGATTCTGGTACTGGTTGGGGACCTGCTCGAACGGCAACTGGATGTTCAGGCCGACCGAGGCGCCGCCGGCCTCGAAGGCGCCGCGGTTGCCGGCCTCCATGATGCCGGGGCCGCCGCCCGTGATGACCGAGAGCCCGGCTTTCGCGAAGATCTGCGCCGCGCGGACGGCCGCCTCGTAGGAGGGGTGCCCGGGCGGCGTGCGGGCCGACCCGAAGATCGCGACGGCGGGCCCGATCGTGGAGAGCGCCTCGAAACCCTCCACGAACTCGCCCTGGATCCGGAGAACGCGCCAGGGGTCGGTTCCCGTGAAATCCTCGTGGAGCTTCCGGGAACGGAGCAGGCGCTGGTCCTCGTGCTCGCGCCAGATCCTGGGTTTGATCGTCATTGCGGCTCCTTGCGCGGTCGCGCGCCCCGCCCGCGGGCGGGCGAGCGGCCCGGCCGCGGAGATTCAGGCTCCATTTTCGGCCGAAAAAAACCGAAGTAGAAGAAGAACATGCATATTATCGGCAGAAAAGGAGCGCGGCGAGAGATGGCGGTTTCGAATCGAGACGTCCGGACCGGCGGTGCGCGGCCGCGGGCGCGAGGGGCGGCCGCCGCCCTGTGCCTGGCGGCGTGCGCGGCGGCATTCCTTCCGTGCTCGTGCCGCACGGCGCCCCGGCCCGGGCATCCGGAGGAGGCCGACTTCTCGCCGAAGTCGGTCATCCTCGGCGAGCTCATCGCCATCTTCCCGGGGATCATCTGGCACGGCCTCGGCCACCGCTACGCGGGAGATACCGCGAAGGCGGAGGAGATCGAGCAGATGGAGGCTCTGTCGCTCCTGGCGGCAGGCGTGGGTACGGGCCTCGTTTTCGCCGGCCGCAGCAATGACAACCTCATGAGCCTCCAGGTCTCGGGGTACACCGTCGGCGGGATCGGTGCCCTCGGGTTCGTGGGCACGTGGTTGTACGACATCATCTACACGCCGGCGGCGATCGACCGCTACAACCGCTACCAGGGGCAGTTGCCGAACGATGACCGATAGAGCCGCGCAGCCCCCGCAGCCTTCGGGCGGAGGCGCCGGCCGTCACGCCAGCTTGATCACGCGCGTGCGGACGACGTTCGGGTTCCCGCCGATCTTCTCGGCGAGCGCCGCCGGCACATCGCTTCGCAGATCGATGATGTTGTAGCCGATCTTGCCGTTGCTCTCGTTGCGGTAGCTCTCGATGTTGAGGCCGTGCTCGCCGAGCGTCTGCGAGATCCAGCCGATCATCTTGGGGACGTCGCGGTTGATGACGATCAGGCGGTTCGTGAACGAGCGGTCGGGCGGGGACTCCACGGTGGGGAAGTTGACGCTGTGGGTCACGTGCCCGAGCCTGAGGTAGGCGCGGAGCTCGTTGCACGCCATGATGGCGCAGTTCTCCTCGGACTCCTCGGTGCTCGCGCCCAGGTGCGGCGTGCACAGGACGCGCTCGTGCTGCATGAGGCGCGCGGTGGGGAAGTCCGTGATGTAGGCCGAGAGCTTGCCCTCGTCGAGCGCCGCGACGATGTCGTCCTCGTTGCAGATGGCGCCGCGCGAGAAGTTGACGAGCACGCCGCCCTTCTTGAAGGGCTTGAGAAACTCGCGGTTGACCATGCCGCGGGTCGCATCGCTGAGCGGCATGTGGAGCGTGAGGATGTCCGCCTTCGAGACGACCTCGTACGACGTGTCGGCGCAGACGGCCTGGGGGGAGAGCTGATGGATGTTCTTCAGGACCGGGTGCGGGTCGAAGCCGATGACGTGCATGCCGCGCTCGACGCCGCCGTTGGCGACCAGCGTGCCGATCTTGCCCAGGCCCAGGACGCCGAGCACCTTGCGGGCGATCTCGAAGCCGCGGTACGCGGACTTGCCCTTCTCGATCTTCTCCTCGAGCTCCTTGTCGGTGAGCTGCGTGAGATCCCGGCAGAACGAGAGGCCCCTCAGGATGTTGCGCGCGAACATGCCGAGCATGACGAAGACGAGCTCCTTGACGGCGTTCGCGTTCGCGCCGGGGGTGTTGAGGACGCACACGCCCTTCTCGGTCGCCTTCCCGACTGAGATGTTGTTGACGCCGGCCCCCGCGCGCGCGACGGCGAGCAGCGACGCGAACTGGTCGGTGTCGACGGTCGCGCTGCGGACGAGAAGGCCCTCGGGGTCCTTTTCGTCGGCCGAGACCGCGAAGTCGGCATCGAAGACCTTCAGACCTTCGGGGGCGATCGAATTGAGCACCTTGATGCGGTATGCCATGGGGGCCTCCAAGCCCGAACGTGCGGGGCGGATCGGAGAGGCGCCGGCGGCGACGCGCCGCCCGGGTGCATTCCCGCGGACCCTGCCCGGCGAGCGAAAGGGCCGATTCTACAGTCGGGAGCGGAAAAGGGGAAGGGGCGCCGAGCCCTCCGCGGGCGTCCTGTCCGTAAGTCGCACCGGCCCCCTTGCCGATCGCTTCGCCGCGCCGTAGGCTGGACGCAAGAGAAAGGAGATCCACGGCCATGAGAAGCATGCTCAGCGCCTTGTGCACGTTCGCCGCCTGCGCCTTCGGGGCCGCGCCCGACCCCTGGGTCGTGTACGACGGGTTCGACGGCCCCGGCAAGGGGAAGCGGATCGTGCTCGTCTCCGGCGACGAGGAGTACCGGTCCGAGGAGGCCATGACGCAGCTCGGGAGGATTCTGGCCAAGCGCCACGGCTTCACCTGCACGGTGCTCTTCGGGATGGATGCCGAGGACGGAACGATCAACCCCGTGAACACGCGCAACATCCCGGGCCTGGAGGCGCTGGAGCGCGCGGACCTCATGATCATCGCCACGCGCTTCCGCGATCTGCCTGATGAGCAGATGCGCCACATCGTCGCGTACGTCGAGGCCGGCAAGCCGATCATCGGCCTCAGGACGGCGACGCACGCGTTCAACTTTCAGACGAGCACAACGTACGCGCGCTACAGCTTCAACAGCAAGGAGTGGGACGGCGGATTCGGCCGTCAGATCCTGGGCGAGACCTGGATCAACCACCACGGCCACCACGGCAAGGAGAGCACCCGGGGCGTCATCGCCAAGGGGCAGGAAGGGCACCCGATCGTGCGCGGCTGCGAGGACATCTGGGGGCCGACCGATGTCTACACGGTCAGGCTGCCGCTTCCCGGCGACAGCGTGCCGCTCGTCATGGGCCAGGTGCTCGAGGGCATGCAGCCGGGCGACGCACCCGTCAAGAACCAGAAGAACGACCCCCTGATGCCGATCGCGTGGATCAAGACCTACAAGGGCGCGAAGGGCAACGCGGGCCGCGTCTTCACGACGACGATGGGCGCCTCGACGGACCTGGCGAGCGAGGGCCTGAGGCGGCTTCTGGTGAACGCGAGCTACTGGTGCGTCGGCCTGGAAGACAAGATCCCCGCGCGTGCGAACGTGGACATCGTCGGCGAGTACAAGCCGACGTGGTTCGGCTTCGGGACCCACAAGAAGGGCGTGAGGCCGAGCGAGCTGAAGATGTAGGTAACCGTTCACAGGGCATCCCGAACACGTGAATCTCCCCCTTCAGTGAATCACATTCCGGCGTCCTTCGTGGTGCTCTTTCTGATTCACCACAGAGAAGACAGAGGGCACAG
>DHGK01000158.1:10781-31676 GCA_002402755.1 Planctomycetes bacterium UBA4800
CTGTGGTTTCTTCTCCGTCAGATGAGACGTGTCGGTGCGCCCGAACACGGCGAGAAAACCGTGAACGGTTACAGATGTAGGCTGGAGGCTACAGCCTGTTTCCTTCCGGCTCGCGGAAGAGTCCCACCGTCGCCAGCGTCGGGCAGGCGCGCGCCTTCTCGATCACCACGCGCAGGCGCTGCGCCTCCGCGGCCGGGAAGCGGTGCAGGCGCTTGTGGCCGACCGTCGTCCCCTGCGCGACGGTCTGCCACTTCCCGCCCGCGAAGACCTCGACGCGATGGGCCTCGATGCGCTGGCCGAGCTCGATCTGCTCCTGGAGGAGGCAGACGCTGCAGGCCGCCTGAGGGCCGAGTTCGATCTCGATCGACGCCTCCCGGACATCGTCATCGACCGCCCAGTACGTGCGCGGGTCGCCGTCGACGGCGCGCGCCGGGCCGAAGCCGTGATCCCCGCCCCGGACGGCGCTCGCGCGGCACGGCTTTCCCCGCGCCAGGTCGACCGCGAAGGTCGCATCGAGCACGCGCCGGAGCTCGAGCAGCCGCTCGACATCGGGCGCCGCGAAGAGCCCATCGCTGGCCGGCGGCACGTTGAGGAGCAGCCCCGCGTTGCGGCCGACCGACTTGTAGTAGATGTCCAGAAGGTGGGCGAGCGGCTTGACCTGCCCGTCCTGGCTCTTGTGCCAGAACCAGCCGGGGCGGATCGAGACGTCGCACTCGGCCGGGTGCCAGACCTTGCCGTCCTGCCCCGGCCCCGTCGTCGCGCTCGCGTTCTGGACGCTCCACTCGGTCTCGCGCGCGACGCCGTCCTCGTTCCCGACCCAGCGGACATCGGGGCCGCAGATCGCGATGACGGCGCCGGGCTGGTGCGTCCGGACCGCGGCGTAGTACCGCTGCCAGTCGTAGACGTGGCCCTCGCTGCCCGCCCCGTCGAACCACACCTCGCTCACCGGGCCGTAGCCCGTGAGCAATTCCTCGAGCTGCGCCGTGAAGTACTCGTCGTACGCCTTGCCGTCCTTGTACTTGGGGCTGTTCCGGTCCCACGGCGAGAGATAGAACCCGAACTTGAGCCCGGCCGCGCGGCAGGCATCGGCGACGTCCTTGACGACATCGCCCTTGCCGTCGCGCCACGTCGAGTTCCGCACGCAGTGCTCGGTCTGCGCCGTCTGCCAGAGGCAGAAGCCGTCGTGGTGCTTGGCGGTCAAGATGATGCCCTTGAAGCCCGCGGCCTTCGCGGTCGCGGCCCACTGGCTCGCATCGAACCGCGCCGGATTGAAGATCTTCGGGTCCTCCGTGCCGTCGCCCCATTCCTTGTCCGTGAAGGTGTTGACGCCGAAGTGGGCGAAGATCCAGAGCTCGTCGCGCTGCCAGGCGATCTGGCGGGGCGCCGGCACGGGCAGGCACGCCGCGGGCGCGGCGACCGCGGGGTTCGCCCAGCCGCGGAGCCGCAGCCAGTCGGCGCAGCGCTCGGGCCAGCTCGCGAGGATGCGGTCCGCGCCGCCTAGGCCGAAGCCGTGCGGCCCCCGCTCGTAGAGGTGAAGCTCGAACGGCACGCCTGCCTTCCTGAGCGCGGCGGCAAGGAGCAGCGAGTTCTCGACCGGCACGCCCGCGTCGTTCCAGGTGTGGACGAGGAACATGGGCGGCGTGTCCTTCGTGACCTGCTTCTCGTTCGACAGGAGGTCGATGAGCTCCTGCGACGGGCTCTCGCCGAGGAGATTGCGCCGCGAGCCCTGGTGGGTGAACTCGCCCATCGTGACGACCGGGTAGATCGGGATCGCCAGGTCGGGGCGCGAGCTTTCCTGGTCGATCGGGTCGGGAGCATCGGGCGCGCCCGCATCGAAGTGGGTCGCGGCGGTGGTGGTGAGGTGTCCGCCGGCCGAGAACCCGAGGATGCCGACGCGCTTGTCCAGGCCCCAGGCGGCGGCGCCCGCGCGCACCGTGCGAATGGCGCGCTGCGCATCGAGGAGCGGCACGGGGTGCTTGTAGCGCGGGGCGTGGCGGTACGTCAGGACGAAGCCCGCGATGCCGATCGAGTTGAGCCACTCGGCGACGGGCCGGCCCTCGTGAGCGGCGAGGCCCCAGTAGCCGCCGCCGGGGCAGACGACGACGGCTGCGCCCGTCATGGTCTCCGTGGGCGGCAGGAATGCCGTGAGGATGGGCGCCGTGTCGCCGGCGCCGCCTGCGGCGCCGGGCGCCCCCTGGGGCCAGAGGACGATCGTGTCCGGCGCGCCGTCCGCGCACAGGATTCCGCAGCCGAGAGCCGACCAGACCGAGAGCACGAGCAGCATGGCGCCTCCTTTGACATGGCAAGACCAGCCAGGATGGTACCCCGGCCGGGCGCCGGGGCACAATGGCGGCGCCCGGCCTGCGGAAGGGCGGCGGCACCGTCTCGGAGAGATTCCGTTCACAATCCCCGCGCCGGGTGTTACAATGCCGTTGTGGGCGGCCATCTGTGACGGGGTATCGTGAGGACTCGGATCCGCGGAATCGCCGCGTTGCGGAGAGAACGGATCATGAAGTACGCAAGCTGGGAGCAGCGGCTGCTGCGCGAGAACGATCTGAGCGCCGAGGTCGCCGCCTTTCTGGCGTGCACGCGCAAGTCCGTCCGCATCGACCGCCATGTTGCGTTCGGATTCCCCGAGCTCGAGGACATGACGAAGCGGTACGCGGGTTGCCGGGCCGGCCTGGCGCTCCTTCACCACTGGGAGCGCCAGCGGCATCAGGAATCCGCGCGCTACGTCACCATCTCCCCGCCGCAGCTCGTCATCGACGATGCGTGGCTCGCCGAGCGCGAGCAGGCGCCGATTCCGCACGTCGAGCTCTGGATCGCCCGGACGGCGGACGACCTGCCGCCGCACGGCGACGAGTCGGCGGCGCTCGCCAAGACGACCGGCGACGCGACGCTCGACGGTCTGCTCTTCGATGGCACCGCCATCGTGAAGCGCCGGGAGGGGAAGAAGGCCGGCGCCTGGCTCGTGTCGCTGATCTGAGACGGGCGCGCGGCCTCAGCGCCGGTACGCCGGGACTCCTCGGACGATGGTGGTCCTGACCTCGCCCGGAAACGTGCAGCCGGCGTACGGGGACCAGCCGCACTTCGTCGTGTACGACTGCTTCCGGACGCCGCTCGGCCGGGGAGCGAGCACAACGAGAGAACCAACCGCTCCCGGCGCGATCGCGCCGAACGTCTCGCCCGTGAAGCGCCGCATGAAGCCGGCGGCGAAGCCCGAGGTCGCATCGAGAAATCGCGCCGGCGCCAGGGGCCCGAGCAGGCCCGCGGCGAAGGCGCCGTACGCGTCGAGGCCCGGGAATCCCGAGGCGCCGCGTTCCTTCTCGGCGGGCGTGTGCGGCGCGTGGTCGGTCGCGAGGGCATCGATGACGCCTTCGCGCAGCGCCTCCAGGAGCGCCTCGCGGTCGGCCTTTGTCCTGAGCGGGGGGTTGACGTTGCGATAGGCGCGGAGCGCCGGGGGGAACGTCTCGGCATCGAAGACGAGGTGGTGCAGGCACGCCTCGGCGCTGACGGGCAGTCCCTCGCGCTTGGCGGCGCGGAGCATCGGCACGCATTCTCCGGCCGAGACGTGGCAGATGTGAAGATGCAGGCGCGGCTCGGCGCGCAACGCCGCGAGGAGCTTCGCCACCGCCGCGATCTCGGCCTCGCGCGGCCGGCGCTCCTCGTGCGTCGCGGCGCCGCGGCGCTCGGCGAGCACGGCCGGGTCCTCGGCGTGGACCGCGAGCCACGTGCCCGCGAACGCCCGGAAGAGTTCCGCGAGCTCCGCCTCGGAGCAGGCGGGGCGCTCGCTCAGGAAGAGCTTGTAGGGAATGTCGTCCCGGAACGGCGCCGTCTCCGCCAGGCCGAAGAGGACCACGTCGACCGGCGCGCGGTCCGCGAGGCGGCGCTTGGCCGCGTAGCGCTCGGGCGTCGACGGCGGCTCGGGGTTGTTCGGCATGTCGGCGAGCGCGACGACGCCGCCCGCGATGGCCGCGGCGCCGGCGCTCGCGAAATCCTCCTTGTGGGTCTGGGTGCCGGAGGGATCCTCGCGGCAGTGCGCGTGAAGGTCGATGAAGCCGGGCGCGATGAGACAGTCGTCGCCGAACACCATGTCGCCGCCGCGCGGCGGCGCCACTTCCGCGATCACGCCCGCCGCGATCCTGATCGTCGCGCGGCGGCAGTCGCCCGCGTTCCGCGCGCTCGGGGCGAGCACCCTGCCTTCGATCGTCAGGTCGCCGCGCGCGGGCATGGGGCGTCAGAGCTCCAGCACGAGGCCGTCCTGCGCCAGCGTGACCTTGCCGGCCTTGGTGAGCGGGAGGAACAACGACTCGGTTGCCTCCGGGTCGGCCAGGAGGTCGTCGTGCATGTGGGTGATGACGTAGTGCGAGGCCCGCATCGCCGCGAGCTCCGGCACGAGCTGGCGCGGGTGGAAGTGCGCGCACTCGCAGATCAGCAGGTCGGCGCCGCCCGCGTGCTCGGTGATCTCCGCGGGCTCCGCCAGGTCGCCCGAGAAGACGATGCGCTTTCCCTCGGCCTCCAGGCACAGGCTGTGGGCATCCTCGCAGTGGCTCGTCGGGTACGCCGTGATCTTGAGCCCGCCGGCCGTGAAGACCATGCCGGCCCTGTAGTACTCGTAGTTGAGGTTGTACGCGAGCATGTCGCGGTCGACGTGGAGCGCTCCCAGGACCTGCGTGAAGCGGTGGGCGCCCTTGCCGTCGGGCACGCAGAGCTTGAACGCCTCGCGGTCGTGGATGCCCCAGGACGGGTTCTCCCTGGCCCGCTGGTGGAGCAGGTGAAGCAGCGCGAACGCGCCCGACGCGTGGTCGGGGTGGAGATGGGTGACGAGGAGGGCGCGCAGGCACGACCAGTCGATGTCGCCGTCGAGCCAGAGCTTCGTGGCGGCGCCGTCGCCGCAGTCCAGCACGTGTCCCAAGCCGTTGGCCTCGACGTGAATGCATGTCTGGCTGCGGCCGGGGTGCGGGTTTGCGTTGGACGTGCCCACGAATTTGATTTTCATGGCAGGTACGCTACCATGTTTGCGGGGCGTCAACAACGAACAGTACGGAAAAATAATGAAGCGGGGCCGGGGCGCGCGGGCCGCGGCCCGCGCGGGCGGCGAGGGAGGTGCCCATGGGCGGCCGGGAACGACATCGGCGGATCTCGCGGCGCGCGTTCGTCCGCAGCGCCGCGGCCTGCGGGCTGCTCGCGGGCGTCGAGGCGCGGTGGCTGCGCGCGGCCGCCGGCCCCGCGACCGTGCGCGGCACGGTGCTGTGCGGGGGCGCGCCGCGCGCGGGCGTGCGCGTGTCGGACGGCCTCTCGGTCGCGGCGACCGATGCCGAGGGCGCGTTCGAGCTCCGGGTCGGCCCCGAGTCCGGCCCCTTTCTCTTCGTGACGACGCCGCCGGGCTTCTGGTCGCCGATGTTCTACGTGCCCGTGGCCAGGGCGGCGGCGAAGGGCCGCGCCGACTTCCGCCTCGATCCGCACCCGCAGCCCGCGAAGTTCGCGTTCGCGTTCATCACCGACATGCACCTTGAGAACGGCGGCGTGCGGATTGCCAGGTTCAAGGAGACGGTCGCCGAGATCAACGCCCTCGGGCCCGCGTTCGTGTGGGCGCAGGGCGACATCTGCCTCGAGGGCGGGGCGGGCAAGGACTACGTGGAGTGCCTGGCGGGTCTGGCGATGCCGATCAGGAACGGCGCCGGCAACCACGAGATGATGGTTAAGGAGCCGGATCCGCGGACCGCGTTCCACGACCTGTTCGGGCCGAGCTGGTACTCGTTCGACTGGGCGGGAGTGCACTGCGTGGTGCTCGACGGCCGCAACCTGACGGCGGGCGACGACTGGCGGGCCGTGCGGGGCCGCGTCGGGGCGTCCGAGCTGGCGTGGCTCGCGGCCGATCTTGCGGCCGTCCCGAAGGGCATGCCCGTCATCGCCGGCATTCACATTCCGCTCGTGTGCACGAGTCCCGAGCGGCGCCGCGCGCCGCAGGAGGATCTCGGCGCCTGGCGCGTCGACAACGCCGAGGAGGTCCACGCCGTGCTCAAGGCGCACGGGACGCGTCTCGTGCTGCAGGGGCATGTGCACGAGAACGAGCGGATCCTCAGGGACGGCGTCGAGTACGTCGCGTCGCAGGCCGTCTCCGGTTCGTGGTGGAAGAGCGGCGGGGGCTTCGAGCGCGGCCAGGACCGCGCGCCGCGCGGCTACCGCATCGTCGAGGTCGACGGCGCGGCGATCGCGCACCGGTTCGTCGCGAGCTGCGAATCGCGCACCGGGGCGGCGGGCGAGTGCGATCGGGAAGGCCGGGAATCGCTGCCGCGCCGGCACACACGGCTCGTCTTCAACGTGTACGACGGCGCGTCGTGGGCGGGCGGGACGGCGTCGATCGACGGGGCCGGTGCGTGTCCCGTGCGGGCGATCGCGGCGGTCGACCCGGCCTCGCGCGCGATTCTCCCGCACCACTATGCGTGCCACGCGGATCTGCGCGCGCTCGCGCCGGGGCGGCATCGGGTGCGGCTCGAGCTCGACGAGGGGGGCATGCGCTGCGAGGCGCAGATCGCCGTCGCGCCGGCGCGCCCCGTGCCCGTGCTCCACATCACGGATCTCTTTCACCCGCACGAGGATCCCGACGACCACGTCGACCTGGCGTGCCTCTTCGCGATGCGGGACATCGACCTGCGCGCGGTGGTGCTCGACAACGGCGCCCGGCAGAAGCAATGTCCGGGGCGCGCGGCGGTCGAGCAGCTCATGGCGATCGCGGGGAAGCGCGTTGACGTCGCGGCGGGACTTGCCCCCGCGCTGGAGTCGCCGAGCGACGCGGGCAAGGACCAGGGCGCGGAGTTTCAGGGCGGCGTCGAGCTGATCCTGAGGACGCTTCGGGAGAGCGGCGTGCCCGTGACGGTGACGGCGGTCGGGAGCATGCGCGACATCGCCGCCGCGTGGAACCGGGCGCCCGCGCTGTGCGCCGAGAAGATCGACCGGCTGTACATCTTCATCGGCGACGCGCATTCGGCGCCCGGCTTCGACTTCAGGGAATACAACGCGACGCTCGATCCGCACGCGTACGCGGCGATCGTGCGGAGCGGGCTCCCGGTCTTCTGGGTGCCGTGCTTCGACGGCGGGGCCTGGAAGAACGCCGGCCGCGCGTCGTTCTGGCGGGCGTCGCACCGCGACCTCTTCGCGGGCGTCGCCGATCCCGTCAAGCAGTACGTCATCTACGCGCTTCTCAAGAAGACGGGCGATCCCGTCGCGTTCCTCAAGGAGCCCGTTGATGCGGGCGAATGGGAGAAGGTCCTGTCCGGGACGCGCAACCTCTGGTGCGCGGGCGTCTTCGCGCACCTCGCCGACCGGGCGATCGTCCAGGACGGCGGCGCCTGGCGGAGCGTGCCGGGTGCGCCCGGCGCGCCGCCGCCGGCGCCGTTCACGTTCGAGCCGGTGCGCGCGGACGTCGACGCCACGGGCATGGCGCTCTACCCGCGGCAGATGCCGTACTACGACGTCCGCCGATTCCTGATCGTCGAGCGCGAGGCCTACGGCCGCGCGCTCACGGCCGTGACCGCCGAGATGCTGGCGGGGCTCGGGGCGTGAGCCCGCGGGCGCGGGGGTTCGCGGCGGNNCCCCGCCGCGGCGTACAATGCCTCGCGGCCGCGGCGCGGCGCGGCCGCGAGGAGAGACGCGTGGACGCGAGCATCATCAGCATACGCACGCTCACGAAGAAGTTCGGCGGCTTCAAGGCCGTGGCGGACATGAACCTCGACGTGGCGCGCGGCGAGATCTTCACCCTGCTCGGCCCGAACGGCGCCGGGAAGACCACCACGATCCGCATGCTCATGGGCATTCTCCAGCCGAGCGAGGGCAGCGCCGCGATCGACGGCTTCGACTGCTTCAGCGACCGCGTGGAGGTGATGCGGCGGGTCGGGTACCTCCCCGACGAGCCCGTCTTCTACGACTACCTGCGCGGCCGCGAGATCATCCGCTTCACGGGCGAGATGCAGGGGCTGCCGCGCGCGGCGATCGGCGAGCGCGCCGCGGAGCTCGTCGCGCGTCTCGAGCTCGATGACGCGCTCGAGGAGTACGCCGTCAACTACTCCAAGGGCATGCGTAAGAAGCTCGCCATCGTCTGCGCGCTGCTCCACGACCCGCCGCTCCTGATCCTCGACGAGCCGACGAACGGCCTCGATCCCTTCGCGACGCGCGCCGTGCACGCGCTCATGCAGGAGCACGCGGGCAAGGGCGGCTCGGTGTTCTTCAGCACCCATCTTCTCGACCAGGCCGAGAAGCTCTGCCACCGCGTGGGCATCATGGCCAAGGGGACGCTCGCGGCCGTCGGCCCGCTCGATGAGCTGCGCCGGTCGCAGGACGCGTCGCTGGAGGAGATCTTCTTCGCGGTCATGGAAGGGGCGCGCGGCGAGCCGCCGGCCGGGGAGGAACGGACGTGAGCCCCGTGCCGCCCTCGCCCGGGCGTGTGATCTACCTCGTCGCGATGCTGTCGGCCAGGCGCTGGTTCAACCACATCGCCGGCCATCTGGCCGGCGCGTTCAGGAAGCGCCGCGGCGGGGTCGAGCGCCGGCGGCGGGCGGCGACGCCCGGCAAGCGGAAGCTCGGCATCGCCGTCGCGGTCGGGGTCGGGGGCTTCTTCTTTCTCCAGGGTTTGATTGTCTGCACGCAGGCGCTCGGCAGGATCGCGCGCGAGACGGAACGGCGCGCCTCGCCGCCCGACGATCGGGTGGAAGTCGGCTTCGGCACCTACGCCCTGCTCGGGATGTTCGAAGCGCGCCGGGCTGCGCTGGATGAGGAGGCCGTCCGGCAGATCGAGTCCGCTCTGGACTCCGAGATAACGCTCTACCGGACCCTTCCCGGCCGCGATGGCGCCGGGCCGAGCAAGGAGGAGATGCTCGCGCTCTTCCGGGAGAAGGGCATCGCCGCGTTCAAGAAGCACGAGTTCCGCGTCGCCATGCTGCCGTCGCGCGACGTCTGGCCGGCGCCGGCCGGGGAGGGCGCGTTCCTCACCGCGCTTGCGCTGCTCCTGTCGATGCTGTTCCTGAGCCTGGCCGCCGGGACGATCGGCGGCGCCCGGGAGGAGCTCGGCAAGGTCGAGTGGCACATGACGTGGCTCTTCACGTTCCCGGTCGGGGCGTGGGTGCTGTTCCTGGGGCGCGTGCTCGCCGCCGTGTTCACGAACGCGTTCGCGTGGTTCACGGTGTTTCCTCTGCTCCTCACGACGTACCTGTGCGCCGGCCACGGGGCGTGGGCGCTCGCCGAGGCCGTGCTCGCGACGCTCTGCATCAACGCGCTCCTCGGCGCGGCGAAGCTCCTCGTCGAGACGTGGCTCAGGAAGCGCGGCAGCCCCGGAACCATGCGAAACCTCCAGGCGGTCTTCGGCGTCCTCTCGATGCTGCTCTTCATGGCGACCGTGGCGACGGCCGTCACGCGGTCGATTCCCGGCGTGTTCATGGACGTCGCGGCGGCGATGCCGCGCGCCGTCCTCTGGCTTCCGTGGAACCTGCCGCTGCTCCTCTGCGAGGGCGGCGCGCGGTCCGTCCTGTACGGCGTCCTCCTGGTCGCCGCGACGTGCGCGCTCGCGGCCGGCGCGCTGTGGTGCGCGCAGGCGCTCGTCCGCGGCGGGCTCGTGGGCGAGACATCGGCCTTTCGCGGCACGCGCGTTCGCGCCGCCGGCCGGCCCATCGGCGCCGGAAGGCTCGGCGGCATCGCGGGGAAGGATCTGCTGCTGCTCGTGCGCGACCGGACGCTCCTCGTGCAGACGCTCGTCGTGCCGGTCATCGTGATCGCGTTTCAGCTCGTCATCAACCCGCAGCTCCTGCGCGCGGTGGGGAGCGACTTCCGCCACCTGTCGGCCTTCGCGTTCGGCGTCGGCGCCTACGCCCTGATGGCGAGCGCGTTCATGGTGCTCGCCGTCGAGGGCAAGACGCTGTGGCTGCTCTACACGTTCCCGCGGCGCCTGGAGGACATCATGCGGCGCAAGGCGCTCCTCTGGGGGACGCTCGCGTGCGCCTGCCCGGTCGCGGTCTTCGCGCTCGCCTTCGCCCGCGGCGCGGCGTGGGAATGGGTCATGGCGCTCTACATGCTGCTCGCGATCGGCGGCGTGTTCGTGTGCGCGCTGGTCGCCGCCGGCATAGGCATCATGGCGACGGACCCGTTCGCGCTCGACCCGCGCCGCAGCATGCGGCAGACGATGGTCTGGCTGTACCTCCTCATCGCCGGCATGTACGCCTACGCAATCTACGCGCCGTCGCCGTGGCACACGCTGACGACGGTGATCCTCTTCGTGCTGCTCGCGGGGGCCGTGTGGCAGAAGGCCGCGGATTCGATCCCGTTCCTGCTCGATCCCGATGTCGTCGCGCGGCCCGCCCTCGGCGCGAGCGACGGCATCATCGCCGTGATCTGCTTCCAGGCGGCGCAGGGGGTGGCGCTCCTGATCCTGAGGCAGAATGCGGGGATGCTCGAGGGTGCGCGCCTCGTCGCGGCCTACACGATCGCGGGCGCGGTCGTCGCGCTCGGCATGATGCTCGTACTGCTGCACCGGCGGCTGCCGCAGCTCTCCGTCGCGATCGGCGCGCGCGCCGATCGGGAGGGCGCGCCGGGGCTCGCGAAGGCGGCGGCGGCCGGCGCGGCCTGGGGCGGCGGCGCGGGATTCGTCGCCTTCGTGTACATGGCCGTGGCGGACTGGATTCCGGCGCTCAAGACCCTCAAGGAGGAGACGCTGCGCGTCGCGCCCCGGAGCGCGGGCGAGGACCTGCTGTACTACGTGCCGCTCATGGTGCTCGTCGCCCCGCTCTTCGAGGAGTTCCTGTTCCGCGGGATCCTCTTCAGGGGGTTCAGGCGCTCGCTGTCGTTCCCGCTCGCGGTGCTCGCGAGCGCGGCGCTCTTCGCGCTGTGCCACCCGCCGTTCGCGGCGCCGCCCGTGTTCGTACTCGGGTGCGCCGCGGCGATGAGCTTCGAGCGCACGCGCCTCCTGGCGGCGCCGATCTGCGCGCACGCCTGCTACAACGCGATCGTGGTCGTGTACCGGCAGCTCGGGGGCGGGTGATGCGCCGGGGCGCGAGAGCCGGCCGCGTCAGGCCGTGACGGGCCGGCGGCGGAGCGGCGTGCGCTGCAGGCCGCCGTTCGCGCACACGACGGTGATCTCGCGGGGGAGGGCGCCGGCCGTGCACGAGGCGGCGCCGGCGTGCGTGTCGCCGTCGACGATCATGCCCGAGGGGACTCTCACGCCGCGGTCGATTATCGCGCGGCGGACGCAGGCGCCCTCCTCGACGACGACGTTCTCCAGCAGCACCGCCTCCTCGACGCGGGCATGGGGCGCGATGCGCGCCCCCGCGCCGATCACCGAGTCGATGGCCTCGCCCTCGATCCGGCAGTCCGAGCCGCAGACCGTGCCGGTCAGCGGGTTCCAGAACGAGCGCCTGAGCGGCGAGGGCGGGAAATCGGGCGGAATCCGGATCTGGAACCGCCGCCGCCGGCCGGCGGCCTCGAGCTGCGTCCGGTAGTAGGACTCCAGCGTGCCGACGTCGCGCCAGTAGCCGAGGTGCCCCGAGGGGTCGAGGAACGGGAACGCGAACACGCGCGCGTCCGGGACCATGGCCGGCAGCACATCGCGGCCGAAGTCGGCGTCGTGGCGCAGGGAGAGCTGCGCGGCGAGCGCCTCCCGGAGGGCCTCGGCCCGGAAGAGGTAGACGCCCATCGAGGCGTGCAGCGTCGAGTCGCCGGCGCAGCGCAGCGTCTCGGGCGCGGACGGCTTCTCCCGGAACGCCGTCACGCGGCGATCGCCGTCGAACTCCAGGATCCCGAACCGCGAGGCGTCCGCCACCGGAACATCGGTCGCGGCGACGGTGAGATCGGCTTCAGATGCGCGATGCTGCGCGAGGAAGACGCGATAGTCCATGTCGTAGACGTGGTCGCCGGAGAGGATGAGGACGTCGCGGACCTTGCTCGGGTGCACCAGTTCGAGGTTGTGCCAGACGGCCTGGGCGGTGCCCTGGTAGCCGCCGGCCGACCCCAGGGCGGGCCTGAAGAAGATCGCCATGTCGTGCCGCTGCTCGACGGAGCGCCAGTTGAGCTTGACGCGGCGGATGATGGACTCGTAGCGGTACTGAACGAGGACGTACGCTTCCCGGATGCCCGAGCGGTGGCAGTTGAGGAGCGTCAGGTCGATGAGGCCGGCGTTGCCGCCGAAGGGCATGGAGGGCTTGGCCCTGAACCGCGTCAGGGGCAAAAGCCTCCGTCCCTCGCCGCCCGCGAGGATGAAGCATGCGAGACGTTCGCTGTTCATTGCGCCTTCTCGTCTTGGCACTCCCGCCTTGCCGTGCCGGGTCCCCCGGCAATCGCTGACAGGGTCACAGGTTACGCGCACCGGGAACCCGAATCAAATTAAAATCGGCTTATTCACGCGTAATATATAGAAATCGATAAGTGCATAGAGTACCTCGCCGGCGCGAGTCGCGCGCGGTGCCCCGGGCGGCAACATGTTGCATGGCGCCGCCCGCGCGCCCGGAGGCGATGTGGCGCCGGGGGGGCGGTTTCCGGTACACTTGGCTCTATGCCGCGTTGCGGGCGCGCGCCGGTGTGTGGCCGGCGCCGCCGCGCGGGGCGGCGCATGCGGTGGCTCCACCAAAGGAGGAATGATGCGGTACCTGGGGCGCCTGATGGTTCTGAGCGCGGCGGCGGTCGTTCTCGCGTGCGGCGGCGCCGCGTACGGCGCGGAGAAGAACGGGCCGAAGAAGGAGACGGGGAAGAAGATCGTCCAGAAGAAGGAGAACGGCGTCGAGCGCCATATCCCGTACTGGAACGAGGTTCAGGGCACGACCGGCGCGGGCAAGGACGCGGGCAAGGACNNCGCGGCGAAGGCCAAGGGGCAGACCACGGTCTTCGATGATTTCAAGGAGACGGCGGCGAGCAAGGACAAGAAGCCGTTCGTGATTTACTTCTACTGGCCGGCCGCGGACGCGGCCGATGCCGCCGCCAAGGAGTGCGGGAAGTTCGAGACCGCGCTCATGGCCGCCACCGAGTGCGCGAAGGCGCTCAAGGAATTCACGTGCTACAAGAGCGACGCCAAGAAGCTCGACAAGGAGCTCAAGAAGAAGTACGCCGCCAAGGTGCCGTCCATCGCCGTCTACGATGCGACCGGCAAGCAGGTCAAGGTGGTGACGAGCATCCCCGCCGGCGAGAAGAACCTTGCCGCGCAGCTCGCCGAGATCAAGAAGAAGTCCGACAAGGAGGTCGAGAAGAACGGGGGCGGCGCCAAGAAGGGCGAGGCCAAGAAGGGCGACACCGACGCCAAGAAGGGCAAGGACTCGAAGAAGTAGTCCTGCCCGGAGCGCCGGCCGTGCGGGCCGCGCTGCGCGCGGCCCGCCCCGCACGGCTCGAATCCGCCGCCTCCCCCGCGGATTCTATTGACCGCGGCGACCCGACTCAGTATCCTTACCCCTCGGTTTTCTGAGATACTCCCCTGCCGGTGCGGGAGGCACTGCACTCGCCATGGAGAAGTGGACAACTGCCAAGTCGGCCGAGACCTACCTGATCGACGCCTGGGGCGCGGGGTACTTCGGCATCAGCCCGCAGGGCACCCTCGCGGTCTACCCCGAGCGCAACCCGGCGCGCGCGATCGACCTGCACGGGCTCATCTCGACGCTGATCAAGCGCGGCATCGAGGTGCCGATCCTCGTGCGCTTCGACGGCATCCTGCGCGACCGCGTGCGGGCCATCCAGGATGCCTTCGCAAACGCGATCAAGGAGTTCGGCTACAAGGGCTCGTACTGCCTCGCGTATCCGATCAAGGTCAACCAGCAGCGCCACGTCGTCGATTCGGTGCGCCTGGCGGGCAGGCAGCGCCCGATCGGCCTTGAGGTCGGCAGCAAGCCGGAGCTCCTGGCCGTGCTCGCCATCCACGACACGCCGGACGGGCTCCTCATCTGCAACGGCTACAAGGACGCGGAGTACATCGAGCTGGCGCTGCTCGCCAAGAAGCTCGGCCGGCGCTCGATCATCGTGGTCGAGCAGCCCTACGAGATCGAGAGCATCATGCAGATCTCCGAGCGCCTCGGCATCGAGGCCGAGATCGGCATACGGGTGAACCCGGTGAGCAAGGGCGCCGGCAGGTGGGAGGGATCCGCGGGCGAGGGCGCGCGCTTCGGCCTGAACTCGTACGAGGTGATCGAGGCGATCGAGGCGCTCAAGGCCCGCGGCAAGGAGCACTGGGTCAGGGTCCTGCACTTCCACGTGGGCAGCCAGATCACGGCGATCAACGCCATCAAGCGCGTCCTGAGCGAGACGACGCGCATGTACACCGAGCTTGCGAAGCTCTGCCCGTCGCTCTCGGTGCTGGACATCGGCGGCGGGCTCGCCGTCGACTACGACGGCTCGCGGACGAACTTCCCCTCCTCGATGAACTACAGCGTCGAGGAGTACGCGCGCGATGTCGTCTGGTCGGTCCTGGCCTGCTGCGACGAGGCGGGCGTCAAGCACCCCGACCTCATCAGCGAGTCCGGCCGCGCGATCGTGGCGCACCACGCGGTGCTCATCACCGAGGTGACCGACGTGTCGCCGGTCCTCGATGCGGTCGAGAAGCTCCAGCCGCCGCCCGCGGACAAGGACATCCTGCGCGAGATCTACGAGCTGTACGAGACCGTCTCGGTCAAGAACTGCCACGAGGCCCTGCACGACGCCCTGGGCCTCAAGGACGAGATCCTGCTGCGCTTCGTGCACGGCAACCTGACGCTGCCCGAGCGCGCCTACGCGGACCAGGGCCTGAAGTACCTGCTGGCCAAGATCGACCGCCTCTCGACGAACCTCAAGCACGTGCCCGAGGACCTGGCCAAGCTCGGCCCGAGCCTCAGGGACATGTACTTCTGCAACTTCTCGGTCTTCCAGTCGCTGCCCGACCTCTGGGCGATCGACCACCTCTTCCCGGTCATGCCGATTCACCGGCTCGACACCGAGCCCACGCGCCGCGCGTACATCGCGGACCTGACGTGCGACAGCGACGGCAAGATCGAGCGCTTCATCGACCTGAAGGCCGTGAAGCAGTACGTGATGTTGCACGAGTACCGGCCGCACGAGCCGTACTACATCGGGCTGTTTCTCGTCGGCGCCTACCAGGAGATCCTGGGCGATCTGCACAACCTGTTCGGCGACACGAACGCCGTGCACATCGAGATGAACGGCAGCGGCGAGGTCGACATCGCCGAGGTCGTCGAGGGCGACACGGTCCGCGAGGTCCTGAGCTACGTCCAGTTCAGCGCCGAGGACCTCCAGGAACGGCTGCGCCGCTCGATCGAGGTCTCGCTCAGGAACGGGAAGCTGACGCCCGAGGAATCGGCCAAGCTGCAGAAGCGCTACCGCGAGGGACTGGACGGGTACACGTACTTCGTCGCGTAGCCCTCCGGAGCCGTGGGACGCTGAGCGCGGCTGCCAGTGTCGCGCCGGCCCGGGTGTGCGGCCGTTCACAAGCGGCGTTCGGCGCTTGCCAGCGGACCTTTTCTCCTGGACAATTGATGTATTCGCCCGAGGAGGAGAGTTCTCGTCACTTGCGGGTCAGATGGGAGGCATGACCATGCGGCCTATTCTTGCATGTGCGGCGGCCTGTGTGTTTGCGGCAGTGCCGGCACGAGCCGCCATCGAGTTCGGAGACCCTGCGAGCCTGCTCGTATCGTTCACGAGCACCACCGTGCAGCCGGTCGCGGCCCGGTTGGCCGCGACGGCGGGCGATGCAGTCCTCGATGTGATCGTGTCGAGTTCGGGCTATCCCGCCTACTTCACGTGCTACACGGGCAACGGCGACGGCACGTTCGGCGGCATCCAGAGCAGCGGCTGGCTGCAGTCGGATGCCGTCGACATGGTCGTCGGCGATTTCAACAACGATGCCATCATCGATTTTGCGGTGGTGAACAGGGCGGCGTGCGGGGGCTGAGGGGGCGTCGTGTACTACGTCTCCGTGGTCACGGGGACAAGCGACGGAAGGTTCGTGACGAGGAGCTACCTGGTGGGGCCGACGCCGGTGCAGCTCGAGAAAGCCGATTTCAATCACGACGGCAACCTCGATCTGGCCGTTCTCAGCATCGGTACGGCGGGTTCCTACGCGCAGCAGCTCTACATCATGCTCGGCGCCGGCGATGGCGGATTCCAGCCGGCGTACGCGTTCGGCATGGCGACGACGGATGCCGTTGCGCATTTCGCCGTGGGCGACTTCAACGGCGACACGTGGGCCGATCTGGCGCTGCTCGAGCCCGGGTCTTCGCGCATCAGAATCGGCATCAACAAGGCGACCGCGCTGCCCGGGGAGTTCGGGTTCAGTGAAAGCGCCGCGTCCGTGCCGGTCGGCTTCGGGGCCACGCTGATCGATGCGGGCAGGTTCGATGCGGACGCGAGGGACGACCTCGTCGTCGTGCGCACGCTCGGCGCCGCGCAGGGCGATGTCTCGGTGCTGCTCGCACAGGGCGAAGGCTTCGCGGCGGGGGGGAGCGCGAGCTTCCCGCTGAATCCGACCTGCCTGGTCGTGTACTCGATCGACAGGGATGGGACGCCGGACTGTGCGATCGGCGGCGCCGCCGCGACGGGCGGCGGGGCCTGCGTCATTCCGGGCGACGGCGCCGGCAACCTGGGCGCCGCGGTCGTCATCTCGATTCCCGAGAGCCCCGCGTACATCGATGCGGGCGACATGGACGGCAACGGGACCGGCGATCTGGTGCTCGTCGAGACGGCGGCGCGGATGCTCGTCTCGGTGCTGGTCAGAGACGGCGATGCGCCGCTCGCGGTGTTCCTGCGCGGCGACGCGAACGGCGACGGCAAGCTCGACATCTCGGACGCGGTGAAGATCCTGCGCTTCCTGTTCTCCGGCGACACGTCGGACTGCGCCGAGGCGCTCGACGCCAACGATGACGGCAGGCTGGACATCGCCGACGCGGTCTTTCTTCTCGGGTACCTGTTCAGCGAAGGTCCCAGACCGCCGGCGCCGTTCCCGGACGCGGGATCGGTGCCCCCGGTGCAGAGCCTGGGCTGCGAGCGGCTGTAGGGCGCGGCGGCGGCCGCGGGCTACGCTGCCTCGGCCATCGTCTGCATGAACTTGAGGCCGTCCCTGGCCAGGCCGTCCGCCGACGGATAGATGTCGCGCCAGATCGAGGCGGCGGCGCAGAGCTCGAGGATGCCGCGCGCGAAGCTCTCGATCGTCACCCAGCGGCCGTAGCCGATCTCCTTCAGGGCCTTGAAGACCTCCTTCCACGGCACCTGGCCCGTCCCCGGGACGCCGCGGTCGCTCTCAGAGACGTGGAAGTGCCCGAGGTGCCTTCCGACCAGGCGGATGGCCGCGGGCGTGTTCTTCTCCTCGATGTTGGAGTGAAAGGTGTCGACCTGGACGGTGAGGCGGGGGTTTCCAACCTCCTTGACGAGCGCGAGGGCATCGGCCGCCGTGTTGAGGAAATAGGTCTCGAAGCGGTTGAGGGGCTCGATGGCGAGCGTGATGTTCGCCGCCGCGGCCGCCTCCGCGGCATTCCCGAGCCCCTCGACCGCGCGCTTCCACTCATCGGCCGTGCGGCCGCGCCCCGTGAGCAGGCCGACGGGCGCGTAGAGCGGCCCCGCAACCGTGTCGCCGCCCATGGCCGCGGTGAGCTCGATGCAGCGCGCGAGGCGCTCGGCGGCGGCGCGGCGTTCCTCTTCCTTGCTGCTCACGAAGTTCTGGCCGGGGAAGAGCACCGCGCAGGCCGTGGCGCCGATGCCGGCCTTCTCGAGGGCCTTGCGCGTTCCCGCGGCATCGAGCGTGTCGAGGTCCATGAAGGGGATCTCGACACCGTCGTAGCCCATCTCGGCGACCTTGGGGATGAGGTCGAGGTGCTTCGCCGTGAACTCCGCCGTGTACAGGAGGAGATTGAGACCGAACCGCATCTTCGTGGCTGCCATGGCTGCTCCTTTGCGTCGTGTCGAGTGAACGCGGGCCGCCCGGCCGGCCCGCCCGCGCTCACAGTATAGGGCACGGGGGCGCGAGAGGTAAAGGGGGGTGCGCGGCCGCTGGCCGCCTTGTCGTTCTTGACCCTCAGCGGACCTACCCTGTACACTGTACCGGCGTGCGGGGGGCTGTTCCCGCGCTGCGGCGGTTTCTGCGAATCGGCGTTGAGGAGAGACGATGAGACTGCACGGCCTCGATGTTCCGCAAGACCGCATCGCGGCATACTGCCGGGCCAATGGCATTCGCAGACTGGCGTTCTTCGGTTCCGTGTTGCGAGAAGACTTCGGTCCCGACAGCGATGTGGATGTGCTGGTCGAACTCGAACCCGAGGTGCGCGTCGGTTACCTGGGCATGGCGCGCATGGCGCGCGAATTGACCGCCTTGTTGGGACGCACGGTCGACATGCGTACGCCGGCGGAGTTGCATCCGGCGTTCCGAGACGCAGTCTTGCGGGAGGCACTGACAGGGTATGTCGCGGCGTGACGATTCCCTGCGGCTGAGGGATATGCTCGGCGCCGCGCACGAGGCGCAGGCATTCGCCGCGGGCAAGGACTGCGGGGAGCTTGCCCGCGACCGTCAGTTGACGCTCGCGCTCTTGAAATGCATCGAGATCATCGGAGAAGCCGCGGCACGCGTGAGCGAAGCCACGCGCGCACGGCATCCGCGCGTGCCGTGGGCCGATGTCATCGGGATGCGTAATCGCCTGGTGCACGCCTACTTCGACATCGATCTTTCGTTGCTGTGGAACACGGTGCGCGTCGACGTTCCGCTCCTGATCGAAGTGCTCGGCGGCATTGTCAACCGCTGCGAGGATTGACCTCCGCGCAGGCTCCCGTTCCTGCGCGTGCCTGAACGAGAGAATGGGGATTCCGCGCAGTCCGGCTGCGGCGCGTGTCGACGTGGGGACGAGCCGCTATCGTGCGTGCGCGCCCATCGCCCGCAGGGGGGTCGGCTGCTGCACGGGTGCATGCACCGTGCGGAAGCCGAGCACCGTCATCGCCGGCAGCATGAGGCCGAGGACGGGCCCCGCGGACGGCACCGTGCCCCGCGTGATCATCAGGACTCCCTGATCGGTTCTCGCCACCGTCGAGACCTCCGGGCCGAGGTGCGGGAGGATTCCCGCGGCGGTCGGGAGGCTCGCGATCGTCACGTCGATCCCCTCGCGCTGGAGCTTGCCGCACAGAATCTGGGCAAGCGGGTGCGCGAGCGGATAGAGCATGCGAAAGATGCTCGGCGTGTCGGCGTAGGTGAGCGCGAGCGCGCCGCCTCGGTCCTTGAGCGCCGTCTGCCGGGCGAGCGAGCTCTCGACTGCCGCGCCGCGCGCGAGCGCCGTCTTCAGCATCTGCGGGAAGAGGCTGATGGAGAAGTGCGTGTCCGTGAGGCACCACGCCGGCGCCACGGGGAACTCCTCGCCGATCGAGTTCAGGTACTGGATCGCGACGCCGCGACAGGTCGTCGACTCGAGGAACAGCCCGCGCCGCGGCCGGCGGTCGCCCGTGCCGCGCGGCTCGCCCATCTCCCGGCGCATCAGGCCGGCGATCTTGTCGAGCGTCTTCTGGAAGCGTTCGCGGTCCTTCACCGTGACGGCGAGCGTGAGCCCGGTGAAGAGGAGCCCGCCGTCGCTCGGCGCGCTCCACAGGCACCAGGTGTCGCCGAGGGGACGCAGGATGTCGTCCGTCACCGACAGGCCGAGCTCCCGCTCGAGCCCGTGCGGCACCTCGCGCAGGAACTCGTCGCGCGCCCGCGGGTCGAACGTGCCGAGCGATGTCAGGAACTCGTTGTAGATCGTCTCGGCGTCGAGCCTGAACGCGGCGGCGATGGTCGCGTCGCCGGGAATGAGCGCGAGATCCGAATCCGCAAGCGGCGCCCCTTCGCAGAGCCGGAGGAGCCCCGACGGGACGCCCTTGACGGCGACGAGCGTCTTGGAGGCGACGCCCGCGCCCTCCAGGCCCGTCTCCGCGACGACCGCCTGGATCGACGTCAGCCCGAGCGCGTTGAGCGCGCCGGCCGCCTCCGGGCCGCCCATGGCGGTGATCTTGGCCAGGACCGCCTCGACATTGAGGTAGAAGCGCGAGACCGGCGCGGGGGTCTTGACCGCCGCGTGCATCTTCGCGAACGCCGCCGTGGCGCCGAGGCCCTTCGGCGCCTTGAGCGCCTCGAGCATGCGCGCCGGCGTTCCGTCGCCGGCGGCGACGATGAGGTACTCCCCGGAGAAGCCCCACGCGACCGGCGGAACCGGGGGCGGCAAGGGCAGCGAGCGGAAGGGGACGCCGTTCACATCGCTCGTCGCCGCCGCCGGGCGCCGGCCGCCGTCGCTCATCTGCGCCAGGACGAGGTTCTCGATCTCGCGCAGGAGCCTGCCCGCCTCTGCGGCCTTGTCGCCGGCGTTGACGATGATGCCGGCGGCGATGTTCGGCTGCGCGGGCGGCAGGTCGAGGCGCGACACGTACAGGCAGCCGGGCCGCGCCGCGAGCAGGCCGAGGATGTCGAGCCCCGACTTGACGCCCTGGGCGATCTCGGGCGGCGCCTCCATGCGCGCGGTCTTGTGGAACGCCTCGATGACGGTGCCGACGAGGGCCTTGATCTCGGGGTTGGCGGCGAGCCGCTCGGTGGCGTTGGCGCTCTGCGGATTGGGCTCCGTGCCGCCGAACCACTGGACCGCCAGGATTGCGTCGGCCGGCACCGCCCGGATGAGCGCGGGATCCTCGGGAAGCGGGGGCACGCCGCCCGGCAGGATGATTCCTCCCAGGCCGAGCAACGGGATCAAGATGAGCTCGAAGAAGCCGATCGCGGGAACCACGGCCATGACATACCTCCTTGGCAAACGCTCTCCGATGATCCGGCGTATGTAATTATGGCGCGGCGCGAGACTCGTGTACAGGAGCCGGGAACCTGCGCGTACATATTCGGTGAACCCGTGCGTCGAAACGAGCAATGAACACGTCCGTTGCGCAATTGCGGCTCTG
>DHGK01000390.1 GCA_002402755.1 Planctomycetes bacterium UBA4800
CGGGCGGGATCGCGCTCGCCATCGGCTGGTCCGGGCAGTGGGAAGCCGAGTTCGCGGCCGCGGGCGACCGCGCCGTGAAGGCGCGGGCCGGGCTCGAACGCTGGGCCCTCGCGCTCGGGCCCGGCGAGTCCGTGCGCACGCCCCGCATCCTCCTGGTCTTCTGGGAAGGCGCCGATCCGCTGCGCGGGAACCACGCGATGCGGCGGACCATCATGGAGCGCTACGCGCCCCGCCGGGACGGGCGCCTGGTCCTCGCGCCGATCTGCGCGAGCGTCAACTACACGGACCCGGACGGCACGTACGAGGGCCCGCACGTCCGGGCGATGGCGCCGCTCGCCCGGCGAGGCGTCGAGGTCTTCTGGTCGGACATGGACCCGCAGCAGTGGTATCTCGGCGGCTTCCCCGAGGGCACCGGGACATGGGAAGCGGACCCGGCCAAGTATCCCCGCGGCCTCGGGCCCGTCGGGGACGCCGCGCGCGCCGCCGGACTTGATTACCTGCTCTGGTTCGAGCCTGAGCGCGTCCACTTCGGCACGAGGATCGAGCGCGAGCACCCCGCGTGGGTGATGAAGCCGAACGGCGAGTGGAGCCAGCTCTTCGCGCTGCACATTCCCGAGGCGCGGGCGTGGATCACGGATCTGGTCGCGGGGTTCGTCGCGGAGGCGAACCTCGCGTGGATCCGCTGGGACTTCAACATCCCGCCGCTCGGCTTCTGGCGCCGCGCGGACGCGCCCGGCCGCGAGGGCATGACGGAGATCAGGTACATCGAGGGCCTGTACGCGATGTGGGACGCGCTGCGCGAGCGCCGCCCCGGGCTCGCGATCGACATGTGCGCGAGCGGCGGGCGGCGGCTCGACCTGGAGAGCCTGTCCCGCGGCGTGCCGCTCTGGCACAGCGATCTGCAGTGCTCGGGCCCCGCCCCCGCGGCCGACCAGCTCCAGAACGCGGGCCTCTGGCGATGGCTCCCCATGCACGGATGCGGGAACTTCGGGCTGGAGCCCGCCTACGTCTTCCGGAGCGCGATGACGACCGGGAACATCCTCTGCGTCACCGACGGCGAGGGACGGATCAACACCGCCGAGCCCGAGACCGAGGCCGCGGTCGCGCGCACCGTGGCAGCCTACAAGGCGGTCCGGCCGTACATGGTCGGAGACTTCTACCCGCTGGCGCCGCACGACGCATCGGAAGAGGCGTGGTTCGCGTACCAGTTCCACCGGCCGGACCTGGAGGCCGGGATGGCGATGGCGTTCCGCCGCGCGGCGTGCGCCGCCGATTCCGCGCGCCTGAAGCTCCGCGGGGTCGCCCCCGAGGCGCGCTACGCGATCCGCAACGTCGACACGGGCGCGCGCGCCGAGGCGACGGGCCGCGAGATGCGCGAGGAAGGCGTCCTCTTCTCGATTCCCGACCGTCCAGGCTCGGCGCTCGTCATCTACGAGCCGGCGCCGCCGCGCTGATGCGGGCGCGGGCGCTCATTGCCCGCGGCGGCCGCGGCGGTACAATGAGAAGCAAGGCAGGGATGCCGTGGTACGGGAGTCATGCCCATGCGCGCCTCGCGTTGCCTTCTCTTGACGCTGTGCGCTTCCGGCGCACTCGCACTTGCAGCCGCGCCGGCCGCGCCGAAACCGGCGCCGCCGTCCAGGACCACGCTCAAGATCTTCGCCATCGAGTACGCGCTCCTCGCCAAGCTCGCCGGTCCGGGGAAGGAAGTCCCGAAGGCGATCGCCGACCAGGCCGCGTTCCTGAAGCGGTTCGGCGGCGCGGGCTACGGCATCCGCGCGACGGTCCCGACCGCCGCCGATGCCGCCGCCTCGCAGCGCAAGCAGCGCGAGGCCGCGTATGTCGCCCTCACCGAGCCACACATCCAGGCGGGTCTGGCGACGGTGAAGGATTTCGAGAAGCGCGAGCGCATCCAGATCAAGGCAGGCAAGACGGCGGCCGGCAGCCAGGACAGGGCCTATCCGCTGCTCGCCAAAGCGGCGGGAATCCAGGAGCTCATCGATATCGCGCAGGGCATCATCGATTCCTCGTCCGGCGCCGGCGTCTCGCCTGAGGACGGCGCGATTCTGCGGGCGCGGCGCGAGCTGGCGAGGAAGCGCATCGCGCTTCTGCGCGAGCTGGCGCAGGCGGTCAAGCAGCACATCGATGCGGTGAAAGCCTACGACGGATTCGCCGGCGACATCCGGGCCGCGGCGAAGAAGGACGAGCTCGCGGAGCGCGCCGAAGCCCTCCGGGCGCAGGCCGCAGGGCTCGCGGCGCAGAACTCCGGCGTCGCCAAGGCCGAGGCGGTGGGCACGCAGCAGATGCGCATCGAGCTCGACCCCGCGGCGCGCGATGCAGCGAAGGCCGCGCTCGCGGAGCGGCTCGGCGATGACACAAAGCGCAAGGATCCCGATTTCATCGAGGGGAGCATCGACTTCCTGCCGCTCGCCTGGCCGTTCAGCGCCCCGAGCGCGCCGCACGGCGACTTCCACATCACCGAGTACGTGTGCGGCGAAGAGCTCGTGCTCACGCTCTACGACGCCGCGGGGCTCTTCCATCGCATCGTCGTCCTGGAGTACGGCGGCGCGCGATTCATCGCCTTGGCGCACAGCATCACCGTCATCTCCGCCCGCGCGAAATAGCCGGCCGCGAGCCTGCGCGCGCGACCAGGAGACATAGGCGCTGTGCAGCCGAAGATGACGCCGTGATGCGCGGCGGCACGCGAACGTGTTGTGTGCGCACGGCCGCAGGGGGCGAGTTTTTTCCGGGATTCCGCGTCAATTTTGATCCTCTCGCATGCTTACATGGATGAGATGCACACGAGCATGACCGCGAACGACATGGACGCCCTTCTGCAGGAGGCCCGGCGCGGCGATCGCAAGGCTTTCGAGCGGCTGATCGCCGCAGTCGAGCCCAGGCTCGACGCCTGCATTGCCGCGCGCACGGGCGAGAGGCTCAAACAGACGCTCGATGTCGAGGACATCAAGCAGGAGACCCTGCTCCGGGCATTCAGCGGCATCGACGGGTTCGCCGGGGAGGATGAGGACTCCCTCGTCCGATGGCTCGCCGGCATCGCCGAGCACGTGATCCTTTATCGGCGCCAGCGCGCCGATGTGCGCGGGACCGCGCGCATCGAGGGCGACATCCCGGCCGCCGATGACACGCCGAGCAGAACCATGCGGCGCGAGGAGCGCTTCGAGCGCCTGAAGAACGCCATTGCCGCGCTCAGCCCGGAGCATCGGGAAGTCATCGTGCTCGCGCGCGTCGACAGGCTGCCGGGCACGGAGATCGCCCACCGCATGAACCGGTCTCGCACAGCCGTGGCGCAGTTGCTCTCGCGCGCGCTCAAGAAGCTCCGCGAGCGCTTCGGCGACACCGAGAGCCTGAGCCTTCCCGATCGGAGCCTCAGCGAAGGAGGAAGCGATGAGCAACGACCGTGACCCCCGCCCGGGCGAGGGCGATGGTTCCTCCGAGGCTCTCGATCGGCTCGTCCTTGAGTACGTCGACCGCCTGAACGCAGGCGAGAAGCTCGATCGCGCGGCAATCGAGCGCGCGCACCCGGCCGAGGCCGTGGAGCTTCTCGGACGCTTGGAAGCGTTCGTCGAGTTGGGTGATGAGCTCAGGGCGGGCGGCGAATCGCTCGGCACGCTCGGCGACTACACGCTGCGCCGCAGGATCGGACGCGGCGGCATGGGCGTCGTCTACGAGGCGTGGGAGAACTCGATGGATCGGCGCGTCGCCTTGAAGGTCCTTCCACCCGGTGTCGCCGCGGATGAGCGCGCGCTGCAGCGCTTTGTCAGGGAGGCCAAGACCGCCGGCCAGCTCAACCACCCGAACGTCGTGTCCGTCTACGGCATGGGCCTCCGGGAGCAGACGCCGTACTACGCGATGGAGTTCGTCGAGGGGGAAACGCTGGCGCAGATTCTCACCCGCGTGCGCGACGCGTCTCCGGGTGCGCCAACGCCCTTCGGCGTGTCGCGCGAAGACCAAGAGTTTCACCTCCGTGTCGCGCGCGCCTTCGCCGATGCGGCCGACGGCCTGCAGCACGCACACGCACGCGGCGTGATTCACCGGGATATCAAGCCCTCGAATCTCATCCTCGACCGCGAGGGTCGCCTGCGTATTCTCGACTTCGGCCTCGCACGGCTGGAAGGCCAGGAGAGCATCACTGTGAGCGGGGATGTCGTCGGCACCGTCCAGTACATGAGCCCGGAGCAGGCGCAGGTCCGGAAGATCCCGGTCGACCAGCGCACCGATGTCTACTCGCTCGGCGCAACGTTGTACGAGGTGCTGACGTTGCGGCCGCCCTTCAAGGGGAGAGATCACCGCGACACTCTGAGTCAGATCATCGCGCGCGACGCGGAATCCCTGCGGAAACTGAACCCCCGCATCCCGCGCGACGTCGAGACGATCGTCCTCAAGTGCATACGCAAGGACCCGCGCGACCGTTACGGCACGGCCGAGGCGCTGGCGCAAGACCTGCGAAGATTCGTACGCGGAGATCCGGTCGAAGCCAGGCCGGAGGGCCGGCTGGAGCGCATACGAAGGCGCGCGTGGGTGCATCGCCTTCCGCTTGCAATCGCGGGAGCGCTTGTCGTCGTCTGCGCCTTGAGCCTGGCCCTCGCAACGGTGTGCTGGCGGCAGCACCGGCAGGAGCAGTTCCTCCTCTATGACCGACTCTTACTTGAAGGCATCGCGCGGAGCCAAGTGCCGACGACCGGCGGAGCCGAGAACGCCGCGATCGTCGAGCCGTTCAGGCGCTTCCGGGAGTCCGCCGCAGGCAGTCTGCGAGAGGCGACCCGCATCCTGCCGCATCGGCCGGAAGCGTGGTGGCGCCTGAGTCAGGTGCTCGTCTCGCTCGGCGAGCCGACCGAGGCTCGCGCGGCGCTCGATCGTGCCTTGGCCGCGAGTCCGGATTTCGTCCCTGCGATGATGGCCAGGCTGCGTCTCGAAGTCGACACGTCCGGTTCGGGCGACCTTGCCGAGCAGCTCGCCGGTCTGAGATTGCGGTGCGTGGAACGATGGCAAGGCCTCTTGATCGACGTCGCCCTGGCCGAGATTCGCGCGGACACCGGGGCGGTCGAGCGCCTCCACGGCGCGTTGCTCGAGCTCGGACGAGAGCGAGAACCTTACCATGGGTTCCTTTTCGAGCAGCTCGTTCTCCGCGGACACGCGCGCATGCGCACCGGACGTGCCCTCGCGGCGACGCAGGATTTCCTCGAGGCACGGTGGCGCGCGCCGGAGATCCTGTCCACGAACCTGCTCCTGGCAGGCGGCGACTACGCGCTGGAATGCGATGCCGAGGCGCACGCGATCCTCGACGAAACCCAACGCCGATTCCCCGACCCTGATGCGCGTCTGGCAATTGCGGACGTTGCCTTGCGTTATCACGATCTGGATCGCGCGCTCGCCGCGGCGGATGACCTGCCCGGCGATATTCGCCTGACAACACGTTTGGAGATTCTCTTCAGCGCGGAGCGCTACGAGGACGCAGTCAAGGCCGGACGGGCTGCCATCGCGTCCGATGTGCACAACCCTACCGTGTATGCCGTCACCGCAGAAGCGCTTTCCAATCTGAAGCGTCTCGATGAATGCGAGACGCTTGTCCGCCAAGGGCTCCAGGCGTACCCGGAAGATCGAAGCTTGAACGATCTCTTTTACGTCAGCGTGCCGTATCTCCGCTGCCGCCACGAGGAGTTGCTCCGCCGCCAGCTCAGCCTGCCGGCGGACGAGCGCGCCTGGATTGTGATGGCCTGGTCTCAGTATCGCCTCGGCCACTACGAGGAAGCGCTCAGGACTTTCCAGTACTTGATCGACGCAGGACTGCGTCGCGTCGACACGAGGTTCGGCCGAGGCTGGACACACTGCCATAATGGAAGGGTGGATGCAGCGGTCGCGGACTGGGTCGACGGGGCACTTCTTTCCTCTGGAACACACTTCCTTACGATCTGGAGCATCGCCAAAGTCTTGGACTCGCCTTCGTATTGTGACACAGTGCACCCGCACTGGTCGCAGATCGACCGTGCGCTTTCCATGCCCGAGGCGCGCCGGCGCGACGATCCTCTCTGGCTCGGACTTCGCGCGCTCGCCAGGACGTATGGCTCGAGCCCGGACAAGGACCAGGCCCGCCGGCTCGCCGAACGGGGGGTGGAGCTGTCCCATGGACGCGATGGGCAGGCGCTGAGCCGCCTCGCGGATGTGCTGTACGCGCGCGGAGAGATCACGAGTGCCATCCGTACGCTCGAAAGAGCCCGGGGCACGAGAAACCGTCCCGGAATCCTCGAGAAGCAACTGGCAAGCTACCGCGCCGCCCTCGGGGACGGGATCGCGAGCGCTGCATCGATCGATGATCTCGTCGCCCGGCTCGCCATGCCGGGCGTGCCGGCGTTCGAGCGCGATCGCGATGTGCTTCGGTCGCGTGTGGCGACAAACGCGCCCCCTCTATCCGGCTATCTCGAGGGGGTGCTCCTCGAATACTCCGGCGATGCACCTGCCGCCATGGAGCGTCTTGACGCCGCCGTCCTCGACGAAGGTCTGTCCGAGAGCCCGGCCATCATCCGTCTTGCCAGGGTCTATGCCGCAAATGGTCGCCGCGACGAAGGGCTCGCCCTTCTTGAGCGTTCTTTGCACGCGAGCAGCGAGCAGGGCCTCGATCGCTGGGAGGCGTGGCTCCAGATCGGATCACGGGATCCGGGCGTTTCTTTCGCTGGAATGCTCGCCCGTCTCGATGCGCTGGAAAGCACGCAGGATGCCACGGGAAACAAGTACGGTCACCGCGAGGACGTGCGCATCGTTCTCTCTCACTTGAATGAGTCCGGGGCGATTCGCATCAACTGCGGCGGCGCCGATCTAGTCGATTCCCGAGGGCACACATGGATCGGCGATCGGTTCTTTGAAGGCGGCGAAGACATGATCCGTTTCGCTCCCCCTCTCGAGGGGACGAACGACCCGCTGCTGTTCACTCAGCAGCGCATTTTCTGGATGGACTTCGAGTATGCACCCGGCTACCGAGTTCCGCTGCCTGCCGGCGCCTACGAGCTCACGTTGTTCTTTGTCGAGAGCGTCGTGCATCCCGTGCCGATTCGTTGTGCGATCGAATGCGAGGGAGAAGCGCTCGATCCGGATTTCCTGGTCAACGAGAAGGGCTTCGGCGTCGCCCAGCAGAGAACGTTTCGAATACGAGTCGAGGATGGCGCGCTCGATCTCGTGCTGAGGCCGAAACCCTGGCTCTCGGTTCTGTCGGGCATCGAGCTCCGGCTGGTGCGCTGATCGACCTCCACGTGCCTCGATCGTCAGGATGAGAGGCCGTGGGGACGGAGTAGGTTGTGCAACGAAGGCGGAGTTGCGGGTTACCTCCACGACAACAGGAAGGAGACGATCCATGAGATCACCATGTCCACGTCTGAAGATCTCGGTATGCCTGGCGGCGTTGCTTGCGGCGAGCCCCGGCACGGCGGAGACCGCACGGCGAATCTCGAGTTTTTTTGGCGGAAATGGAAGTGACTACGCGAATGCCATTGCCTGCGATTCCGCCGGCAATGTCTACGTCGTGGGTTGTACCTACTCGTGGGACTTCCCGGTGCCCGAGGGAGAAGATCCGGTATCGCCCGTAGGAGGAAGCGATATCGTCGTCGCGAAGCTGTCGCCCGCGCTCGACGCGGTGCTCGCGACGACGGTGCTCGGAGGATCAGGCGACGATGAGGCGACATCGGTGGATATCGCCGCCGATGGGCGTGTCATAGTGACGGGCTGGGCGACGGCCGGATTCCCCACGACGGCGGGCGCATTCCAGACCGAGAACGCGGGAGGGAAGGACATCGTCGTCGCCGCGTTCGATCCCGATCTCGTGCTTGTGTACTCGACGTTCCTCGGGGGCGCCAGCGACGAACGAGTATTTCACGCTCGACTGGATGACCGGGGAGTCGTGACCGTCGTGGGATACACGTTGTCCTCACAGAGCTTCCCGTTGAAGAACCCCTTCCAATCGTCATGGGGAGGAGGGACGAGCGACAGCATCGTCGCCCAGATCCTCCCGGACGGGACGGCGCCGGCAACCGAGCAGCTCGTGTATTCGACACTGATCGGCGGAAGCGGAGATGACTGGCAGGACGGTTCGAGCTGGTCTCACGACGTGAGCCCCGCGCCCGATGGCCGCATCGCAGCCTTCATCCACACCGCGAGCTCCGATCTCCCGACTCTCAAACCGTATCAGGCGAGTCGCCAGGGGGACTTCGACGCCTATCTCTGCGTGCTCGACCCGGCGCACGATGGAGCCGCACAACTCACGTGTGCGACGTATTACGGAGGAAGCGCAAATGATGCACCGAAGTGTGTCCGGTGGCTCGGCGACCATACCCTTGCATTGGTCGGCTGGACTTTCTCCGCGCTGTTCCCTCGGACCGATGGCTCCCTGCATCGCGGCACGTGCGATGCGTTCGCAAGCATCCTCGACTTCGAGGGACCGTCGGCGACTCTCGTGTACGGAACGCTGATCGGCGGAGCATCGTATGACACGCCTATCGATACGGCGTTGACCCCCGACGGCGATCTCCTCGTCGTCGGCCGAACGATCTCGGGCGATTTTCCGGCCGTGAACGCCATGAGCCCCTTCCGCGCGGGAGTCGACCAGGGCTTCGTATTCGCCCTCAAGCCCGGGGCATCGCCGGCGGAGTCCGGCCGCCTCTGGTTCTCGAGCTCCTTCGGCGGCAGCGGGAGCAGTTTCAACGACTATGCGTGCCAGGTCGTGCCGCACACATCATCGGGGGCCTGGATCGCCACGGGCTATACCGGCGCGTGGGACTTCCCCACAACCCCGGGCGTCGTGGGACCGACCTTCGCGGGCGGAGCTGCGGACTTCTTCATCACGGAATTCGATCTGCGCTTTCCCTCGCCAGCGATGAGCCTGGCGCCGAGCGCAGGGACCGCGCCGCTGGATGTCGGTTTCGACGCGAGCAGCTCGACGACGCCGGCCGGCACCGAGCCCCTCATGTTCGCCTGGGATTTCGGTGACGGCGAAACCGGTGAAGGCATGACTCCGCGGCACACCTACACAACGCCGGGGAGATGCGTGGTCACCCTCGCGGCCACGAACGCCCCGGGCCTCTCTGCAACGGCATCGGAGCCCGTCACGGTTGCGTGCGCCGGCGGCGATGTGTCGCCCTGGACCGCCGCCGACATCGGTTCTCCGCTCTTCCCGGGAAGCGCGTGGAAGGATGGCGAAGGCATCTCCGTGTGCGCGGGCGGACGCACGACCATCAGCACGGCGGACGAGTTTCACTACGTCCATCAGGAAGCGGCCCGCGATTTCAGCGCGGTCGTCAGGGTCGAGGAGCAGATCGAGTGGATCGTCGGAGCGCGGCTCGGGTTGATGGCGCGGGGGAGCGCGGACCCCGGCGCGCCTTTTGCGGCGCTCCTGGTTCAGAAGTATTCCAGCGAGACGAGGCTCCTCTTCCGTTTCCGAGACGCGGGCGTGCTCTCCGCCCGCAGCCACGGGGCGATCACGCTCCCCCTGTGGCTACAGATCGTGCGACACGAACAGGAGGTCGTGGCGTTGTCCTCGCCCGACGGCGAAGCCTGGACGGAGGTCGATCGGCAAGTGATTGCATTCGGATCGGACGGGCCGGTTCTCGGGGGCCTCGCGGCCTGCGGCAACGATACGGGGGATCCTCTGAGGAGCTTTACGCCGCTGCGCGCGCATGTCAGCGGGCTCGGAATCGCGTTCACGGCGACATTCCGCCGCGGCGATGCCAATGCCGACGGCAAGATCGACATCGCCGACGCGGTTTTCCTCCTCGGCCACCTCTTCGCCGAGGGGCCGGCGCCGAGCTGCGAAGATGCGGGTGACGCCAACGACGACGGCAGGATCGACATCGCCGACGCGATCAAGATCCTGGGCCATCTTTTCGCGAGCGCGGGCCCCCTGCCGGCGCCGTTCGGCGCCTGCGATATCGATCCGACGGAGGACGAGCTCCGGTGTGTCGGCTTCGTGCCCTGTGAGCAGGAGTAGGCCGGGCGCCGGTTCATGGCCGCCGGCGCGGGTCCGGGCTTTCATGATTGCGAACGTTCCGAACGTTTGATATCCTAACGTTATGGACGTTAAGCAGATCAACGACCTCTTGCTCCTGGGGAGGCTCGATGCGCCGGGGCTCTTCCCTCACCTGGAAGAACTCGCCGGCGCCTCCACCGTCTTCAAGTTCGATTTCGGGCTCGAGGAGCTGCCCGAAGCTCCGGGCGTGCTCATCGTGCGAGGCGCGCGACAGTACGGAAAGAGCACCTGGCTCGAGCTGGAGCTCAAGAAGTCCATCACGCGGTTCGGCCCCGGGAGCGCATTCTATCTGAACGGCGATGATCTGGCGTCGCCCGAAGCCCTGACCGAGGCGGTCCGCGCGTGCCTCTCGCTCTCCCCGTCCAGGTCGCCGCTGAGGAGGATCTTCATCGACGAGATCACGTCGGTTCCCGACTGGCAACGCGCCGTGAAGCGGCTCGCCGACAGCGGCGAGCTGCGCAATGTTCTCGTCATCACCACCGGTTCGAAAGCCTCGGACCTGCGAAGGGCGAGCGAACGACTTCCCGGACGCAAGGGGCGGCTCGCCAGAACCGAGTACCTTTTCACGCCCGTCTCCTACGCCGAGTTCGCCCGCGGCGGCGGAAAAGCCGCGTTCGGCGCGCAGGCGCCGCTTGCCTACGCGTTGTCGGGCGGAGCGCCGATCGCGTGCCGGGAGCTCATCGCAGGCGGGCGAGTCCCGGAGTTCGTCATCGCGCTCGTCCGCGACTGGATCTACGGCGAATTCGCGGCGTCCGGCCGCTCGCGATCGGATCTGCTCTCCGTGTTCACCGCATTGATGCGGTTCGGCGCCGCGCCGTGCGGCCAAGCCAAGCTCGCGCGCGAGAGCGGTCTCGCAAACAACAGCGTCGCGCAGGGGTACGTCGAGCTGCTCATGGATCTCATGGTCACGGCATCTTCCTTCAACTGGGATGCGAGCAGGAACGTGCGCCTGCCCCGCAAGCCATGCAAGTATCACTTCGTGAATCTCCTCGCGTGCCTGGCCTGGCATCCGGAACGAATCAGAACGATTGCGGACCTCGCGGCCGCACGCGAGACGACACGCGGTCAGTTCGCCGAGTGGGCCGTTGCGCAGGAGATCTGGCGGCGCCGCGCCATCCGCGGAGACGAGATGCCCGAAGTGATGCTCCACTGGCTTTCCAAGGAGCATTCGGTCGATTTCGTGCTTGCGCCCGACGAGATGGTCGAGGTCAAGTGGGGCGAGGCGCGTCCTCTCGAATTCGCGTGGTTTCCCAAGACCTTCCCGCGCGCGACGCTCACCGTGGTCAATGCGAACCGTTTCGACGCCGGCCGCGTGAAGGGCATCACGCTCGAGGATTTTCTGACGGCGGGCATCTCGTCATAGAGGAGCCGGCCGAGGTAGACGGCCGGCATTCCGCCGTCGGCCACAGCGTCGCCGCCCGCGCCGCCCGCGCCGAGGAACGCTCCGCGCGCCGGCGCGGGCGCTCCGGGGAGGCCGGCCGGCGAGGAACCGAGGCCGCGGCCGGCGGAGATGCGAGGGCCGCCGACCACGCGCACATCCCCAGGAGCGCCGCGCCGGCCGCAATGCGGCGTGTGAATCGCAGCATGGGAAGTTCCTCCTTGCTCGGACGGTTGACGCCGGCATCTTACCACGTTCGGGGCAGCCTGTCCCTCCGCCATCGATGCGATTCGGAACGCGTCCGGCAACCATTCACGGCGCATCCCGGGGCGCACGTCCCGGTCTCGGGGGCTCGCAGTGCAGCGCTCGTCGCGGCCCCTCACATCTTCCGCGCCGACGCCTTCACCGTCGGGACGCCCGGCGGGAAGCAGCTCTCGAAGAAGGCTGCCATCGGGGCCGGGAAGAGCGCCGCGTTGACGGCGCCCCACGTCGCCTGATCGCCCGTCGCGTAGAAGAGGTAGGTGGCGCCATCGACCTCGAAGAGATCGACATCGGAGTTGTTGACGCCTTCCCCCGGCCCGGCCTCCAGTATCGGGTTCCGCGGCGAGAGCTCCCACTCGGCCAGATCCTTCGAGCGCGCCATGAACGAGACCCAGCCCGTATGGCCGGGCACGGCCGCGTGGAGATAGATGACGTAGTAGTACGGCGCGACGTACCTGATCGCGGGGCAGGCGCTGTACTCGCGGTTGACGCCCGTGAAGATGAGATCGGGGATCTTCTCCCATGTCGCGAGATCGGTCGAGCGCGCGAACTTGAAGCAGAACATGACGGGCTCGTTCGACTCGTACGCCATCAGGTAGCCGCGCTCGTCCTTGCACACCGAGACGTTGAAGAGGTGCTCGCCGCCCTCGGGCGCGATCGCCGGCCGCCGCTCCCAGGCGGCGAGATCCTTGCTCGAGAAATGCGCGATTCCCTGGAACCAGTCGAAGTCGGTGCCTTCGCTCGCGAAGACGTGCAGCGTGTCGCCCTCGACGAACGCGCTCGCGAACGAGTGCCCTCCGCCGAAGCGCGTGACTTCGCGGCCGTCCCTGAGATCGCGGACGGCCAGGTACATGCTCCGGACGTACCCATCGGTCTTGTTCTTGGTGTCGTCGCGGAAGTTGGTGACCAGCAGCGGCCGGCCCTTGAACACGACCGGCGTCTGCTCCATGCCCGGGCCGAGGCTGAGCGGCAGCTTGACGAGCCGCGGCTCGGGCGCGGCGCGCGGGGGAAGGGCGGGCGGCGGCGCGATGGCGGCGAAGAGCTCGTGCGGCCAGAGCGGCGTGCGCGCGAAGCCCTCGGGCAGGGCCTGGCGGTACTGGACATAGGCGCTCACCGTGCCGCGCACCGTGTGCGTGAAGGGCTCGCCCGACTTGGTGCCGAAGACCTTGTAGCCCATCAGCGCGCAGTCCTCGAGGTCCACGTGGAGGTACTTCGCATCGAGGTCGCTGTAGATGATGCCGGTCGAGGGAGTCCCGTGCGGCTGCGAGAAGTTGAGGACGATGAGGCGGCAGCGCGCGAACTTGACACGGCTGTAGCCCTCGAAGCCGGGGTAGCCGACCTGAAGCGCGTTGTCCGGGCCGACGATCGTGCAGTCCTCGAAGACGACGCCGGGCTCATCGGGCATGGCCGCGTCGTGCGAGCGCACGTAGACGCCGCCCGCATCGCCCCACACGTCCAGGCTGCAGAAGTAGCAGCCGCGGAAGACGACGGGCTCGCCTTTCCTGAGCGTCTGGCCGATCGCGGCGCCGCCCGCGAACCTCCCCACGCCCACGCACTGCTCGACGCGCGATGAGAACTCGCTGCCGCAGCGCGTCGTGAGGTCCCAGCCCATGCCGCCCTCGGCGCCCGTCGCGTAGAGGTTGCGGAAGATCCAGCGGTCCCAGCCGATGGCCGAGAACTGCGGGTCGCTCCTCCACGGCCCCCACCAGTCGACCGCCTTGAGCCCGGTCTCGGGCGTCTCCGCACCGACCACGGTGAAGCCCGGGTTGCCGCCGCTCTCCCCGGGCTCCATCGCCGCCTTCTGCCTGACCGCCTTGTCGGGCACGCCCGCGTCGATGATCGCCCAGCCGGTTGCGCCGGACCCGAGCTTCCCGTCGCGGTCGCCGGCGAGCAGGTTGTAGGCCCCCGCGGCGCCGGGCTGCGGCGTCCACAGATTCGCCTCGACGTACGTGTCGGGCCTGATCGCCACGACATGGCCGCCCTTGTCATCGGGCACGGCGAGAAGCGCCGCCTGGATCGTGTGAAAGGCCCTGGCCCACGTCGTGCCGTCCGAGTTGTCGCCGAGCTTCGATACGTACCGCGTGACGCCCTTGCGCCCGGCGTACGCGGGATCGGAAGGATCGTCCGCCGCGGCCCAGGCGAACGCTCCGAGACAGAACCACACCGCCTGCGTGAAGGGGATTCTCATGGGCATGCCTTTCATTGTGTGCGACGCGCGCCGCCGCGTCCAGGCGGGCGGCTACAGCCCGCCCGTGTACTGGCCGTTGCGCCAGCTTCCGTTCTTCACGGTGCCGTTCGGATAGCGCATGACGCCGCGGCCGTTCGGAACGAACTTGTCCGCGCCCGCGCCCTCGATCTCGCGGATCGTCGTCCAGGTCTTCCCGGGCTTGACGGTCTGCGCTGCTTTGGCGGAGTCCTGGAGGAGCACCGGCGTGTAGGAATCGGGCCAGATGCACTCGCCCTCGTACACGCGGCCGTCGAGGTGCCGCAGAATGAACAGGACCTTGTACCAGTCGGGCAGCTTCGTGTCCCCGGACACGACAACCGCCGTGAACTCCGGCTCGCGAGACGGCGGCGGCGGCTCGGCGCAGCCGCAGAGGGAGAAGCAGACGGCGGCCGCACCGGCCGCGATCGCGTGGCGTGCAATGCTCGTGCGCATGCCGCACATGATGGCGCAGGGCCGCGCCGCGTGCAAGATGCGGCCGGCGGTCGGGGCGCCCGCGCCGATCGGCCGCCCCGCGCTACTTCGCGCCGGCCGCCGCGCGCCGGCAGTCGACGACATCGCGCGCGCGCTCCTCGGGCGCGACCCGGAGGGCGACGATCTTCCCGCCGCGGTACTCGCACTCGACCGTGGTCGCGAAGGGCGCGTGGAGCTTGAAGCGAACATCCCACTCGGGCGGCCAGGCCGGCAGCAGGTAGATCGCGCGCCCGTCGGTCTGCATGGCCATGGCCTGGAAGGCCTTGACCAAAACGCCGCCGTGATCCTGGTCGGGCGTCCAGTCGTAGTTCGGGCCCCAGAAGGCCGGGAAGCGCGAGTGCGGGTCGTGCGTCGCCGCCCGGCCGGCGAGATTGGCGCGCGCCTCGTCCGCCAGCCCCAGGTACGCCATGAAGATGTCGTCCTGGCGCCAGCCCGAGTTGCCGCGGTCCCAGCGATGCCGGAGCGCCTCGATCCCCCATTCGATGTTGTCCTTGCCGGCCGCGATCAGCCGGAACGGGAACACGGCGTAGAGCTCGGGGTTCTCGATGTTCTGCTTGCGCGCGAACTTCTCGGCCGGCGCGAGCGCCTTCTTGCCGCCGACCTCGCGAAGCGGCAGGGGCGGCAGCTTCTCCCGGAGCGCGCGGCTCAAGGCGCGGTCGGCGGCGGGGACGAGTTCCTCGGGCAGGCCGCGCAGCCTTTTCGTGACGGCGATCAGCCCCGCGAGCTCGGGCATGGGGTTCGTGCACTCCCACCAGGTCTCGAGCGCCTGCGACGGGTGCATGACGAGCTTTCCCTGCGCATCCGTCGGATAGTGCCGGTCGAAGAAGGTCAGTATCGCGCGCACGAAGGGCAGCGCGCGCGCCTGCAGGAACTCGGCATCGCGGGTGTGGTCGTAGTAGTCGAGGACCAGCGCGCACAGCTCCAGGCCTCCCACCCACTCCCACTTGTGCCAGCCGCTCTCCTGGAGCTTGTCCTCGCGCTTCTCGAACGGCGTCCAGCCGTACGTCTCGCCGAAGATCGGGCCCCAGAAGTAGATGCACTCCGGGTAGAAGGCGCCCTCGTGGCCGAGGTAGCGCTTCGTCCGGTACGCGCACAGCTCGAGCAGCTCGCCGACGTACATGCGGAAGAGCGGCTGCATGAGATCGAAATCCCCCGACGCGCACATGCCGATGTACGGGAGGCGCGTGTTCTGCCACCAGTACCCCGGCCCCCAGCGCCGGTAGTCCGGGTCGCCGTCGCCGCCGGGCGCGGGCACCGTGAAGATCGAGCCGTTGAACTTGATCGGATGCGCGCCGCGCCCCGCGCACGCGTTCATGAAGCGCTGGAGGTGGTACATCCAGCTCACGTGGGAGGCATCGTCGGCGGCGGCGGCGCCGGTCGATGCCGCCGCGCTCTTGCCGTCGATGAGGATGCGCATGCGCCGCGTGTCGGGCTCGACGACGGCGGCGACGTGCGTCATGCGGCCGGCGGGGAGCGCGTTCTCCAGGCGCAGAATTCCGTCGCCGCAGATGAGCCGCACGCTGTTGCCGGGGTGGGTGTCGAGGAGAAACCCGTCGCTCCCGCCCGGCGTGATCTTGTCGGCAATGCGCGCGCCGCTCCCGGGAAGGGCCGCGGGCTTCACCCACGCTTCCACCGTGAGGCCGGGTGCGAAATCCCACGCCGCCGAATCCGGAAGCTCGCGCGGCGAGAGCGCCTGTCCGGAGAAGCGCAGGGAAGCGCGCGGCGGCGGCGCCTGGCCGGCCGGCCGCTCGGCGAGCGCGCGCAGTTCGGCATCGCCGAGCGCCTCGGCGTAGATGCTCACGCGCCCGAGCTCGCCCGCGAACCGGTTCTGCCCGTGCTGGTCCTCGCCGATCCTGATGCAGTGGTTGTTGGCGGGGACGGGCGAGCGCGGCGCGACGGCGGCCGCGGGATCGCGCGATGCGCGTATCCAGCTCCGCTCCCAGAACCCGCACCACCACGCCTCGTGCGCGGCGCGCGTGCCGCCGGGCAGCGCCGCGATCCGCGCCGTTTCGGCATCGACGGCCGCCAGCCACTCCTCCGGCGTCGCCGGGTGGCGCGTCAGGACGACGAGCGAGAAGCGGTGCGCGCCGGCCGGGCCCGAGCGCAGCGTGCGGTCGTCGACGCGCTCGCCGCCCGCCATCACCGCGCCGAACGTCCGGTGGAGCAGGGGATCGGCCTGCGCGAAGCCCGCGAGCCCCTGGGCCTCGGCGAGGATGGCCGGCCCGACGGACTTGATGTTGCGGTGATACCAGCCCACACGGCCGGCGAGATCTCGAAGCACGACATCGGGCTCGATGATCGTGGGCGCGCGCTTCCCGCCCGGCGCGGCGCGGTCGACGTTGATGTCGCTGCACTCGAGCGCGGCGAGCTCCCGCCTCTGCGTGCGCCAGAGCTCGACCGACGCCGTCGCCGTGCTCGGGGCCGCCGTCGCGATCTCGACGTTCACGACGGGGTTGCAGGCATCGACCCACACCTGGACGATCGCGCGGTGCGCGGCGTCGCCGGCCTCGATGCAGACGGTCGCGTCGCGGAGCCTCAGCGTCTGCCGGAACGGCGCGCCCTTCTCGAAGGGATTCGGCTCGATGCGCACGCGCACGGCGCCGACCTTGACGAGGCGCGCGTTGTCATCCCATGCATCGGTCTTGCCGATGTAGAACCGCAGGTCGCCCGTCTCCTCGAACCACGCGTTGAGCCCGATGTCGCCGTTCCCGAGCGGCATGGACCCGTGGCAGTCGGCGCTCGGCGTGTCCCAGACGACGTCGTAGGCATCGACCTCGGCCGCCGAGGCGAGGCCGAGAACGCTCGCGGCGGCGGCCGCCAGGATTCCAGCACAGACTGCATTTCGCCGCATCGCGCACCTCCGCGAGAAACCGCCGGCGGCGCCTCGCGCGCCTGCCCGGGCTGCCTCCATCCTACATCTACCTATGGGTGGATCCGATACTCGACGATCGCGGACCCCGGCCGGTCGCCGACCTCGATCCGCAGGCGGCGAAGGCGCTCGCCCTCCATGGCCGCGGGCGGCGAAGGCTCGTACGTTTCCGACCGGGTCACCTCGTACCGCGCCGCGGGGTCGATTCCCCGCAGCTCGCAGTCGAAGCTCGCGTACGGCGAGCGGTGGCGGCGGAAGGCGACAACGACGCCGTCCCCCTCGGCCGGCCGGTGGTACTGGAGAACGCACCACCCCGCAGGGTCGAGATTCACATCGGAGAGGACGTGGAAGTCGCCCGACCAGTACTTCCGGATCCGCCGGGCCTCGGCGATCGCCTCCCGGAGCTCGGCGCGCGGGAAGTCCGCGGGCCGGCAGTCCTGCGCGAAGTCGATGCCGCCGTTGAAGCCGCTCCGGAAGAGGTACGGCGTCGTCCCCATCTGCCCGACCGCGCTCGCGGGGAGGTAACGGTTCAGGCCGGCGCTCATGACCTGGTTCTTCATCGCCGCGGCCAGAATCGTTTCCTGCCGCCCGTCGAGCATGTCGCAGGTGTTGTCGCTGCGCCAGAGCGGGATCGACCGAGCGCAGGTCTCGAGATCTATGCGCCGCCCGCCGCTCGCGCAGTTGTCGATGAAAAGATGCGGATGGGCGTCGCGGATCTCGTCCCACATGCGATAGAGCCCCTCGACGTAGCGGATCTCGGCGAGACCCGCCCGATCGGGATCCTTGCGGTCGAGGTGCTCCCAGAACGGCAAGGGGTCGATGTTGAAGTCGATCCGCAGGCAATCGAGGCCGTACTCGCGGATCGCCGCGATCAGGTAGCGGGTCATGTACTCCCGCGCCTCGGCGTTTCCGAGGTCGAAGAGGCCGCTCCCGTCTCCNNACGCGCTCGGGCTCGAACCACATCAGGAACTTCAGGCCCGCCGCGCGCACGGCCTCGCCGATCGGCTTCAGCCCGCGGGGAAAGCGGTCGCGCGGCTCGGCCCGCTCGAGCGGGAAGCCGTAGTGGCCCATACCGGCCGGGAAGCCGTCGCGCGTCCAGTAGGCATCGAGCCAGAGCATCTCGAAGCCCAGGCCCCGGAGCGACTCCAGGTGCGAGAGCACGCTCGCCTCCGTGGTCGCGTTCAGCTCGTAGAACGACGTGCTCAGGTGGACGATCGGCGGCACGATCGGGACGCCGTCGATCCGCGGCATGACGCGGCGGCGCATCGTGCGGCGGAAGAGGTTCGAGGCGCGCTCGGCATCGCCGCCCGTCCAGGGGAGAAGGAGAATGCGCGGCATTCGGATCGACTCGCTGGGCCGAAGCTTCAGGCGCGCCCTTTCGAGCCCGGCCCGGACGCGGATCTCGCCGCCCGCGCCGTGCTCGACGGAGCCCCGCCACTGGCCCGACCAGCCGACCGCGGCGATGAGGCCTCCCCGGCCCCAGTCGAGGTTCCAGAAGGGGCTGTCGGCCGACGACCGGCCGTTGACGGCGCCGAACTCGATCCGCGCGCCGGGCGGCAGGGCGGTGTCGAAGGGCAGCCAGTCGTCGGCCGCGCAGGTGCTGCCCTTCAGGCGGCGGACGACGGGCGCGGCGCCGAGGCCGAGGCGAACGGCGGCGTCCAGCGCTCGGAGGTTTTCCAGAACCGGCGTGTCAGCGGAGCCGCGGTTCGTGAAGTGGACCGTCCAGTCGACGCCGGCCGCGTCGTCCCACGTCGTGCACACCGCGCGGACCTCGAGGAGCGTGGCGGGATCGGTCAGGCTCAGCGTGCGGCGATGCCGGCCGCCATCGGTTTCCTCCTGCACGCTCTTCCGCCAGGCGCCGAGAAGCTCGCCGGACGGCGCGCCGCCGCAGACGAACGAGAACGGCGCGCCGGCCGCCAATTCGCAGCGCCGGGCCAGGTCGTCGAGCCAGAGCACGCCGCCGTCCGCGAGCGCCACCCGGGCATCGGCCCAGTCGGCCTGGTCCCAGCCCCGGCCGTCGCCGCCGTCGTTCACCTCGAGGTCGAAGGCGGTCGCTCCGCCGAGGGGCACGTCGATCGACCGCACTGCGCCGTCGGGGCGCAGGACCGGCGTCGCGAAGAGCTCCTTCCCGCCGACGCGCACGTGCATCGTCGCCGAGGCGGCCGTGCCGTCGACGTTGCGGTCCAGGCCGATGTCGGCGAGAAGCCTGGCCGCCGGCCGGTCGAGGATCACCCGCAGGACGCTTCGCGAGTTGACGCCGATGCCGCGCGTGTAGGTCTTCGCGCCGAGGCGCATCGGAGTCCCGAACGCGCACAACCCGAGCTTGGTGTCCCCGGCCCCGTCCTCGTGGACGAGGACGAGCCGGCAGGGCGCCGGTTCCTCGGAGGGCGCCGCGGAAAAAGCTCGTGCGGCCCATTCGCGGCCGGCCGCGATCGCCGCAGCCTCATCCGGATCGACCTGGACCTGCCCGACCGCGCCGGCGCCGAGCGAGAACGCCGCCAGGGCGGCGACAAGGGGGAATGCTGCCGGGCTTCGCATGGATGCACCTCGGTAATCCGGGGACAGTCACCGATTTCCCGCGGGAAATCGGTGACTGTCCCCGGAAGTAGCATTGTCCGTCCGGCGGCATGGGGATTGCAACGCCCGATTCACGGCCGGGGGGCGGCGCGGTGGGAGCACCGAGCCGGATTGCGGCGCAGATCACTCCGGGCAGTGCGCGTACTCCTCGCATACGAGGATGTCGGGGGTGGAGTCGATGCCGCAGGAGCCGAACGGTTGCGGCAGCGGCCCCGTGTTGGCGAAGAGGTGCCCGAGGATCCTGATCGCATCGGCAATGTCGAGCGTCCCGTCGTCGTTGGCATCGCCCGCATCCTCACAGCCCAACGGCGCCTGCTGGGCGAAGAGATGGCCGAGCAGGAAGATCGCGTCGGCAATGTCGAGTGTGTTGCTGCTGTTCGCATCGCCGCGGCGGAATGTCACCGCGGCCGTGATCGCGAGCCCGGTGACATGTGCGCGCAAGGGCGTGAAGCTCCCCAGAGGATCCCCGATATCCGCGCCGCAGGCCGCGAGGCCTCCGAGAACCGATCCGTCCGATGCGAATACAATCGTCTCCCGATCGACTTCGGTCCACACGCTGCCGTCCGCCGAGCTCAGCGCCACGACCTCCCCGCCGCGCCGCTCGATCTTGATCCACAGCGGGAGCGTTGTCGCACCGTGGCTCCGGGCGGAGAGGACGCCGTCGTTTCGAAAACGGAACATGAGCCGTGTTTCGGTCGAGTACCTCTGGACCAGGAGCGCCGCAAAAGGCGCGCCGGGATCCATGCTCCCGCGCACCATCAGGCCGAACCGCCCTCCGACGATCCAGCTCAGCGGCTCTTCCACTCTGACAACCGCGCTGAAGTCGCCGCCCATCTCCTGGTGCACGTAGTGGAGTTCGTCAGCCGTGCTGATGTTCGTGCGACCGCCCGCGCATACGGAAACACCCTCGCCATCCTTCCACGCGCTTCCCGGGAAGAGGGGGGCGCCGATGTCGGCGGCGGTCCAAGGCGATACATCGCCGCCCGCGCAGGTCGCAGTCACCCCTTGCCGGGCCGTGTCCGATGTCGGCACGTCGTTCGTGACGGTCAAGGCGACCGCATACCTGCCCGGGTCCGCGTAGGTGTGCGCGACCCCGACTCCATCGGCCGTGGCGCCGTCACCGAGATCCCACGCATATCCGGCGAGGCTCGTGCCTTCCGGCGTCGACGAGCAGCTCGCATCGAAGGCGGCATCGACCGGCGCGGCCCCCGATGAGGGATTGAGCTGCGTGCTGAAGCACGCCGTCAGAACCGGCAGCCAGGTGGCTTGCCAGATGTCCCAGCCGCCGAGAGTCCCGGGGCGATCGGAGATGAAGAACATCTGTGAACCGGTCCGGGGCCACGTTTGCGACAGTGAGATCTGAAAGTCGTGAAAGGAGGTGTTGATCGGTTCTTGGTTGAACGTGTTCATGTTCACTGGTTGCGGAAAGGGTTCATCCACGCGTGATCGCATGCTGACCCAGATGTCGGCGTTACCGGTTCCACCCGGCCGGCAGGATGACTGGCTATCCGAGAAGAAAAGGAACGACTCATCGGCAGAAAGGCTCGGAGCTATATCATCGTATGCCGAGTTGACCAGCGATCCGGGCAAGTAGGTCTCCAGCGGCAAGAACGTGGCGAAGTCGTCCAGTGCCGAGACGCGGGGGCTCACCCATATGTCGCGAAGGCCCTTGCCCCCGGGTCGTGGTGTACAGAAGAGAAGCTTCAGCCCATCCGCGGAGAGCGCAACGCTGTCTGTGACATAACCATTGTTGATCCAGACCATCCTCTCGGCTGTACCGAAAGGCGCGTCGGCGCTCTCGCGCGTCGCCTTCCAAACGTCCCATAGATCGGCATTCGCAAGTCGTACGAAGTACAGGGTCAAGCCGTCGGCGGACAAACATCCGCGATACTCATCCGTCGAGGTATTCACGGGCGCTCCCATGTTGACGGGCTCGCGGAACTTCTCACCGGAGCTGCTACGCGTGGCCATGTACAGATCGAAGTTGCCGCTACGGTCGGAGGAGAAGACAAGAGTGAGATCGTCGGCGGAAATGACGGGGGCCCATTCCAAAGCCATCGTGTTGATTTCAACGCCGATGTCGTTCGTCAGATCGGTGAACGCGTTGCCTTGCGCCCATACGTGCTGGCACCACAACACCAGAACGATTCCTGAGTAACGCAATCCTGCCTTCATGCCTCTATCCTCTTGCACTCCAGAAGCCTCGACAGCAGAATCCCCGCGTGGCGCCGATGGCCTTCTCGCTGGCTCTCTCCGATCCTCTCGCGGGGCGACCTCGCAACATCTCCGGATGCACGGGGACGGGGCCGACATTCACAGCCTCGTCAGCGGACTCTCTGGATCTCGATGCCCGCAAGCTTGGGATCCTCGCACCCCAGAGCGGCCGGGAGCGTTGCCGCAGTGAATCTCAAGCAAATGTCCAGGAAACCGTCGCTCACCCGGCAATCGAAGACGCGCACGTCGGCCGCTGCAAAACCGGCGTCGAAAGGCTGGTAGGCGCTCAAGACCTTCTCGTCCTCGAGGAAGACATCGAAGGGCCACGGACTCCGGAACCGCATCCAGATCTCGACGAAATGCAGCGTCACGCGGTAGTCGCCCGGAGGCAGCGGGATCCGGTAGCCGTGCTGAAGCCCTTCTGCACGGAACTGCCGCTCGCTCCGGTACACGGCCTCTTCTCGCGTGCCCCGAATCGGTCCCGTGTCGGGAAAGAGCCAGTCCATCTTGGTCTTCCCGGGAAGTGGAATCCAGCCGCCGAGGAAGCAGCGGTCGCGCGTCCACGCCTTGCCCTCGGGACTCGTGGAGTCGGCGGCGGCGCCGCAATCGATCCTGAGCGGGCGAGGGGCCGAAAGCTCCGACAGCGCCCAGCGAAAGTCATCCGCGAGATCCGGCGGCGCCGCTCCTCCGCTTTCTCGCGGCGGACAGCCAGGAAACCGGCCGAGCATTTCCGCGGGCGAAATAGCCGGCTCTCGCGCGGAGAACACCCACCACGCCTCCCAGAGGCGGCGCGACTGTCGGGGTGCGGCTTCCAGACAGTGTCGAAGAAAGATCTGCGCTCCCTCGATATCTCCGCCGTTCCGGACGCACTCGGCGACACGCAGAAGCGGTTCCACGGCCGTTGCATCGTTCTCGATGAGCCCGTCGAAGATCTCGCGCGCCGCTCGATGGTCGCCGGCGCGGAGGAGCGCGCACCCCTTCAGGTATGCGCACACATCGGACCCGTCGTCGTCTTCCGGAACAGCCGTGAGCTCGGCGACACATCCCTGAGCATTGGAAGCGTCAAAGGCTCCCTTGGCAAGCCAGGCATCCACGGAGGCATACGAGGCAAGGGCCGGCATGAGCGCTGTACGATAGGTCTCGAGTTGCTCAACATGGATGGTTTCCGCACTCATGAGCTCTGCAGCCTCTTCGAGCAAAAGCACGGCCCGCCCTCGCCGGCCGCGGGCCCATTCTACCGTGGCGAGGGTGGACAGCGGATCGGCCTCCTGGCGCCGCGTCTCTTCAGCAGCGCGTATGGCAAGACGATGCGCGCGTTCCAGGTCGCGCTTCGCCGGGGCGTGAGTCAAGGCTAGGGCGAGGGCCTGGAGCGCGGCCGCTCCCATGTCCTCGTCGCGAAAATGCGCGCTGTATCTCTCGACGAAACCATCCAGGAGCTCGAGATTCCGCGCGCGCGGTTGCCCACGCAGAAGGTCGGCGAATGGTGGTAATACACCGTCCACGAGATCACTCTGTCGAGGGTGATAAGGAATCGACTGGCAGAAGAACGACAGAGCTTCATCGAAACGCCCGCGGCATTGCAGGTGCATCGCGTACATCCACCGGCTCCAGCGATCTTCCGGGAAGAGCGCAATCGACTCTCGATAGACCGCCTCCGCCGCGTCCCAGTCGCCGAAACTGCAGTGCAAGCCCGCAAGCCACACGCGTGCGCCGTTATAATGCACGGGTTTGAGCTCTATGGCTCTCTCAAGGTGAGCGGCCGCCATATCACGGTTGCCGAGGTAGCGGTGAATCCTCCCCAGGATCCAGTGCGCGTGGAAATCACTCGGTTCTTCGCTGAGGATCTTCTCAGCCTGCTCTCGGGCCTCATCGTAACGCCCGAGATTCAAGAGCGTCCCGGCCATGGAGCCCATGACGATCGTCGCCCACGGCGCACGCGCGAGCACGCGCTCGTACTCTCGAAGCGCCTCCTCCCTTTCCGGAAGCAAATCCGCGTGCACAAAGAGCACCAGCGGATCCTCGGGGGCCAGCTCCATTGCCCGCGCCAGGAACTCCCGCGACCGCCGTGTCTGCTCCGGCATCTGGGCATGAATCAAGGAGAGCATTGCGCAGAGGCGTCCATCCCTGGGATCGAGTGCGAGCAGACGCTCGCCGACCTCCGCGGCCTCCTCGAAACGCCAGAGGTCGGCGAGGATCTTCATCGTCGCCCTGTCGCGCCGGCGATCGTCGCGAACCTTGGCGGCCCACGCGAGCGCGGTCTCGCCGCCGCGGCCCGTCTCTTCCGTGCGGTTGAAGATGACGGCCGCCTCGCGGGCGACATCATCCTTGAGGTCGGTCGCATCGTAGAGCGCCTGAAGCCACACCCTCGCCGCTTTCTCGTCGCCTTTCAGGAGATAGGCGCGCGCGAGCAGCAGCGCGGGAGCTATGGCCCTGGGCCAACGATCGCACGCCGCCGCGAAGTCGCGTATGGCGGCATCGTGCTCCTGCGCCTGGAGCAACGCCATGCCGCGGGCAAGGCGGGCCTCGAGCCCGAAACCCGCGTACGGTTCCGTGTCGCGAGTCCCGGCAATGAGCCGCGTGAGCGCCGCCGCAGCCTCTCGATGGCGCCGGTCGCCGAGCGACTGCCAGGCATCGAGCCAGTCCCTCGCCCACGAGCTCTCTTCCCCGAACGACGCCGCGGGCGCGGTCGCAGTCTGTTTCTGTGCGCCGGCGCGGGCGAGGATCGAAGCCTGGAGGGTTCTCCCGGGTTCGAAGCCGGGAGAGACGGCGCGCAACGCCTCGATCTCCCGCAACGCGTCTTCCTTGCACTGCAGAATCAAGAGGCCGCGAGCGCGGTGATAGCGGGCATCGGGCCTTCCGGGCAGGATTGCCGCAGCCTTCCTCAGATCCGTCAACGCGCGCTCGATGCGGTCGCGCGAGCCTCCTCCCGGCGTCAGCGCGTCCTCGTCCAGGAAGAACCGGCCGCTCCGCTGCTCGGCGATGCCGTATGAAGCCCCGAACCTCACGGCCGATTCGCC
>DHGK01000159.1:0-5111 GCA_002402755.1 Planctomycetes bacterium UBA4800
GCTGCGCCGCGTAACGGGCGCAGCGGGCGCCCGCGCCCGTCTCAATTGCCCGCCCGCTCCTCGCGCTCCAGCGCCTCCCAGTCGCGGTAGGCGGCCTTGATCTCGGCCGAGAGATCCTCGGCCTCGCCCTGCAGGCTCTTCACCCGGTCCATGTCGCGGTAGGTGTCGTGGTCCTCGAAGGCGCGCATGATCTCCGCGTGGCGCGCCTCGAGCTTCTCGATGCGGTCGTGGATCTCGGCCAGCGCGCGCTCGCGGCGGCGGCGGTCCCGCTCCCGCTCCTTGACGGCCGTCCGGTGCGCCTCGCTTGCCGCGGGGCCGGTCTCCTCTTCCTCCCGCTCGGCGCGCTCCGCCGCCTCCCTGTCCATGCGGGCGCGCCAGCCGGTGTAGTCGCCGATGTGCATCCGCACCTCGCCGTCCTTGATGACGATGAGCGTCTCGACGACCGCGTCCAGAAGCGAGCGGTCGTGCGTCACGATGAGGACGGTGCCGTCGAACCCGTCGAGCGCATCCTCGACCGCCTCGCGCGCCGGGATGTCGAGGTGGTTCGTCGGCTCGTCGAGGACCAGGAACGACGGCCCGGAAAGAACCAGCGCGGCCAGGGCCAGGCGCGCGCGCTCGCCGCCCGAGAGCGCCTCGACCGGCTTCAGAACGTCGTCGCCCGAGAAGAGGAACCGCCCCGCCGCCGAGCGGAGCTGTTTGATGGTCCACTCGGGATGGACGGCGCCGATCGCGCCGAGCACCGTCGTGGAATCGTCGAGCGAGCGCTGCTGCTGGTCGTAGTAGCCGACCGACACCTTGCCGCGTTCGACCGTGCCCTCGCTCGGCGGCTCCTCGCCGAGCAGGACGCGCAGGAACGTCGTCTTGCCGGCGCCGTTCGGACCGATCAGGCCGATGCGGCCGCCGCGCGGGATCTCGAAGTCGACGTCGCGGAAAAGCTCCCTGTCCCCGAACCGCTTCGCGACGCCGCGCATGCGCACGATCTTCTCGGCCTTGTCCCTGGCCGCCTGGAGCTTGAGCGTCCAGGCGCGCTCGGCCTCGGGCTTCTGCATCCGCGCCACGCGGTCGAGCTTCTTCTGCCGCCCGCGGGCCTCGCGGGCGCGCTGGCCGTAGTGGTAGCGGCGGATGAAGTCCTCCTCCTTGAGGATGTGCGCCCGCTGCTTGGCGTACTGGCGCTCCTGCGCGAGCCGCGCCAGGTCGCGCTGCTCGACGTACGCCGCGTAGTTGCCGCGGAAGACGGTCGTGCGACCGGACGAGAGCTCGATGACCTTGCCGGCGACGCGGTCCAGGAAGTAGCGGTCGTGGGAGACGATCAGCGCGGCCGCGTGCGAGCGGACGAGATAGCCCTCGAGCCACTCCGTGGCCCAGATGTCCAGGTGGTTCGTGGGCTCGTCCAGAAGCAGGATGTCGGGCGCCTGGAGCAGGATGCGGGCGAGCGCCGCCTTGGTCTGCTCGCCGCCGCTCAGGCGGTTGACCGGTATCGCGAGCTGGTCCTGCGCGAAGCCGAGCCCGGCGAGAATCTTCTCGGCATCGGACGTCAGGCGATAGCCGCCGCGCGCGTTGAACCGCTCCTGAAGCTCCCCGAGGCGCCTGAGGAGCGCCTCGTCGGCCGGCCGGGCGTGGATCTCGTCCTCGATCCTGCGCATCTCGCGCTCGGTTTCGGGCACGTCGGCGCGGGCCTCGAGCACGTACGGGAGGAGCGCCGTGTCGCGGTCGAGCGCGACCGCCTGCGGCATGTACGCCATGGCGACGTTGCGGCCGACGTTGACGTCGCCCTTGTCGGCCTCGATCTCGCCCGTGACGATCCGGAAGATCGTCGTCTTGCCGCTCCCGTTGGCGCCGACGAGCCCGGCCTTCTCGCCGGGTTCGAGGTCGAACGAGACATCGCTCAGGATCTCGACCTTGCCGTACGCCTTGATGACCTTCGAAACCGTCAGGATAGCCATGTGTCCGCACGCGCGCCCGTGAGCATCGATTGGAACCGACCGGAGGGTCAATTGTAGGGACGGCGCGGCATTCCCGCAACGCGGGCGCCGCGGCCGGCGGCGCGGTCCGCGGCTCCCGATCCTCGTCCCCGCCCCAACTTTCCCGGCCCGCGCCTCTGCGGTATAATGCGGAGGCGGGCATACGCCGCGCCTCGAACCTGGGAATGCACGCGTCATGGACACACGACCCCGGATTCTCTATTGCCGCTGCGCGCACGCCGATCTGGCGCCCCTCGAGGCGAACGCCGCCGTCCTGCGCGGGATGGCGCCGGCGCGCGGGCGCGCCGTGACGGTCCTCGACCTCTGCGGCCTTGCGGCGCGGCGCGATCCGATGCTCGCCGGCTTCGCGGCCGGCGGCCCGGTCGTGATCGCCGCCTGCGAGGAACGGGCCGTGCGCTGGCTCTTCGCCGCGGCGGGGGCGCCGCTTCCCGCCGAGGGCGTCGAGAGCATCAACCTGCGGTCGGCGCCGGTCGCCGACATCGCCGCGCGCATCGCGGCGGCCGCGGGTCCCGCCGAGGCCGCCGCCCCGCAGTGCGCGTGCGCCTGCAGTTGCGGCGGCGCGGGCGAGGCCGCCGGCGAGGGCGAGGCGCAGGAATGGGTCCCGTGGTTTCCCGTGATCGACTACGAGCGCTGCACCGACTGCGGGCAGTGTCTCGGCTTTTGCCTGTTCGATGTCTTTGCGCGCGACGCCGACAACAAGGTGCGCGTCGTCAACCCTGCCAACTGCAAGACGAACTGCCCGGCCTGCGCGCGCGTCTGCCCCGCGCAGGCGATCATGTTCCCCAAGCACAAGGACCCCGCCCTGAGCGGGGGCGCCGGGCGCGCGGCCGAGCCGGTCGATGTCAAGAGCCTCGTCGGCGATGACGTGCGCGCGGCGCTCCGGAAGCGCGGCGGCGGCCGCCGCTTCGCGCTCGCGCAGGCCGGCGAGGAGCGCCGCACGTGCGCGTGCTCCTCGGGCGCCGAATGCGCGAGCGGCATCCTCGGCGCGCTGGGAGTCCCCGCCGAGGTCATCGATGCGCTCTCGCCCGAGGAGATCGCGGCGGCGGCCGCGAAGAAGGCCGCGGCGGAGCGGCGCGGGGCGTGCGACTGCGATTGCGGCTGCGGCGGAGCCTGAGCACCGATGAGGAAAGCGAGCTGAGCATGGCGACGACACCGCCGGGCCGGGGCCTCCACCTGCGCCGTCCGCCGTCGGACAAGGTCCCGGCGGCGAAGCACGAGCGCGACCGCCTGCGGGCGATTGTCGAGGACCACGTCCGGACGCTCGGCCTCGTCCCGCCCCTCGGGCTCCAGGAGGTGCTCGACCACGTGCGCGCGCTCATCGAGCGTCATCGACTGAACGTGCTCCATCGCGACTTCCTCGCCGTGCTCCTCAACAACGCCGCGTGGCGGCGCCAGGTGGCGGGCTTCCCCTTCGAACGGCGGCTGCTCCTCCTGCCCAAGTGCATGCGCGATGCGGAGAGCTGCGCGGCCGAGATCGATGCGCTCGGCCTTGTGTGCGCGGGCTGCGGTCGCTGCCCGATCGCCGACCTGCAGACCGAGGCCGAGGAACTCGGCTACGCGGTCATGGTCGCCGAGGGCTCGCCGGTCGTCATGTCGCTCATCGAGAGCGGCAAGATCGATGCCGTGGTCGGCGTGAGCTGCCTCGGGGTCCTGGAGCGCGTGTTCCCGTACATGGAAGCCGGCGCCGTGCCCGGCATCGCCGTGCCGCTCCTGAACGACGGGTGCAGCGACACGAGCGTCGACCTTGACTGGGTCTGGGACGCGATCCACCTCTCGAGCGCCGATGAGACGCCGAAGCTTGACCTCGACGCGCTGCGCGCGCAGGTCGATGCGTGGTGCGCGCCCGCCGGCATGGAGGAACTGCTCGGAACGCCGCGGAGCGGCACCGAGGAGATCGCGCGCGCGTGGCTCGCCAAGGCGGGGAAGCGCTGGCGGCCGCTCCTCGCGGCGAGTGCGTACCAGACGCTCCAGGCGCGGCCCGACGGGCCCGTGCCGCCGGCCGTGCGCACGATCGCGCTCGCGGTCGAGTGCTTTCACAAGGCATCGCTCATTCACGACGACATCGAGGACGCGGACGCGCTCAGGTACGGCGAGAAGACGTTGCACGAGGAACACGGAATTCCGGTCGCGCTCAACGTGGGCGACTTCCTGCTGGGGGAGGGCTACCGCCTGATCGCGGCCTGCGGTGCGCCGCCCGTGGAGACGGCGGCGATGCTGCACGCCGTCGCCGAGGGCCATCGCGCGCTGGCCACCGGCCAGGGCGCCGAGCTGGCGTGGATGCGCTGCATGCGTCCGCTCGCGCCCGCCGAGGTGCTCGACATCTTCAAGCTCAAGACGGCGCCGGCCTTCGAGGTCGCGCTGCGCGTCGGCGCCATTGCCGGCGGCGCCGGCCCGGACGTCGCGAACGTGCTCGCGCGCTTCAGCGAGGCCGTCGGCATTGCCTACCAGATACGGGATGACCTCGAGGATTTCCGGAGCGGCGAGGCGGAGCTTCTCCGGCCGTCGCTCGTCATCGCCTGCGCGTACGAGCGCGCCGGCGCCGCCGGCAAGGCGCGCTGCGCCCGGCTGTGGGAGCGAGGCGCCGTGCCGGCCGAGTTGTCGGACGACATCGCCGCTCTGTGCGCCGAGCTGCGCATCGAGGAGGAGGTGCGCGAGCTTCTCGAAGCCTACAAGACCGAGGCCGTGCGGAGCCTGTGCGGCCTCAAGAACTCGGCCCTCAAGGGGCTCCTCAGGCGCATCGTGGCGAAGATCTTCAACGAAATCGATGTGATGGGCTGCTGCAATGAGCATCAGGCTGGCGATGCGGCAGGCGGCGCGGCGGGCGCCGGCGCTGCTGCGTGAGGCGGCGCCGCGAGTCGGCGAATTCCTGCAGAGCCTGGTGATGCCCGACGGGGGCTTCCGGGGCCGGGCCGACCACAGCGATCTTTACTACACGGCGTTCGGCGTGAGCTGCCTCCGGGCGCTCGAGCGCGAGCACGATTGCGAAGCGGTCGCCCACTACGCGAAGAGCTTCGGCGCCGGCGAGGGGCTCGATCTCGTGCACCTCTCCTGCCTGGTGCGCGTGGCGGCGGACTGCGGCCTCCCGTTCGGGGATGAGGCGCGCGATGCGATCCTGGCGCGCGTCGCCGC
>DHGK01000159.1:5300-5637 GCA_002402755.1 Planctomycetes bacterium UBA4800
GAACTCGGCGCCCCCGCGCCTCCCGAAGCCTGCGCGTGGCTTTTCGCGCGCTGCGATGCGACGGGCGGATTCTACGCCTTCGCCGGCGCGCCCGTGCCGGACCTCCTGTCGACCGCGACGGCGCTGCACGCGCTCGGGTCGGCCGGCGCGTCGCTCGACCGCGTGCGCGAGCCGTGCATCGAGTTCATCGACAGCCTGTGGAGCCCGCGGGGCGGATTTCGCGGGCACGCGCTCGAGGACACGCTCGACAGCGAGTACACGTTCTACGCGCTGCTCGCGCTCGGCCACCTGAGCGCGTGAGGAGCTCCCGCATGCACGCGCCCGATCTTCCGGCCGC
>DHGK01000396.1 GCA_002402755.1 Planctomycetes bacterium UBA4800
GTCCGTTGCGCAATTGCGGCTCTGCCGGCGCCATGGAGGCGGGGACCGGAGGTCTCCACGGCGGCAATCGCTCGGCGTCCCTGCTCACCCTGAAACAACCCCCCCTCCGTCCCCCCTTCGGGAGAAGGGGGGAAACGCCGGCCGCGGCCGGCGCCTCCAGGGCCACGGGTTCACCGAATATGTACCTATCGCCCGCCTTGCGCTCCTCCCCGGCCGGCAGGTACCATCCCTTCGCACCCGATCGAGGAGTACGCTATGGCGATGCGACAGCTTGAAGGCGCGGCGCGTGCGCCCGCGCAATGGCGCGCCCTGTGCGCGGGCTCGGACCGCGCGTTCGACCGGTATCTTGAGCGCGAGATTTACGGGCGCGGCGGCGAAGAGTACCTCGCCGCGCAGAAACGGCGCTTCGCGGAGACGGTCGAAGCCCACGCGGCCGCCTTCGGCGACGGCGAGTGCTTTCTCATGCGCGCGCCGGGACGGCTCAACGCGTTCCTGGAGTACCTGGACATGTGCGCCGGCGATCACATGTCGACGACGATCGACGGCGACATCCCGATGGCCTTCGCGCCCCGCGACGATGACACGGTCGTGATCAGGAACGCGTCGGCGCTCTTCCCCGAGCGGCGCTTCTCGATCGGCGAGGCGCGCGCGCGTTTCGCGTCGGCGCCGTGGGGGAGCGGCGAGAGCGCGGGGCTGCCCGACAACTGGGACAACCGCACGCGCGTGCACCCGTACCACGGCGGCGCGAGGGGCGATCACGTCAACTACTGCCTGGCCGCGTTTCTGAGGCTTGCGTGGGACGATCCCGGCCTGGTGCGCCGCGGGGCGAACATCACCTTCGGGCCGTCGACGATTCCGCTGCGCGCCGGCACGAGCTCATCGTCGGCGATCGTCGTGCTCTCGGCGCTGGCCTGCCTCCGGTGCAATCCCGCGCGCGCGGACGCGCTCGATGTCCCCGGGCTTTGCCGCCTCCTGGGCGAGGCCGAGTGGTACGTGGGAACGCACGGCGGCGCGAACGACCAGACGACGATCCTCAGGAACGAGGTCAACGGCATCCTTTACAACCGCCACTCGCGCGAGAAGCTGGATTCAACGCCGCTGCGGTTCCTGGAGGGCCTGCGCATCGTCATGGCGAACTCGCTCTGGGAGGCCAACAAGGCCCTCGGCGCCAACTACGTGTTCAACCTGAGGAAGGGGTGGATGGACCTCGGGGACGATCTCCTGACGGCGGCGATCGACCATTGCGCCTCGCACGCGGGCCCGAAAGGGCCGGGCTGGGCGCTCGCGCGCGTCAGGGAGCATTTCGGGTGGACGATCGATGCCCCCGCGCTGCCGGCGCTGGATGCGCTCGACTGGCGCGCCGTCAGGGAGAAGTACCGGCGCTTCGGAAGCCTCGATGCCGGCCTTCTGGGCGTGCCCCAGGAGGCCATCGCCCAGCTTATCATGCTGCTTCCCGCCGAGATCGGTCCCGACCAGGCGGGCGCGGCGCTCGGAAAGGACCGCACGGCGCTCGCACGCGACTACACGCTGCCCGACGAGAAGGACCGCGTGTGGCGGCCGCGCAACGCGGCCGTGTTCTTCAACACCGAGAACATCCTGGGACGGCGGATCGAGCGGCTGCTCGGCGAGGCGGCGGCCGCGCTCGAGCGCGGCGTCGCGCCCGACTCGGCCGAGTACGATGCGTTCAGGCGCATGCTCGGGGAGTGCATCGAGCGCGCGCAGGACACGATCCGCGATGATTTCATGGTGTCGAACGAGCAGCTCGATCTCCTGCTTCGCATTGCGGCCGAGGGCCCGGGGTACGCGGGCGGCAAGCTCACGGGCGCGGGCAGCGGCGGCTGCGTGTGCGTGTTCGTTCGCGAGGAGGAGGCCGAGGCGATGCTCGCGCACCTGGACCGCGCGTACTACGGCGTGCCGGCGCACTTCGAGCGCTACCGCGGCGCGCTGCGCGCGTTGCCCGATGCCGCCGTGCGCCGGGAGATGGAGGAGAACCTGGCGCGCGCGCTCGCCGACACACCTGCGCAGCGCAGGATCGTGACCTTCAGCCGCGGGGCGTGCATGCTTGGGCTCTAGCCTATGGCCTGAACGCCACCGCCGCCGCGAGCGGCAGCCCCGCCGTGATCGATGCGCCGCCCGCGGGCGCCGCCGCCCGCAGCGCCGCGATGACCTCGGCCAGCGTCAGCGTGCCGTCTCGATCGCCATCGGACGCGGCCGGGTTCGCGAGGATCGCCGCGAGCGACGCCGTCATGCCGGCGCCAGACTCGGGCGCCGCCGCGACGTACACGACATCGGCGGCGTTCGCCCAGTCGGGGCCGGGAGGCGCCGGCGTCTCGGCGATCAGGACGCGCACGCCCTGCGCCTCGGCGAGCGCGCCCGCGAGCGCGGCAGGGCTCTCGGACGCGAGGCACACGGCCGCAAGAAGCATGTCCTCGGGGGCGAGGGCCTCGGCCGCCGCTCGGAGCGCGGCGAGGAACTCGGCGCCGGCGTTCGGACGCTGCTGCGCCGCCGCCGCGCCGAGCGCCCGCACGAGGGCTTCGCTGCACTCACGCGGAATCCCGCCCGAGCACACGTGCCGCTTTCCGGCGCCGCCGAGGCCGAGAAGCTGCGCGCCGAGCGGCGCGTAGGGGCCGGCCGAGGCCGGGAGTTTCCCCGCGCTGAGGAAGACGGTGCGCCGGGCGGGGAGGAATACCATCGCCTGGATGTTGTCGCCCACGATCGCGGTCTTGCGGAGAACGTCCTCGGCCAGCGCCATGCTCGGCGCAGGCGCGGCCGCGATGCACCCCTCGATGATCCTGAGGCGGCGTTCGCCCGGGTTCTCCTCGAGGAAGTGGTTGGTGGCGTACACGTACCGCCCGGGGCTGCGCCTGAGGCGCGCGCCCGACGGGCGGATCTCCATGACGGCCGCATCGCCGGCCGCGTCGGCGAGCATCAGGTTGTTCCCGGTCGTGGCCTTCGCGTTCGTGATGAGCGCGGCGGCCTCGCCGACCGTGGCGCACGCCGCCAGCACGCGCCGGAAGATCATGGCGTACGGTTCGCCGTCGGGGTCGTGCCCCTTGCCGTAGCACTCCATGACGCCGCAGGCCAGGCCGCGCGAGTTGATTCCCGTGAGCGCGCCGACCAGTCCGGGATAGCTCACGATGGCCATGCGCCCGCCCCCGTCCGCGGGAAGCACGAAGACCGCCGTACGGGGGTGGAGGACGCCGAGGCTCGGGAAGTCGAGATTGCGCGCGAAGAAGCCGTCCGGGCCCTTGGCGGAGAACGTCGTGCACATAATGGCCTTCTTCGCATCGAAGACCGTGTTGGCGAGCAGGATGTCCTCGTACGCGACGCCGCCGCCCTCGGCGATGCCCTGCATCTCCTCGCGGGCGGCGTCCGGGACGGAGAAGCGGGACGCGGCCGCGAGCATGGCGGCGCGCGCGAACGTCCGCGAACTGCCGGTCCCGAGGAAGAACCCGAGGTAGTTGTCGAGCAGGTAGCGCAGCTCTTCCTTGAAGATCTCCCCGTGGCGCCGGCCGATGTCGCGCGGCGCGCCCTGGAAGAAGAAGATGCGCTGGCCGCCGCGCTCGGCATCGCCGCGCGCGCGGGGCGGCTCGCCGGCCGGCGCGGCGCGAAGCGAGAGCGCCGCAAGAGCGGCGGCGGCGATGCATGCCGGAAGCCGCTTCGCGCGCGGGCCGCGCAACCTCGCCGCGCGCGCATGTTCCTGCCGATGGTCTTGCATGGCCGGCCTCACAGGTATCCCAGGTCCTTGAGCTTTCCCATCACCTCGCGGTCCGCGTTCCGGGCGTAGCGGGCAAGGTGCGCCTCGAGCAGGCCCATGAGCGGCAACGCGCCCGCCGGCTGCGGGAGCCCGAGCCGCCGGAGCGGCGTGAGCCGCGCCCGCGAGGCCATCTCGACGAGCGCGCGGGCGTCCCAGACCGTGCGGCACGCGGGCGTGCGCCATGTGCCGAGCAGCCACATGAGCGTGCGTGCGACCGGCGGCGCGCGCCTCCGGCCCACGCCGCAGATGAGCGTCGCGCCGTTCCGGGTCACCCGCACGATGCCCCGGCGCCAGTCCTCGCCGAAGAAGGCGCGGTCCGGGGCGGTCTGTTCCCACGCGAGGTTGGCGCCGTCGCCCAGATGCAGCGGGACCTGGAGCCAGGCGCCGATGCTCGGGAAGAAATCGAGCAGCGCGGCATCGCCGCCGGGGAACGGATGCGAGCAGCGCATGCGCACGTGATAACGCCCTTCATCCCATGCCGAGGCGGCGGGCCGCGGCGCGAGCGGCACGAACGCCGCGGGAAACTCCCGGGCCTCGCGGTGCACCGCGGCCAGCGCATCGGGGGGAACCTCCCCGCGCGCGTGCAGCCAGACGCACCACGGATGCGCGCGCGGCGCGTCCGGCTCGAACGGCCGCGCGCCCTCCGGGAGCAGGAAGGCGAGATCCGGCGGGACGGACGCGTACACCGCGAACCCGTGGCGCGCGAGCAGATCGAGGAACGTGCGCGCGGACAGCTCGCCGCGTCCCGCGAGCACCGCGCGCCCGGGATAGAGGGCCGTGAGCAGGGCGGCGGCGTTGGCCTCGGCGTCGGGGGCCGGAAGGTGCAGGCGCGTCTCGTGGAGCGCGCACGCGCCGGCGATGCCGCCGGGATCGTCCTCGGTCGTGACCAGGAAAAGCCCGCGCCCGATCCGCTTCTCCTTCTCTTCCGGCCCCATGGCGGGCTCTCAGACCCCGTATCCGAGGCGCTCGGCGAGGCGGTGGTCGAGGCCGTTGGCGGCGATCTTCTGCTGCGTCGCGGCCAGGTCGTAGGGAATGCGGTGGTAGATCACGCGGTCGCCCGTGAATTCCACGTAGCAGGCGCGCGGGTCGCGGTCGCGCGGCTGGCCCACGGAGCCGACGTTGATGATGAGCTTCTCTCCCTCGATGCGAACCTCCATGCCGTCCTCGCCCGAGGGGTACACGTTGCGCCCCTCCGTGAACACGCACGGCATGTGCGTGTGGCCCGTGAAGCACACCGGCTCCTCGAAGGTGAAGAGTTCCGCGATGACGTCGGGATCGGCAAGCAGGAAGTCGCGCGGAAGGAGGTACTCGGACGTCGGGTCGCGCGGCGACCCGTGGACGAGCAGGCAGTCCGGGCGGTGCGCGAGACGGGGCAGGTCGTTCAGGATGCGGCGGTACCTGATCGCGCGCCACGGCTTCCACCACGGCCCGAAGAGCCGCGTGCGGGTCCAGGCGAGCGCCTCGCGCGCCAGCGAGTAGAACCCGATGGGAGCCCTGAGCAGCGCTTCTTCGTGGTTGCCCATGAGGTAGACGGCGCAGCGCCGGCGCACGAGGTCCAGGCAGCGGTCCGGGTCCGGGCCGTAGCCGACCACATCGCCCAGGCAGAGCACGGACTCGATCCCGCGCCGGTCGATGTCCTCGAATACCTTCGAGAGCGCCTCCCAGTTGGCGTGGATGTCGCTGATGATCGCGTCCGTCACTGTCTGCCGCTTCTCTTCGCGCGCTTCAACGTTTCCAGGGCCTCCGCTTCCAGTTCGTAGCGCAGGCAGCACTTGAGCTTGCCGCAGGCGCCGCAGTTCTTGCCGGGGTTGAGCGGCTGGCCCTGCTCCTTGGCCATCCGGATCGTGACCGCCTCGATCGCGTCGAGGTGGGTGGCGCAGCACAGGGCGAGGCCGCAGGTGCCGATGCCGCCGTGAATGCGCGTGCAGTCGCGCGGACCGATCTGGCGCATCTCGATGCGCGCGTGAAACCGCCGCGCCAGGAGATGCACGAGCTCCCGGAAATCGATCCTGCCGTTGGCCGTGTAGTGCACGACGACCTTCTGCTCGCCGAAGAGCGCCTCGATGTTGACCAGATGCAGGGCGAGCTTCAGCTCGGCCGACTTCTCCTCGACGAACTTCCAGTACTGGGTGCGCGAGCGCTCCTCAAGCTCGGCGGCGCGCGCGCGGTCCTTGGCGGTCATGCGCCGGAGGAGCGGTCCGACGATGGACTCCTCGCCGAGCGGAGCGCTCGGCGCCAGGATCGTGCCGACCTCCAGATCCCGGTTGCTGCGGACGATGACGTGCTCGCCGCGGCGCAGGGACTCGTCGTTCGTGCCGAACCTGCCCCTGAAATGGTAGTTCCCGTAGCGCACGAGGCAGAAGTACGCGAAGTCGGGCGCGCGCGGCTGCACGGCCGCGGGAGCCGGCTCGGGCGCGGCCGCGGCGGGAGATGCGGCCGGCGCCGCGGGCGCCGCGTCCGGTTGAGTCCTCTGCGCGTCGTTCATAGGCTGTGATTATAGCTCCTGCCGCGCGCCCTGCGAAGGACGCGCGGGATTCCCGGCCGCCGCAAGAAACTCCCTGGCTTCGGATGCCGCCGCGGCCGCGCGCGTCTCGAGCTCATCCCAGTCGTACGCGGCGCCCGCGAAGAGGGGCCGGGCGGAGAGCTCCTCGCGGGAGGGCGGCGGAGAGAACCGCGCGAAGCCCAGGCCGGCCGCCCGCACGGCGGCATCGGCGGCCTGCAGCGCGGCGGCGAGCGGCGCCTCGCCGGGGTCGCACGGCGGCCCGTGATGGGCGGCCACCGCGCTCGCGATCTGCGGGGGGAGATTCCACGCCTCGGCGAGCCACGCGCCGATGTGCGCGTGGTCGGTGCCCAGCATCCGCCGTTCCGCCTCGTACAGGGGAATCCGCTCCGCGGCCGCAAGCTCCAGAATACGCTCGAAGTCCTCGTGCAGGACGGCGTCGAGCACCGTCGTGCCGATGTCGTGAATCAGGCCCGTGACGAACGCCTCCGCGACCACGTCGAGCTTGAGGCGCCTGGCGAGGAGGTCGCAGGCGGCGGCGCAGGCGGCCGCGTGCTCCCAGAGCGCTTCGCGCGGCGGGGCGCCGGCGGCGCCGGCGAGCGGCGTGCGGAAGGTCGACGCGTTCGCCGCAATGCCCGCGATGCGCTTCATGCCGAGAAGGACGCAGGCGACGCTGAGCGACCCCACGGTTCGGGTCATGCCGTAGGAGGCCGAGTTGGCGACCTTGAGGACTCGCGCCGCAAGGGGAGGATCCCTGGCGATGCGGGCGGTCATGTCCACGACCGTGGCGGCGGGATCGCGCGCCGCGCGCAGGACCTCGGCCGCGATCGCGGGGAGCGTCGGCAGCCCGCCGAGGGCGGCGACGCGGCGCCGGAGGCGATCGAGCGCGTCGCGGGTCGAGCCGGCTCCGGGGGCCGTCACGGGCGGAACTCCTCGTGCGGCGGCAGGAAGCGATCCTCCTGCGCCTGCATCTCGCGGCGCGCGGCGGGTGCGGCGTCATCGAGGCCGCACAGGTGGAGCAGTCCGTGGATGCAGTAGCGCAGGAGCTCGCGTTCGGGGGGCTCGCCGAGCGCGCGCGCGGCGCGGGCGGCAGTCTCTGCCGAGACGATGATCTCGCCGGCGACGCCGTCCGCGTCATCGCCGTAGGCGAACGCGAGCACATCGGTCGGGCCGCGCGCGCGCAAAAAGCGCCGGTTCAGCGCCGCGATGGCAACGTCGTCGACGACCGCCAGGCTGATGTCGCCGCGCCAGCCGTGGGCGCGCGCCGCGGCGCGCAGGGTTGCGCGAACGCGGGCGGCGCGCAGGGGCGCGCAGCCCGATGCGCGCGTGATGGCGATCCGGATGGCGCGCCGGGGACGCCCGGGGACGGCCCGCGCGGGCGCCCTTCGCGCCGCGGGGCGGCGCCGCGCCGCGCGTGCGCGATGCGTGTCCAACGTTCCTGCCCGGATGCTCATCTGCTCTGCGGCGCCGGCACCTTCGGCATCGTCTCCTTGGTCTTCGGGTACGGAATGCGCCCGTGGAATATCTGCGTGGAGAGCGTTCTCAGGAAGCTCTCCTCGATGCGCGAGAGCTCGCGCATGGTGATCTCCGAATCGTCCAGCTCGCCGTCCTGCAGGCGCTTGAGGATGCCGCTGTGGATCATGTCCTTGAGGCGCGGCGGCGTGGGCTCGGCCACCGTGCGGCTCGTCGCCTCGACGAGGTCGGCGAGCATGAGGATCGCCGCTTCCTTGAACGTGGGCTTGGGGCCGGGGTAGCGGTACAGCTCGATGTCGAGGTCTTCCCTGCCGCCCGCTTCGGCCTGGCTCTTCGCGCGGAGGTAGAAGTACTGGATCACGGTCGTGCCGTGGTGCATGGGGATCATGGCCGCGACCTTGGGCGGCAGGTTCTCCTCCTCCGCGATCGCCAGGCCGTCCTTGACGTGGGATGTGATGACCAGGCGGCTCATCTCGGGCGAGAGGCGGTCGTGGGGGTTGGGCGACCCGGGGGAGAGGTTCTCGACGAAGTACTCCGGCTTGTACAGCTTGCCTATGTCGTGGTAGTACGCGCCCACGCGCGTGAGCAGCGCGTCGGCGCCGATCGCGACCGCCGCCTCGCTCGCGAGGTACGCGACGTTCTGGGCGTGGGTAAAGGAGCCCGGCGCCCGCAGCGCGAACGTGCGCAGGAGTTCGTTGCTCAGATCGGCGAGCTCGCGCAGCCTGCGCTCGGTGACGACATCGAAGAGGTACTCGAGCGTCGGGAGCAGGCAGGTGACGGCGACGCCGCAGATGAAGCCGTTCGCCAGGCCGCAGAGGGAATCGAAGACGAGGGGGAGGCGCCAGAACGGCTCGCCGGCGTCCAGCCCCTCCAGGGCGCGGCCGGCGAGCAGATTGCACACCGAGACGACGACGACGTGCAGGAGCCCCGCGAAGAAGCCGATCGTGATCGGCTGGGACTGCGCGCGGATCCGACCGGTGGCGATGACGGCCCCGATCCCGCCGAGCAGGAGCGCCAGCGTGAGCGGCACGTCGAGCGGCAGGAAGAACGGCGCGGCCGCGGCGTCGCCGGCCGGCGGCGGAATGAGATCGACGGCGCTCATGAATCCCGTGAAGAGGGAGAAGCCGGCGACGAGATACACGGCCAGGTGCTTGGAGTACATGAGCGTCGCCGTGATCGCGAGGAGCGGCATGGGCGCAAGGAGGTGCGGGAACCCGAACAGGAACACGAACTTGGCGAGCAACATGTACGCGACGAGGATGCCGACCAGCCGGTGGAAGGAGGCGACCGCGTCGATCGCCTGGGGGAAGATCTGCATGAGGCCGATCCAGCCGAGCACGTTGACGAGCGCGACCATGAGGACGAGGGCCGCGGTCTGGAGCCCCAGGCCGCGCAGGGCCGGCGTCCTGAGCCAGCCCTCGAGCACCAGGAACTCGACCAGCAGGATGAACGCCAGGATGATGCAGCTTCGCGAGAGCGTGTTGGAGAACTTCTGCTGCCTGAGAAGCTGGTCCTCGCGGCTCTCCAGCTTGCCCAGCGAGAGCCGCTGCCAGCGCTTGCGCCTCTGCGTGCCCAGGTTCATGCGTGCCGTCCGTCTTGTGCGCGGTGCCGCTCGTAGGCATCCACGATCTCCGCGACGAGCGCGTGGCGCACGATGTCGCGCCGGTCGAGGGCCGCCCAGGCGATGCCCGGCACCCCGGCGAGAATCCGGTGCGCCTCGACCAGCCCCGACGGCTCGCCCTCCAGGTCGATCTGGGTGATGTCGCCCGTCACCACGATCCTGGAGCCCTCGCCCATGCGTGTCAGGAACATCTTCATCTGCGCCGAGGTGGTGTTCTGCCCCTCGTCGAGGATGATGAAGGCGTTGGCCAGCGTCCGCCCGCGCATGTAGGCGAGCGGGATGACCTCCACGATCTCGCGCTCGATGTAGCGCTTGACCTGCTCGTAGTCCAGGATCTCGTTGAGCGCGTCGTAGAGGGGGCGCAGGTAGGGGTGGACCTTGGCGTAGAAATCGCCCGGCAGGAACCCGAGGCGCTCGCCTGCCTCGACGGCCGGGCGGCACAGGACCAGGCGCTTGATGCGGCCTTCGCGGAGGCAATGGACCGCCATCTTCACGGCGAGGAAGGTCTTGCCGGTCCCTGCCGGCCCCGTGCACAGGACCACGTCGTGGCGCTCCATGACGTGGATGTACTGCCGCTGGCCCTCGGACTTCGCCCAGTGGCCGAGGCTGCGCGGCGAGTCCGTTTCGGCGGGCCGCGCGGACGCGGCCGCGAGGAAGTCGTCGGGAATCGTGTCGCCGCAGCGGATCACCGCCAGGAGCCGTTCGAGAATGAGCATTGCCTCATCGACGGGCTTCTCCTCGCCGCTGACGCGGATATTGCCGTCGCGCGCCGACACGGTCACGCCGAGAGCCTCGCGAATGGCGCGGAGGTGGCGGTCACGCGGCCCGCACACGCGCAGGGCCGTCTCCCGGGAGAGGTCCTTGATCCACTTCTCTACCATAACTATGCCGCTGTTCAGAACCTGTCGCGCCGGATCGCCTTTGAGGCGTTTCCCGCGTCAGGCTGTTGTTCCGATACTCTATCGCGGGACTCGCCCGGGCATCAAGGCGCAGGCCTCAGCCCGGATGAATCAGCCTACAGCCCACAGCCTACAGCCTATAGCCTATAGCCTATAGCCTACAGCCTATCTCGGCATCCAGGCGCCTCGCGCCGGAGTGCCGCGGGCCTCCGGCACCTCAATCATGACAGCGCGATCATGCAAATGGTGAGCGCGGGCCCGGCGAAGAGCAGGCTGTCGATGACATCGAGCACGCCGCCGATTTCCGGGAACACGATCGAGGAGTGCTTGACGCCGCAGGCGCGCTTGATGAAGGACTCGACCAGGTCGCCCGCCTGTCCGAGCGCGCCGAGGACGAGTCCGCAGCCGATCACGACGCCCGCCCCGTGGGGCAGGTCGGGCAGGAGGAGGCGCGCGCTCCCGTATGCGGCGGCGCAGGAGAACGCGAGGCCGCCGAGCGCGCCCTCGACGGTCTTCTTCGGGCTGACGGCGCAGAGCGGGCGGCGACCGAGCAGCCTGCCGGTGAAGTACGCGCCGGTGTCGCCGAGCTTGACGACGAGGAAGCACGCCAGGACGAGGGCCTCGCCGTCCTCGAGGCTCCGGAGCTGCAGGAAGCACGCGGGCAGGTATCCCGTATAGATGACGCCCGCGAACCAGGCGGCCATGTCGGAGAAGGAGGCGCCGGCCGCGTCCCAGCGGACCGCGCCCGCGAACAGGCACGCGAACATGACCGCGGGGACCGCGGCCGCGTGGAAGAGGTGCATGTGCGCGGGGAGGCAGCACCAGGCGGCGCCGACGAGCGCCGCCGCGGCGGGCACGCCCGCCGCGCGCCATCCCCGCCGCGCGGGCAACGCCATGGCCGCGAACTCGATCCACGCCATCACGGCGACGATCGCGACCAGCGCCGTGAAGCAGTGCGCCATGGCGAAGATGTGATCGATCCAGAAGAGGAGCAGCACGCCGATCGAGAGCGGAAGGCCGTACATGAGGCGGGCGCGCATGTTACTTCACCGCTCCGAATTTCCGCGTCGTGCGCGCGTAGAACTCGATGGCCTCGGCGAGCTGCGCCTTGCCGAAGGACGGCCAGAGCGTGTCGGTGAAGTACAGCTCCGTGTACGAGCACTGCCAGAGGAGGAAGTTGCTGAGCCGCGACTGGCCTCCCGTTCGTATCAGGAGATCCGGGTCCGTCATGGCGGGGTCGTACAGGAACGCGCGCAGGCCGTCGGGCTCGAGAGCATCGTCGGCCGGGCGCCGGCCGCGGGCGCGCGCGAGCGCGCAGGCCGCGTCCATGATCTCGCGGCGGCTGCCGTAGTTAATGGCGAGCCTGAACGTGAAGCGGTCGTGCGCCGCCGTGCGCGCGATCGTGCGGCGGATCGCATCGACGACCTCGGCGGGCAGCGGTTCGAGGCGCCCTATGACCGTGAACTTGATGCGCCGTTCCCTGAGCGTCTTCTCCTGCGAGGCGAGATAGCGGACCAGAAGGCCGAGCAGCCGCCGGATCTCGCGGGCGGGACGGCGTTCGTAGTTCTCGCTGGAGAGCGCGTAGAAGGTGGCCTCGGGGACGCCGAGGGCGAGCAGCTCCTCCATGACGATGCGGATCGCACGGGCGCCGCGCTCGTGGCCCTTGACGCGCGGCAGGCCGCGGTTCTCGGCCCAGCGGCCGTTGCCGTCCATGATGAACGCGATGTGGCGCGGAAGGATCGCCCGCGTCACGGCGGCGTCGCTCGCAGCGGCGGGTTGAGCACGATCGTCTGCGCGCGATCCGGGCCGACCGACACCATCCGGATCGCGCAGCCCGTCGCGGCGGCGATCCACACGACGTAGTTGCGGCAGGCCTCGGGAAGATCCTCGAAGCGGCGGCAGTCGCCGAGCGGNNCGCTGCCAGCCGGGGAAGGTCTTCCACTCGACCTCGGGCGGCTCGTCGGGGAACGACGCGGGGAGGTGGTCGACGCGGGTCGCGCCGCGGCGATAGCCGACGGCGGCCTTGATCTCGGGGAGCGTGTCGAGGACGTCGATCTTGGTGATGACGAGGCTGTCCACGTTCGACGTCCAGATGGCGCGCGACAGCGCCGCCATGTCGAGCCAGCCGCAGCGCCG
>DHGK01000378.1 GCA_002402755.1 Planctomycetes bacterium UBA4800
CCGTCGCGACGAGCACGCCCGCGGGCGCGGCCGCCGGGACCGCGGCGGGATAGACCCAGATCGTCCAGTCGTTCTCGATCTCCGTGCCCGCAAGTCCGACGACGAGACGGTACATGGCGGGCGCCTTCAGGCCGGCGCACGGGAACGTGATGCGGCCGAGCGGCGTCCCGCGGTCGATCGGGACGGCATGCGCCGGGAGCTCGCCGCCCGCCGCCTCGCCTGCATCGCCGATGAGGCGCCAGTACGCGCGCGCGCGCTCGATGGGCGCCGGTCCGAAATGCGCGATCTCGACGCCGGCGGCGAAGGTCTCGTCCGCCGTCCACACGCGCTTCTCCATGCGGGCGAGCGGCACCGTGGGCCCGAAGAAGCGGCGGAACTCGGCGGGGGTGATGTAACCCTTCTCGTCCCAGAACGCATCGAGGACGCCGACGAGCGCCGTGCCCTGGCCGGGGAAATCGTGGAGATCGAGAAGCTGGACGCCGCTCACGCCCGGCGTCCTGAACGCCGCCTCGATCTCCTCCTTGTAGCACAGCGCCTGGAACCTCCCCGATGCGCGCAGGAAATCGCGCCGCTGATCGAGCATTCCGTGCGCGGCGAGCGAGTCGCGGAAGATCTCGAAGTTCCGGGCCTTGAGGGGGCCCGTGTACTTGGCGATCTCGTCGAAGTTCGGGTAGACGCACCACTGGCCCATCTCGTGGACTATGACCGGCGAGGAGAGGTCCCGGATGGTTGCGCGGTAGTCCTTGCCGACCCAGCCCCCGGGGCCGCGCGGCGCGGGGGTCACTTGGAACTCGTTTTCCGGAATCATGGGCCAGCCCGAGCCGCTCGTGTAGAGCCGGCGGCCGTCGCGCGCCTTCCAGTGCTCGACCCAGAGGCCGAGCCACTCCTTCTGGCGCGCCCCGCCCGGCTCGTTGCCGTAGGGCATGAGCAGGAACGACGGGTGATTGCCGTAGGCGCGGAGGATTCGCTCGCCCTCGGTGTAGAGCCACGCATCGATCGGGCCGCCGTCGCCGACCGTCGTCCATGCGGCGACTTCCACCTGGTAGTAGAAGCCGAGCTCGTCCGCCGCGGCGAAGGCGGCCTCGGGCGGGCACCAGGAGTGGAAGCGGATGTGATTGAGGCCGTGGTCCTTGCAGATGCGGATCACGCGCTTCCATGCATCGACGTCGGTCGGCGGGTAGCCGGTCAGCGGGAAGATGCAGCACTCCAGCGTGCCGCGGAGGAAGAGATTGCGGCCGTTGAGGACGAGCTGCGTTCCCCGCGCGGCGATCTCGCGCAGGCCGAACGTCACCGTGCGCGCGTCGGCGATGCCATCGCCCTGGAGCGTGACCGAGAGGCGCTGGAGCTCCGGCGCGAACTCGTCCCACGGCCGCGCGCCGGCGCCGAGAGGCACCTCCAGGTTGACGGCGGCGCCGTTCGCGTCCAGAGCGACTTCCTTGGCGACCGCGCCCGCGCGGACGGTGACCGCCCCGGCGCTGCTCCCGCCGATCCGCACCGCGAGGCGCACGGATTTCCGCGCGAGGCTCGGAAACGCCTGCACGTCGTCGATCCATACGGGGCTCGCCGCCGCGAGCTCGATGCGCCCCACGATGCCGTTCCAGTTGCCCTGGGTGTGGTCGGAGATGCTGTGCGCCCAGATGCCGACATCGACGATCATGCGGTTGTCGACGCGCAGCGTGAGCGTGTGCGTCCCGGGCGCGAGGCCGGCGTCCAGGTCGTAGACGTGGGCGGTCGAAAGGCTGTCGCGGGCGCCGAGCGCCCGACCGTCGATCCACGCGCGCGTCTCCCAGTGCGGGCGCTCGAGCGTGAGGACCACGCGCTTCCCGCGCCACTCGTCCGGGATGACGACGTCGCGCTGGTACCAGGCCGCGCCGACGTAGTGGCGGTCGGGCTGGAGCCAGAACGGCACCTTCACGTTGCCGGGCCGGCGGTACTGCTCGAAGGCGGGCGAGTCGAACCAGGTCCGGTCGTTGACGTTCGCGGTCCACCTGGTCGAGACCGAGATCTCGTCGCCGAAGCCCTGGTTCTGGAGGGCGCCGGGGAGCGTGATGCGCTCCGGAAGCGCGCGGTCGAACCAGCGGTCTTCGATGCCGGCGTCCTCGCGGTCGAGCTGGAAGCGCCACTGGCCTGCCAGCGACAGGGGTGCCGGGCCGGCCGCGGCGGCCGCGAGCGCGGCCAGGCCGGCGAGCATGCCGGAAAGAAGCGTGACGCAGCGCATGGATTCCTCCAGCTACGGAACAGGGATGATGACGCCGCAACGGGCCGCCCGTGCCGAGGCTGCGGGCGCCATCGCCCCCGGCGAGGGCGCCCGGTTGCGGGCGGAGCCCGCAACCTAGAATGCTATGCCGAGAACCTTGGCCTCGACCACGAGCTTGCCGTTGACCAGCCCCTGCGTCTGGTAATACCCGCGGCGCGCCTTGATGTCCAGGGCCCGGGCGATGAGGTACAGGCGGTCGCCCGGCACGACCGTGCCCCGGAAGCGGACATCGTCCAGTCCGCCGAAGCCGAAGAACGGCGCATCGGGCTGGATCGTGACCTGGTAGAACGAGCAGAGCTGCGCGAGGGCCTCGAGCATGACCACGCCGGGCAGGAGTGGGCGCTCCGGCAGGTGCCCGCGCACCCAGAACTCCTGCTCGCCCACATCCTTGTAGCCGGCGACGATCTGCGCCTCGGCATCGAAGTGCACGATGGCCGAAAGGTGCTCCATCTCGTAGCGTTGCGGGTTGCGCGCGCGGATCACCTCGATGGGGAATTTGACTTCCTGGCTCTTCAGAAAATCAAACGAGAGGAGCGGTTGCGGAGGCATGGGCGACTCCTTGCATCGGGTTTGCCGCACGGTCGAGGCGCGATTGTAGCACACGTGCGGCGGGGCGGCCAGAGAGACGGCGCGGCCTGCGCGCGCGGTTTTGTTGACCCGACTTCCGGCCGGGGTACAATAGACTCCAGGGCTCTTGTAGGACAGCAACGCGAAAGAGGCACACCGATGCCGAAGATAGAGATCGTACCCGAGCATGTCCCCGTGAGTCACACGGCCAAGTGCACCGTCCTGCACGTCAACGGATTCGTGGATGCGCCCAACTACGATGCGTTCACGGCCGCGATCCAGAAGGCCGTCAAGGGCGGCGACAAGTACCTGGTCGTCGACATGGCGTCGGTCGCGTACATAAACTCGACCGGCATCAGCGCGCTCATCAAGTGGCAGGGGACGCTGGCGGAGGCCGGCGGCGCGCTCGTCCTTGCCCACGTGCCGCGCACCGTCGCCGTGTCGCTCGATCTGCTCGGGCTCACGACCGTCGTGCCGCTCGCGGTCGACGTCGACAAGGCCAAGGAGATCCTGCGGGGGGTCGAGGACGGCTCCCTGCCGCCGGGCGGCCTCGCGAGGGCCGCGGAGATCAAGGAGACGGCGCGCAAGATCCCCGTCTGGCCCCAGAAGCCGCTCGCCGGCGGCAAGTCGTCGGTCCTCGTGCTCGTCCCCAAGGAGGGCCATTTCACCGAGGTCGTCAGGCTCAGGCTCGCCAGGGCCAGGGCTTCCTTTCACCTCTTCCACTCGGCGGAGGAGGCCCTCAAGCAGTACCAGAAGGTCGCGCCCACGGTGGTGATCGTCGATGACCGCATGGACCCCAAGGGGGTCTTTCTCGCGCGCATCAAGCTCGACAAGGGCAAGAGCCTCACCTCGGTGATCAAGCTCTACCCCAAGGGGTCGAACGTCCATCGCCAGAGCGCGTTCAGGATCTGGGAGAACGACTACCTGACGGATCCTTTCGAGCTGCTCGAGCTCTTCTCGCTGGCCGAGACCGAGCTCAGGCGCATACCGGAGGATCGCGGCCATGCGCTGCAGGAGGTCAGGTTCGCGTTCAGGTTCAACCAGAACCGCGTCGAGAAGGCCCACGAGCTGACCTTCAAGCTGCTGTCCCAGTCCGGGCTGTCGGTCGAGTCGCTCGACCTCCTCTTCAAGGCGTTCAAGGAGGCGCTGGACAACGCGATCCGCCACGGCAACAAGTACAGCCCGGACAAGCAGGTCGAGGTGATCTACCTGCTGGAGAAGGATCGCGTGCGCATCCAGATCGCCGATGAAGGCGAGGGCTTCGACTACGAGTTCTACCTCGGCTGGTCGCTCATGTCGCACGCGTTGCACGATGCCAAGCGCAAGATCGTCAAGGAGGGGAAGAAGGGCGGCCTGGGGATCCTCCTGATGCGCCGGTGCACCGACAAGATCGAGTACCGCGGCACCGGCAACATAATCTGCCTGGAGAAGAAGATCGCCTGAGGCCGCCCCGGGGCCGCGGGGGTTGCAGCCGCCATCGGCGGGGCCGCCCGGCCGAGGGGCCCCTCTCCCCCTGCCCCGGCGGGAACGCCCGGGACAAGGATTGACAACACCAGAGCCGATAGTACCATAGAGAACTGCCATGCGGGCGTAACTCAGTGGTAGAGTCCCACGTTGCCAACGTGGTTGTCGTGAGTTCGAGCCTCATCGCCCGCTCCAAACCATGAACCGCCTTCGGGCGGTTTTTTTTTCGGCCCGCCCGGCCGCGTGCCCGCAGATTGAATCCTCCGCCCTCGGGACATATCATCAATGGATGAGTGACGTTCGTGTGCGTTCGGCTCGTTCCGCGCGGCGGCTCCCCGCTCCCGCCGCGTCCGAGGATCGAGAGGAGGTCGCGTGACCAGGTTGGCGCTGCTCTTTCTGGCGATCGGCGCCGGGCTTGCCGGCGGCGATTTCGGCGTCGTGCTGAATGAGATCAACTATCATCCTCTCGGCGGAGAGCCGCGCCTGGAATTCGTCGAGCTTCTCAACGGCGGCACGGACCACGCCGACCTGTCCGGCTGGATTCTCGAGGGCGGCGTCCGGTTCGCCTTCCCCGCGGGGGTGACGCTCGCGCCCGGCGCATTCGCCGTCGTCGCGGCCGACCCCGCGTACCTTGCGGCCGCGTCGGGCGTTGCGGGCGCGTACGGCCCCTGGGACGGGGAGCTGGACAACGACGGCGCCGTCCTCGGCCTCCGCAGGCCCGACGGCGTGCGCATCAACTTCGTCCGCTACGACGATGACGAGCCCTGGCCGGGCATGCCCGACGGGGAGGGCGCGACGCTCGAGCTCCGCAGCGCCCGCCTGGACAACGACTTCGCCTGGTCGTGGCAGGCGAGCGCGTACGCGGGCGGCACGCCCGGCGCGGCGAATTCGGCGGGCGCGGCGGCCGTGCGTCCCGTGCGTATCAACGAGGTTGCGCGCATGGGCGCCGCGTACTGGGTCGAGATCGTCCGCACGGGCCCCGAGCCCTTCGCGCTCGGCGGCTGCATTCTCGCGCGCGGCGCCGGCATGGCCGTCCGCCACACGTTCGCCCCCGCGGTCGTGGACACGTTCCTCGCCGTGCCGCTCGCGTTCGAGCCGCCGTACGGCGCGGATGTCTACGTGCTGCTCCACCCCGACGGCAGGACGATCATCGACACGTGCGAGCCCCGTTTCGCGGCCGACGCGCAGAGCTTCGGGCGCTTTCCGGACGGGGACGACAATGTGGCGTCCTTCGCCGAGGCAACGTGGAACGCCCCGAACGTGTCGCCCGTGCGCGACGACGTGTACATGAGCGAGATCATGTACCACCCCGCCCACACGGGGACGCCGCCCGCCGAACCGCTCGGCCTGGAGTACGTGGCGATCGCCAGCCGCGCGGCGTTCGCCGTCGACCTCGGGGGGTGGCGCTTCACCAAGGGCATTCACTTCGCGTTCCCCGAAGGGACGATCCTCGCGCCCGGCGCCGAGCTCGTCGTCGCCCGCGATGCCGCGGGCTTCAGGGCGGCCCGGCCCGCGGTGCCTCCGAGCGCCGTGATCGGGGATTTCGACGGCGTGCTCCTCAACTCGCGCGAGAAGATCATCCTGCGGGACGCCTGGCACAACGTCATCGACGCCGTCGCGTACGCCGACGACGGGTTCTGGCCGCCGGACGCCGACGGCGGCGGCGCGGCCCTGTGCCTGCGCACGAGCCGGAAGACGGGGAGCAACTGCGCCGCCGCCTGGGAGGCGGTCGCGGGCGGCACGCCGGGCGTCGCGCCGGCCGACCGTGCGATCGCGCCGCTCGTGCTCGATCCGCGCCACGACCCGCCGGTGCCGCGATCGAACGAGCGGGTGCTGGTGACGTGCCGGGTCGCCGACAGCGACGCCGTGGCGTCGGTCGAGCTCAGGTACCGCGTGAACACCGGCGCCGCGATCGCGGCGCCCATGCGCGATGACGGCACGGGCGGCGACGAGACGGCGGGCGACGGCAGGTACGCCGTCCTGATCGGCCCCTTTCCCGACAACGCGCTCGTCGCGTTCCACATTCTGGCCGATGACGGCGACACGGCCGGCGTCGTGACCGATGCGCCCGGCAGCGGCAGGGACTTCCTGTTCCTCGTCGACGACGACCCGCCGCCGGCGAACGGCGCCGTCTGCTACCGCGTGCTCATGACCGAGGCCGTCTGGCAGACGCTGACGACGCGCGATGTGACGAGCGATGTCCTGCTCGACGCGACGTTCATCGACGACGGCGGCGCCATCCGCTACAACGCCGGCATCAGGTACCGCGGCGCCGGCTCGCGCACCGCGACGCTCAAGAGCTACCGCATCGCCTTCGGCGATGCGGAGCGCATGCGCGGCATCAAGCTCCTCAATCTCAACCGCCAGAGCACGCAGAAACAGCACCTCGCCATGGACATCTTCAAGCGCGCGGGGCTGCCGTACTCGCAGGAGTGGATGGTGAACCTCTGGATCCACGGCGCGTGGGACAGCCGCTACCTGCGCGTCGAGGCCGTGGACGACGACTTCTGCACGCGCAACTTCGGTGAGGATGACGGCGAGCTGTACCGCGGCCTGGAGGTCGATGCCCTCGGTCAGAGCGCCGACTTCACCTACCTGGGAACGTCCCCGAACTCGTACCGGCCGCTCTACGAGCGCGTCAACGGCGACTGGGTGCACGAGACCTACGAGAAGGTCATGGCGCTCTGCGAGGTGCTCGATCCGGCGCGCACGCCGGATGCCGAGTTCGCGGCCGCCGTCGCGCCGCTGATCGACGTCGAGGAGTGGCTGCTCTTCTTCGCCGCGCAGGCCTGCCTGAGCAACAACGAGGGCAACATCGCCAAGGACAAGGGCGACGACTACTTCATCTACTTCAGGCGGCGCGATGGCAAGGCGGTGCTGATCCCGTGGGATTTCGACACGTGCTTCTACTCGGCGTCCGAGCAGCTCTTCCGCCCCACGGTGGCCTCGATCCGGCGTTTTCTCAGGCATCCGGCCTTTGCGCCCGGCTACCACGCGTGGCTGGAGAAGCTCATGGACGGGGCCTTCTCGCGCCGGGAGTGCCGCGCGCGCCTCGCGCTGATCACGCCCCAGTACACGTTCGGGGAACGGGATGCGGTCGACTCGTACTGGACGGCGCGCATGGGGTGGCTCTACGAGCACGTGCCGCGCCGCCTGCGCGGGGGCCTGGACGAGGCATCGGCGCAGGCGCTCATCGCGAAGGGCGAGTCGTGGCGCTACTTCAAGGGCACGGCCGAGCCGAGCGGCGGCGATCTTCGCTGGACGCAGGTCGGCTTCGACGATGCGTCGTGGCCCGAGGGGCCGAGCGGCTTCGGGTTCGGCGACGGCGATGACGCCACGGAACTCAACGACATGTACAACGGGTACACGACGGTGTTCGTGCGCAAGGCCTTCGCGTTGTCCGATCCCGCGGCGGTGCAGGCGCTCACGCTCAGGGTCGATTACGATGACGGATTTGCGGCGTATCTGAACGGGCAGCGCATCGCCGCCCGCAACGCGCCTGTGGGAACGCCGCTGTCGACATGGACGGCGACCGCCTCGCGCGAGGCGGGGACGCCCGAGAGCATCGATGTCTCCGCCGCCCTCGGCATTCTCCGGACCGGGGAGAACGTGCTGGCGATCGTGGGGCTCAATCGGACAATCGACAGCTCGGATGCGTCGCTCGTGCCGGAGCTGTTCGCCGGGGAGGGCGGCACGGGCGGCGGCTGCGGCGAGCGGTGCCTCGCGACGAGCGCGACCGGCGTCTTTCGCGGCGCCGCGCCGGTCGTCCGCACGCGCCGCGTCGACATCGCGGGCGCGCCGGCCGGCTACGACTACCTGACGGGCGCGTGGGCCGGCAGCGCGGCCCTCGCGCCGGGCCTCAACGCCGTCACGGTGCGTGCGTTCGGCGAGGACGGAGTGATCGTGGGTTCGTACACGTTCACGGTCCAGCGCCTGACCGCGATGCAGACGCTGCAGGGAACGCTTGCCGCCGACCTGACGCTCACGAAGAACGGCGGCCCGTACTACCTCGCGGGCGCCGGGCTGACCGTGCCCGCGGGCCGCACGCTCGCGATCGAGCCCGGCGCGACCGTGCTCGCGGCGGGCGGGGCGTCGATCCTGGTGCTCGGGCGCATCGATGCGTCCGGCACCCAGGCCGAGCCGATTCTCTTCCTCGGCGCGCGCTGCGATGCCCCGTGGGCGGGCATCGGCATGCGCGACACCGGCATCCGCGACGCCGATCCGGTGCATCGCCTCAGGTGGTGCACGTTCCGCCGCGGCGTGAGGAGAGACGACTTCACGGGGTGCGTGTCGCCGCACAACGCGCGGCTGCTCCTCGAATCGTGCCGGTTCGAGGACATTCGCGACAACGCCGTCGATGCCGTCGATGCCAGGGTCGAGATCCGCACCTGCGAGTTCGAGGAGATCTACGAGGCCGTGCACACGACGGACTCCGAGGTGCTCGTCTCGGGCTGCCGCTTCAGCGGCATGATCGGCGACAAGGATGCGATCGATCTCGACGGGGAGGGCGCCGGCCCGTGCCGCATCGAGAACTGCCTGATCACGGACGGCATGGACGACGGCATCGATCTGGGCGGCTCGACCTGCAGCATCGTCGGCAACGTGCTCTTCGGCCTCGGCGACAAGGCCGTGTCCTGCGAGACGCAGGGGCGGGGGCCGACGGTCGTCAGCGGCAACGTCATCGCGCGGAGCGGCACCGGCATCGCGGTCAAGGACGATGCCGTCGTCATCGGCGATCGCAACACGGTCACGGGGTGCCAGGAGGGCCTTCTCGTCGTGTCCAAGACCGGGACGGGCGAGGGAGGCAACGGGACGTTCGACAGTTGCATCGCCTGGGGCAACCGCGACGATGTGACGACCGATGCGCTGTCGGTGTTCGCGCTTACCTTCTCGGATGCGGGCGGGGAGGCCGTGTGGCCGGGGACCGGCAACATTCGCGAGGACCCCCGCTTCGTCGACGATGCCGCGAACGACTTCCGCCTGCTGCCCGACAGCCCGTGCCTCGGGGCGGGCAAGGACGGCGCCGACATGGGCGCCCTGGGGGTCGGGACGGCCGATCCCGCGTTCGTGCGCGGCGATGCCAACGGCGACGGCCGGCTCGACCTGTCCGATGCGGTCTTCGTCCTCCTGCATCTCTTCAGGGGACGCCCCGCGCCGTGCCTCGATGCCTGCGACGCCAACGACAGCGGCGTCCTGGACATTGCCGACGCGGTGTTCGCGCTCGCATACCTCTACGGCGGGGGCGAGGCGCCGCGCGCGCCGTTCCCGGCGGCGGGGCCGGACCCGACGCCCGACGGGCTGACCTGCGGAGAGTGAGCGCCGGCGCTCAGCGCTTGTCGAACGGCGAGCGCAGGGCCTTGCCCGCCGGCTTGGCGGCGGCCGCGGGGGGCGCCGTGCGGAGCTGCGCGCGCAGGCTCAGGGCGAGAAGCACGCAGGCGATGACGATGAGCGCGCCCTGCACGACCCGCACGATCGCCGCCGCGGCGGGGGAGAGGGCCGCGGCGCGGCTCAGGTAGGAGATCGCGACCAGCGCCAGCAGGAGCGCGACGGCAGCGTAAAAATTGGGATCGTGAGCTTTCGACGTGGCCACGGATGGCACCGGCAACGCATGCGCGGCCGGCGCCCGCGCCCGCGCGCGACCCGGCCGGGCGCCATCGTACCGCGGGCCGGCGGCGGGGGGAAGGGCGCCGCTACAACCGCTTGTAGATGAACTCCGGGATGAAGAAACGGCGCCGGTTGAGCACCACGCCCAGGATCCTGCCGCCGTGCTTGATGATCTGCTCCTTGGCGTGGACGACGATCTGCTTCTTCGTCCGGTGCGCGCGGACGACGAGCACGACGTGATCGACGCGCGGGCCGATGACCAGGCAGTCGGCGTACCGGGAGACGGGCGGCGTGTCCAGGATCACGTAGTCGAACCGGGCCCGCGCGATCTTCAGGAACGACTCGAACTTGTCGGAGCGGAAATGGGGCGCGGGGTCCGCGAAGGGGGTGCCGGCCGGGAGGAACGCGAGGTAGGGCATGTAGCTCGGCCTGACGGCGCCGTGGATGTCCATGCTGCCGGCGAGGACATCGGAGAAGCCCGTGCGGTTGTCGTGGTTGAAGAAGCGGTGAAGCGATGGGTTCCGGAAGTTGGCATCGACGAGCAGCACCGAGTTCTCGAGGCCCTTGGCGAGCGACACCGCCGTGTGGAACGCGACGAAGGACACGCCCTCGCCCGGCCACGCGCTCGTCACGGCGAGGACGCTGCAGGACTCGCCCTTGCGGCGTTCGTAGAGGAGATAGTTCTTGAGGCGCTGGAATTCATCCAGGATGCGCGCCGGAAGCTGGAGGCGCTTCAGGAACCGCGCCGCCTGGCGCTCCAGGTCGCGCCGCTCCTGGCGCTGGAGCTCGCGCGTCGTCTCCTGGTGCCCTTCGGGCGGTTTCTGGGGCTCGAACGGTACGTCGTGTGGCATGGCGCACGCGGTTGCGGAGAACCGGCGGTCCGCGGACGGGCACCCCCCGGCGCGAACGGTCAGCCAAGTATACCCCGCCGCGATGGCAGAACGCTATAGCGGCGCGCCGCCCGGCCTAGGGGAACAGGAATCCCAGCAGCGAGACCGCATCGGCGATGTCCAGGCGGTCGTCGAGGTTCATGTCGGCCGCGCGCTCGCAGCGCAGGCTGTCGCCGCCCCGGAAGAGGGCTTCGAGAATCGCGACCGCATCGGCGACGTTTATCAGCCCATCGCCGTTGGCATCGCCCTTCTCGCACGACACGACCCCGCTCGCGTACCGGAAGCCGCTCGGCACCCACGCGAGCTGCCCGTCGGGGTTCTCGACGCGCACGGCGACGAAGGTCTCGCCCTCGTTCTCGACCGGCGTCCGGCACCTGAGCTCGCCGGAGGACACGAACGTGACCTGCGTCGCCGGCGCCGGGCCGAACCAGACGGTCGCGCCCGCCTTGAAGCTCCCGCCGGCGATCGTGACGAGCGTGTTGCCGCTCCGCGGGCCCTCGTTGGGCGCGATGGAGGCGATCGTCGGCGCGGGGTCGACGACGTAGGTGAAGGCGCCCGCCCGCGTGGATTCCTGGTTGTCGGTGTTGAGCACTCTGATGGCGACGGCGCCGGCGGCATGCGCCGGCGTGACCGCGTCGATCTCCCTGAGCCCGTAGTAGTGGACCGCGGACGCCTGCGTGCCGCCGAAGTACACCCGGATCCCCATCTGGAAGTAGTCGCCGCGGATCTTGACGCGCGTGCCGCCGCCCGTGTAGCCGAGGGCGGGCGCGACGTAGGCGATCGACGGCGGGGGAATCGGAATGAAGGTGAACGGCTCGAAGAAGCCGGGCAGGCCGTCGGGATTGGTCACGGTGATGTACGTCGCCCCGGCCGCATGCGCCGGCGTCGTGACCCGCAGCTCGGTCTCGCCGACGCGCAGCACGTCCGCCGCCGGCGTCGTGCCGAACATGGCGGTGATGCCGTCCTCGAAATTGGTGCCGAGGATCGTGACGGTCTCCCCGCCGATCGTGATGCCCTGCGCGGGGTACACGGACGTGATGCGCGGCGGCTCCTCGGTCGTGTACAGGACGCGGAGCATCTTCGACGCGATGGGCGCCCCCGTACGGGTCAGGGCCTCGAACAGGATCTCGTTCAGGCCCGGCTGGAGCGTGATCGGCCCGTACTGCCACTGCGTCGCCACGGTGTTGGTCCATGCGAGCTGCGACGTGATCTCCTCTCCGCCGGCGACGATGCGATCGACGTTGGCGGGCGCCTGGCCCTGGACGAGGATCGTGTTCGTGTTGCTCACGTACGGGTTGCCGCGCGGCGACGTGATGTCGAACGGCCAGCTCGTGTCCGAGGGAAGCTGCGCGAGGACTGTGGCCGCGCGCGTCTGGCACCAGCTCCCGAGGCTCTGGCGCGACAGGCCGGATGAGTCCGCGACCCAGTCGAGCCACACCTGGTACCTGTTCATCGGCAGGACCTCGGTGATCAGGTAGCGGTAGTCCGCGTTGATCTGGCGCTTCACCCACGGCCGGGCCCACAGCTTCACCATCTGCGGAAACGCGCTGGTCGGATAGATCGTCGCGTTCGTGTTGCTGAACGTCAGGTCCGAGTCCCACGGGATGAGCTGCCAGCGCCGCCCCGGCAGGTCGCCGCTCGGGAGGTAGATGTACGCGTTCTTGCCGCGGCTCGCGCCCAGGGTATCCCAGTCATCGATGAAGAAGCGCACGCTCAGCACGTTGTTCCACTGCCGGACATCCATGAGCTCCGCCATGCGTGCGTCCAGATTGGCGTCGAACAGGGTGGTGATCCCGTAGGTGACATCCATGAGCTCGCTGAAGTCATCGTCCTTCTCGCGCGACCTGAGCTTGTAGTTCTGGCGGTAGTGGTCCTCCTTGTTGGCGCTCGTGTACCTGAAGTCCGCCTGGCGGTTGCCGAAGCCGCCCGAGTCGTTGAACTCGAACCAGTCATCGACCTTGTGGAGCGTGCCCATGTCGCGGTCCGGGTACCAGTTGGCGAGGTAGTCGGCGTCCACCTTCTGGTTGTGCTCGCAGACGTAGTTGTTGCCCGTCGTGCCCGCCAGGTAGCGCACGTCGACGAACGAGCTCCAACTGAAGGCGCCGTAGACGCCCGGCGTGGCGCCGATCAGCTTGCGCTCCAGGTAGTAGGCGGAGATGTCGTGGAGGCTCGTGCTGCCGCCGCCGCCATCGAGGTTCATCTCGCGGAAGACGCCGCACAGGCGATGGTCCGACGGGAAGCGAATCCGGATGCCCGACCACGTGAAGCCGCCGATGCCGCCGCCGCGGATAAAGGGGCTGCCGCGGAAGCGCTGCCCGCAGTTGTAGAAGATCTCCTTCTCGTTGAGCACGAACGAGCAGGGCACGAGGTGGTTGCTCAGCGTGCGGCGCGCCTGGAGCGCCGCCTGCGCGTCGCGCGTGAGCGTGATGCGGTACATCGGCCGCATGCCCGGGCTCTGCCGGTCGCCGACCCGGTACACGGCCAGATCCTTGAGCACCGTGGCGGGCGAGCCCGCCGGAGGGAGCGGGGGCCACTGCGTCACGCGCCCGCCGACGTCCGACGCCTCGACGTAGAACTCGACGATGGAACCGGCCGCCTGGCCGGGGATGACGCCGGTCCAGATGCCGTCGCCCGCGACGCTGTCGCTTCCCGTGCCCATGTCGTTCATGGCCGTCTGGCTGTAGGACCCGGCGGTGTCGAGGCGGTGCTTGATCATTGCCGAGGCGACGCCGTCCGAGTCGCGGATCCCGACCGTGACCGTCACGGGCTCGCCGCCGTTCGGGACGACGGGGGTCTGGCGCAGCTTGCCGTACACGGGTCCCATGTTGGCGGCGTACGCGCTGTTCCGGGCGCCCGGCGTGCCGAGCGTGTCGGGCATCTGGATCACGGACGAGCGGGCGCATCCGTGGCCGTGCGTGCGCGTCATGAAGACGTTGCAGCCGCGCAGCCACTTGGCCCGGTAGCGAATGTAGTACGTCCGCGTCGAGAGGCTCGTCGTGGTGTCGCACTCCAGGCGGTTGAAGCCGCTGTCGCCGCGGCCGCTCGCCACGACCTTGAGGCAGCCCGCGCCGGCGTACGCATCCTCGTTCGTCCAGCGGGTATCGATGTGGTTGCCGCCCGTGTCGCCGGTCTTGATCCAGTTCGCGGTGTAGTCGGTCGCAACGTTGAAGCTGCCGCCCCTGGCGAGGTTCGTCGTGGTGAAGGCGGAGTCGGTGCACATCTGGAACTCGTCGATGAGCATCTCGCCCTTGCCCATGAGGTGCATGTGGAGCTCGCTCTCGCCGCTCCAGAACTGGTTGTGCGTGCCGGAGTACGTGACCGTGACCCACTGGGATTCGCTCGAGTCGTCGCTCCCCGTCCACGCGCCGGGAAGGCTGTTGTCCTGGCGGGGATCGATCAGCTCCAGGCTCGAGCCGAGCCCGTCCGCCCACTTGTCCCAGCGCCCGGAGTCGTAGTACCTGACCTCGTCGGCGGTGTTGTTATGGGCGTCCTTCAGGCGCACGCGCTCGCCGCCGTTGGCGAGGACGCCCTCGTACGGACCGAGGACGTCGGCGATGCCGTAAACGGACATGATGCGGCCGGGGTTCTTGGCGATGACGAGGTAGCCGTCGGGCTCCAGGGTCGTGCCCTCGGCGAACGTGTAGGAGATGCCTCGCGAGAACCGCCAGCCGGACAGGTCGACCGGCACCGCGCCCTTGTTGTAGAGCTCGATGTACTCCAGATTCGAGCCGTAGAAGAGGTCATCGGCGGTCGTGTAGGGATCGTCCTCGCGGTACGGATGGTACATGATCTCGTTGATGACGACGGCAGCGGTGACATCGCCGGGGGCGAGCGCGTTGGCCGCGCCGCGGCTCGGGGCCGACATGCGGTACCAGGAGCCCGTGTCGCCATCGGGCACCCGTCCGATGCTCCAGCCGTACGGCATGTCGCCCTCGAACTGCTCGGCGAGCACGACAACGCTGCCGGTCGGATCGGCGGGGTCGGGGATGTACGTCAGGAACACCCGCAGCCTCCCGAGGTCGACCTCGGGGGGCGGCGGGGGGGGATCATCGTACCTGAGCGCGATGGGCAGGTTCTCGTTCTCGTCGACGGCGAGGAAGCCGCGGGCCGGCAGCGTGCCCGCGAGCGCGTGCGCCGCGAGGTTGGCTGGATCGGTCGACAGGTAGTACCCGGTCAGGTCGACGGGGCTCGGGCTCTTGTTGTACAGCTCGATGAACCGGTTGCCGTCGGTCAGGAAGCGCGCCTCGTTGATCTTGATCGACGTCGCCGGGACGCCGCCCGGGATGAACGTGCGGCTCGCCAGACGCGCATCCATGAGCGCATCGGAGCTCGTGAGGCTGACGTTGTGGGTCTGGATCGCGATGACGTTCGTGCCGGCGACGAGCCGATCCTTGAACGCCGAGATGTCGTACGCCGTCAGGCCCGCAGGCTCGGTTGCGCTCGTCGCGGCGTCGTCGTGCGCGGGAGGCGTGCCCGCCACGTTGTAGCGGGCGATCTCGACGCCGTTGAGATAGGCGACGAAGCCGTCGTCCGTGTTGACGTACAGGACGAGGTTCTGGATGCCCGCCGTGCTCGCGAGCGAGAAGGTGCGGCGCGCGTAGAAGCTGTAGTACCCGTTCAGCATGTCGCCGAGCGTGGTCGCGATGATCGTCTCGCCGTAGCCGATCGGCGTCCGCCCATCGGCCCACGCGCTCGCGTCGAACGTGCGGTCCTTCCACGCGCTCGGCGGCTCGACCGTGCCCTTCAGGTACTTCCAGCCCGTGCTCCCGCCCGCGAAGATCTCGGCCTCGCTCCACGAGTCCTCCAGGCCGTTCTGCCGGCCGGGCGTGCCCCAGAGGCGCGGGCTCGCGGTCCAGTTGTCGGAATCTCCCTGATCGCCGAAGGGATCGATCAGACACAGCGTGTGGCCGGTCCCGTCGCAGGCCGTGGGCCACGAGCCCTCGTCATCGTAGTCGAACGCGATCACGTAGGCGCCCTCGCGCCGGCCGAGCGTGTTGAGCGGTTCGGCGGCATCGTAGGGATCGCCCGCGTCGTTCTCCAGAACGATCGTGTCCCCGCCGTTGCTCAGCTTGCCGTAGTACTGGCCGAAGGGCGCGAATCCGTATCTGGCCTCGAAGGCCGCGGCGTCGGACGCCAGCACCAGGTACTCGCCCCGCCCCAGCGACGCGAGCGGCTTTCCATCCGCCTTGAAGCCCGTGGGGAACTGGTAGTGAATGCCCTGCGTGAAGCGGTACCCCGAGAGGTCGGCGGGCACGGCAAGCTCGTTGTACAGCTCGATGAACTCCAGGTCCTCGGCGATTCCCGCGGGATCCTCGGGCGTCGGAGGCTGGTTGTACATGATCTCGGTGATGACGAGCGCGTAGGCTGGGGAGCACAGGAGCAGGAACGTCGCACACGCACGATACATTGCCATCCTCCTTCGGCTGTTGTCGCAGCGGGAGTATGCCGTCCTCGCTCGCCGGGAAACGGCACTGCGTCATATCGTACGGCCGCGTCGGATGTGCCCGCGCGCCGCCGAATCCCGGATGCCGTTGCGCGCCGATGCCCCGGCTCCTCCCAAGGAATCAATTGTAGGGGTGCGTGCGCACCGCTTCAAGTTCCGGAGCGCCGCGCGCCGCGAAAGCGATTGCAGCATCTTCATGAGACGCGTTTTCTTGACCGCGGTCCCGGTACGTTCGATAATCGATTTCCGCGTTTCGCTTCACGGGCTCGGGGCGCAATCCCCGAGCGGGGGGCGCGCCGCGGGGCCGGCGTTGCGAGGGTGTGTCATGCAGAGCGTACGTATGCGGTTACTCCGTTCCGGCGGCGCGGGCGCGCTGCTCTCCATCGTTGCGGCCGCAGTGCTGCGCGGCGGGGAGGCGCCCGAGACCGCGCTCCACGCGGCCGTGTGCGAGGTGCTCGTCGATGGACACGTGGCGTGCTCGGGATTCTTCGTCGATCCCGGCGGGCGGTGCCTCACGTGCGCGCACGGGGTCGCGGCGGGCAAGACCATCGAGGTGCTGCTCAACGATGGCCGCAGGCTGCGCGCCGCGCTCGCCGGAATGGACGTGGGCGCCGACACGGCCGTTCTCGCGGTCGAAGGCCTCGGGGCGGGCGGCGTTGCGTGCCTGAAGCTCGCGGCGGAGGCGCCGCGCGTGGGCGCCGCGCTCAGGCTTGCGGGAACGGCGCTGTACCGCCGTCGCCTCGTGCTCGCGGGCACCGTGGCGCGCGCCGACGCCTCGTTCGAGTACAACCCGGATCTCAAGACGTACGTCGAGGTCTTCTACGTGGACGCGATGACGGCGCACGGCACGTCGGGCGGGCCGTGGCTCGACGGCGAGGGCCGCGTCGTCGGGCTGCAGTCCGGCGGCATATCGCTGAACGGCGCGTTCTGCGGCGTCGCGTTCGTCGTGCCCGCACGGCTGCTGCTCCCCATGGCGGAGCGGCCCGCCGGTGCGCCGGCGCGGGGGGATATCGGCGCGGCGTGCGACGAGCTCTGGGAGCTCCCGCCCGCGACGGTGAAGCGGTTTTCCGGCATCGCCGCCGAGGGGCTCCTCGTGTGCCGGGTGCTCAAGGGCGGCGCTTGCGACAAGGCGGGCGTCGCCTGCGGCGAGCTGATCGTGGGCCTCGACGGCCGGCCGTGCCGCTTCCGGGAGGATTTCGTGCGGGCGATCCGCGGGCGGGCGCCGGGGCGGACGCTCGAGCTGGCCGTCGTGCGCGAGCGGCAGGGCGCGCTCGTGCGCGAAACGGCGGTGCTGACCCTGGCGGACGCGCGCGAGGCGCTCTCGCTGCCTCCGAAATGATGCCGGCGGGCCCGGATGCGGGATGCGTCGGGTTGAACTGACCGCCGGCGACCCGTATCATTGAAACAGTGGCGTTCCGGCGGCATGGGGCGGGGCCGCATGCGCGGCGCACACGGAGAAACGAGGTTCACATGCAGAGGAAGCTAGTTCTTGCGGCTGTCGCTGCGGTCTGGGCGGTTGCAGCGAGCGGCGCCGAGACCATACGCGTCGAGAGCGTGACGGCGACGCCGGGCCAGACGAACCTGCTTGTCAGAGTGCTGATCGACCACTCCGCGCCGATCTACGCCATGTCGTTCGCGCTCAGGTACCCGACGGCCGGCCTCACCTTCACGCAGGCGAGCCTCGACGGCACCGTGTTCACGGGCGCCGCGGCCCCCGAGTACTTCCAGGCGCTCAGCGGCGCGGACTACTGCGGCGCGGCCATCGTGCTCGATGTCAACGAGCCGTACGACGAGCGGACGCTTCCCGCCGGCACGGCGCAATTCGCCTGCGCCCTGTACTTCGATGTCAAGGCGACGGCGGTGTGCGGCGACGCCTACGCGCTCGATCTCCGCGGCGATCTCGGGAGCCCCGTCATCGACTGCGTCTTCACGACGGTGGCGCCCGGCACCATCTCCAAGAGCGTGGTGCCGGTCCTGACCGACGGCACGGTGAGCGTCTCGGTGGCGCCCATCATCGCGAGCATCACCCCGAACCGCGGCTCGAAGGACGGCGGCACGGCGGTGACGATCACCGGCCAGCACTTCAACGCGGCGACGGCGGCGGCCGTCGGCGACCTGGCCCTGCTCAACAAGGTCGTCGTGAACTCGACGACGATCACGGGGACGACGCGCGCGCACGCGGTCGGTGTCGTCGATGTGGTTGCGAGCAACTCCTGCGGGGCCGCCACGCTCCCGGGCGGCTTCACGTACTTCGGCATCGAGCCCATCGTGGCGGAAGTCATGCCGCGGTGGGGCATCATCACGGGCGGCACCGATGTGACGGTCATCGGCGAGCAGTTCGATGCGTCGACGACCGTGACCTTCGGCGGGCTGCCGCTGCTCAGCAAGACGTTCGTGAACGCGACGACGATCATCGGCAAGGCGCCCGCGCACGCCGCCGGCCCGGTCGATGTCGTGGCGACCAACGCCGTGGGCAGCGGCACCCTGATCGCCGGATTCGCGTACGTGGGCGCGCCGACGATCGAGTCGGTGATGCCGGCGTCGGGCGGCGGCGATGTGGACATCATCGTGGTGGGAACGGGCTTCACCGACACGAGCGACATGACGGTGCTCATGGGCGGCAATCCCGTCGAAGGTCTCGATGTCATGAGCGGCGAGGTCTTCTCGTGCCACGTTCCCGCCTGCGGCGCCGGGGTCACGTGGCTCGGACTCATGGTGTTCACGACGGGCGGCAGCGTGAACCTCCCCCAGGCCTACAACTGCGGCGGCGGCACGGGGCCGACGTTCCGCCGCGGCGATGCGAACTGCGACGGCATGTGGGACATCGCCGATGCCATCGTCATTCTCGGGTACCTCTTCTCGGGCAGAACCGTCAAGTGCCTCGATGCGCTGAACGCCAACGATTCGGACAACGTGGATATCGCCGACGCGATTTACCTGTTGAAGTACCTGTTCACCCAGGGGACGCCGCCGCCTCCCCCGTTCGAAACGCCGGGCACGGACCCCACGCCCGACAACGTCGGGTGCGCGGAGAGCTGCTCGTAGGCGGGCGCCGGTCCGGAGGGGTGCCGGGGACGCCGGGTGCACGAGGAACGGCCATGACAAAGGAAGAGAACGTCCTTTTCTGCAAGATCGCGGTGCACAACAATCTCGTCGGGGCCGCCGATGCCGGCGCCGTGCTGCGCGAGACGGGCGGCGGCGATGTGCGCGAGCTGTTCCTCCGGCGCGGGCTCATGGACGAGGCTGCCTGCGCGAAGGTCATGCGCGCCGTCGCCGCGCGCACGGGCAAGGGCGCGGCGGCCGCGGGCGCCGCGGCCGCGCGCGGCACGGGCGCCCGGGCGAAACCGGCGCCGCGGCGGAGGAGCGCCGCGGAGGAGCGTCCGGCGGCCGCGCATGAGCGCCGTCCGGCCGCGCAGAAGCTGTCGACGAACCAGATGGTGGCCGGCGTCGTCGGGCTGATCGTGTTCGTCGTGTGCATCTTCTACTTCGTGTACATTCTGGCGACGGGCGGCGGCGAGGAGGCCGCGCCGGCCGCGGAGCCGGCCGCGCCGAGGACGGCGAGCGGAGCCGGCGGCGGCACGGCGCCGGGCGCGCCCGCGCCGGCGACGCCCGCAGCGCCGCAGATCTCGGAGGCGTACCGCCAGACCATCGCGCAGGCGCTCGGCGAAGCGCTGTCCGACGTCGTGCAGTCGATGAACAACGACACCATGGGGCCCCGGGGGCTCGCGTCGCTCGACAACTGGAAGAAGGAGTACGGCAAGTTCGCCACCGGCGAGCAGCTTCAGGACTACGAGAGCCGGCGCACGCAGATCATCGATTTCATCAAGAGGAAGTTCGAGACGGACAAGGCCAAGATCATCGCCGCCAAGGATCAAGGCGATACGGCGAAGGTCAACGAGCTCAGGAGCGAGATCGCGAAGTACGCCGACGAGGCGACGCTGGCCGAGCTCGAGGCGCTGCTCAGGTAGCGCCGCGGCGCGGCGCCCTCACCTCAGGCCGCAGGCGCGCCGCAGCGCCGCCGATTCCTCCCCGGACAGCGCGCGCCAGGCGCCGGGCGCCAGGTCGCCCAGGCGCAGCGGCCCGATTCTCAGGCGCACGAGGCGCACGACCTCGTGGCCGATGGCCGCGAACATGCGCTTGACCTCGCGCTTCCGGCCCTCGGTGAGCTCGATGGCGATCTCGGTCTCCTCGCCGCGCCGCTCGGCGCGCAGGATCGCCGCCGGCTGGGCCGGGCCATCGTCCAGCAGGACGCCCTGCGCCAGGCGCTCCAGCTTCTGCGGCGTCACGTGCCCCCGCACCCGCGCGAGGTACTCCTTGGGGCACTCGTAGCGGGGGTGGGTGATCCGGTGGAGGAGCTCGCCGTCGTTCGTCATCAGGAGCAGCCCCTCCGTGTCCAGGTCGAGCCTGCCGACCGGCACGACGCCGTCCGCCGCCAGATTGCGCGGCAGGAGATCCATGACCGTCAGACGTTCGTGCGTGTCGTGCGTGCTCGAGATGAAGCCCGCCGGCTTGTGCAGCATGAGCGTGTGCCGCGGGGGCGGCACGATGTCCTCGCCGTTGATCGCCACGCGGTCGCGGCGCGGATCGATCGTGTGCCCGGGCTCCGCGGCGATCCGGTCGTTGACGCGCACGAGGCCCGCGGCTATGAGCAGCTCGGCGTGCCGGCGCGAGCAGTAGCCGCAGTTGGCGATGTACTTGTGCAGGCGCAGTGCCGCGCTCATGGGGAGACTCCCGGGCGGCGCCGCGTTCGGGGCGCCGCCGCCCAGGTATGGTAACGCCTCCCGTGCGCGGCCTGCAACGGCCGCCGGCGGCGATGGCGGCGGCCGTCCGCCGCGGACGTCCGGATCCGGACGGCGCTGCCGCTTTCCGCGCCGTGAGAAGGGATCGAGGCATTGGCACGCAATTTGTTATGCGCTCCTCCCGTGCGCTTCGGAAGCGCCGGCGGATGCCGTGCGGCATCCGCGCGAATCACCACTCGTACCGGCCAAGGAGGAGGATCATGCGACGCGCTCTTGCGACGGGAGGAATCATGTTGATGGGCGGCCTTGCGGCCGCGCTGGAGATCATGGTGTGCGATGCGACGCGCGATGCGGTGTACCGACTGAGCGATCCGGACGGTTCCGAGATCATCACGGTCGAGGAAATCGCCGCCGTGTACGATGACGCCGCGGCGGGCCCGGATCTCTCGACGCCCACGGGGCTCTGCATGCGCGGCGGCGCGCTGTTCATGCTCGACGGCGGCACGCTCGACGCGGTGTTTCGGCTGGAGGATCTGGACGGCGACGGCGCGTTCTTCGGCGAGGGCGAGGCGGCGGTGTTCTACTCGCCGGCATGCCCGGGCCACGTGCTGAGGACGCCCAACCGGCTCTGCGCGCGGGATGGAGTCTTCGCGCTCGCCGACGATTCGCTCACCGGTGCGCGGCTCGTGCTCCTCGAGGATCGCGATGGCGACGGCGCCGCCTGCGGGGCGGGGGAAGCCCGTGTCTTCTACGAGGCTGCGGCGGCGACGGCCCCCGCGGCGCCGAAGGACCCGGAGGCGCTGTGCATGCCGGCGGAAGGCGTATTCCTGGTCGGCGACGGGACGGACGGCAGGGTGTACCGCATGGAGGATCTCGACGGCGACGGCGCGGCGCGCACGGCGGACGAGATCACGGTTCTGTACGCGCCGCCCGACGGCGAGCCGCTGCCCCGCTGGTCGTGCCTCGCGCTGCGGGGAGACGGCGTTCTTGCGGCCGATCGCGCCCGCGGGCGCGTGCTCCTGCTGCGCGACGCGGACGGCGATGGCGCGGTCTCTCCGTCCGAGGCCTCGGTATTCTGCGGCGCCTCGCCGTCCTCGCCGCTCCTCGTCGAGCCGCGCGACCTGTGGGTCGAGTCCGATGGCGGCGTGTGGATCATCGACAACGGCACGAACATGCTGTACCGCGCCGCCGACCGCAACGGCGACGGCGACGCCCTGGATGCCGGCGAGCTGCTCGTCGTCCTGCGCAGCGGCGCGGCGCTCTCGCAGCCGACCGCGCTCGCGGTGGTGGAGGGTGCGCGCGGCGATGCGCCCGCGCTCGACGGGCTGTCGGCGCACTCGGGCGATGCGGCGGGCGGGGACATCGTCGTCATCACGGGCAGCGGCTTCACGCCGGGGACCATGGTGTTTTTCGGCGACGCCGCGGCCAAGGTGCAGTACGAGAGCGCGGAGATGCTGCGCGCGGTGACTCCTCCCGGCTCCGGCACCGTCGGCGTGACGGCGGCCGGGCTCGCGGGCCTGGCGTTCCTCGCGGATGCATGGGAGTATCGGGGCGCGGCGCTCGCGGTGACGGCGATCGAGCCGCGCGAAGGGCCGGCGGCGGGCGGCACACACGTCGCATTCAGCGGCGCGGGCCTGGCGGCGGCGTCCGTGTGGTTCGACGGGATTCCGGCGCAGATCGTGTCCGCGACGGAGGCGACGCTCGTGGCGGCCGCCCCGCCGCACGCCCCCGGCGAGGTGATCGTGCTCGTCGCCGACGGGCGGACCGAGGTCACGCTGGCGTTCACCTACATCGGCGGCGCGGTGTTCGTGCGCGGCGATGTGGATGCCGATGGCAAGCACCTCATCAACGATGCCATCTTGATACTGAGCAAGCTGTTCGCGGGCGGGGCGGTGCCGGCGTGCCTCGACCGCGCCGACGTCAACGACGACGGCGCCGTCAACATCGCCGATGCCATCTGCCTGCTCGGCTATCTCTTCGCCGGGAACGCCGCGCCGCCGCCGCCCTTCCCGGAACCGGGGGTCGATCCGACCCCCGACACGCTCCAGTGCCCGTAACCGTTCACGGTTTTCTCGCCGTGTTCGGGTGCACAACCACGTGTCATCTGACGGAAAAGAAACCACAGAGTCACCGAGAGCACAGAGAAGAACACGGAGAGAGACCGTCGCACTTGACACGGAGCCTCGTAACGTCTCACGTTCCGTTCTCTGTGCCCTCTGTCTTCTCTGTGGTGAATCAGAAAGAGCACCACGAAGGACGCCGGAATGTGATGTGCTGAAGG
>DHGK01000052.1 GCA_002402755.1 Planctomycetes bacterium UBA4800
TCGCGGCGGCGATGGCGGCGGCCTCGGCGTGCGGGAGCCCGCAGCGCGCGTGGTAGCCGCGGCCGATGATGGCGCCGCGCTTGACGAGCACCGCGCCCACGGCGGGGTTGGGCCGCGTGCGGCCGAGCCCCCGGGCCGCGAGACGCAGCGCCTCGCGCATGAAGCGGGCATCAACGCGCTGCATCGGCGCCTCCCGCGATCGCGGTCCCGTAGAGCGCGAGATGCGTGGCATCCTCGATGCGGACCTTGACGAGCTCGCCGGCCGCATCGACGGGCGGGAACAGGACGATCTTGCCCGAGCGCGTTCTGCCGGTGAAGCGCGCGGCGGACCGGCGGCTCGGGCCCTCGACGAGAACCTCGATCGTCCTGCCGATTTCCTCCCGGTACAGCGGCAGCGCGATCTCGCGCTGGAGCGCGAGGAGCCGCGCGTTGCGGGCCTGCTTGACCTCCGCGGGAACGTCGTCGGGCAGCGCCGCGGCGCGCGTCCCCGGCCGGGGCGAGTACTTGAAGACGAACACGTTCTGGTACCGGACCGCGCGCATGAGATCCTCGGTCGCGCGGAAGTCCTCCTCGGTCTCGCCGGGGAANNCGGGGAAGCCGACGATGAAGTCGCCGGCGGGCGCGAAGTCCGGAATCCGCGCGCGGCACTTCTCGATGATCTCGAGGTAGCGCTCGGCCGTGTAGCTGCGGCCCATGCGCCTGAGCACGGCGTTCGACCCGGACTGGGCCGGAAGGTGCAGCCCCTCGCACACGACGGGCAGGCTCGCCACGGCATCGATGAGCGCGTCGTCCATGAAGCGCGGGTGGCTCGTCACGAAGCTCAGGCGCGCGAGCCCGGCGATGTCGGCAAGGCCCGAGAGAAGCGTCGCGAGCGAGTGCGGCGCGCCGAGACTGCGGCCGTAGGAGTTGACGGTCTGACCGAGCAGCGTCACGTCCTTGACGCCTCGGCCGGCGAGGGCCTCGATCTCGCGGCGGATCTCTTCGGGCGGACGGCTGACTTCCGGGCCGCGCACCGACGGCACGATGCAGTAGGCGCAGGCCAGGCTGCAGCCGCGCATGACCGACACGTAGGCCTGTGCGGGCCGCGGGTCGAGGGATCTGCGGCGCGCGTAGGTCACGCTCGCGTCGCCGGTCGCGACGATCGGCGCGGCCGGCCGGACCTGCGCGAGCAGCTCGGGGAGCCGGTGGAAGTGGCGCGTGCCGCACACCAGATCGACGAAGGGGAACTTCCGGAGAAGCGTGCCGCCGTGCTCCTCGGCGACGCACCCGGCGACCGCGATCAGGAGGCCGGGGCGGCGCGCCTTCCTGCGCTCGTACGCGCCGAGGTTCGAGAAGAAGCGGTCCTCGGCGTGCTGCCTGACGGCGCAGGTGAAGAACACGATGATGTCGGCGTCGTCGGCGCCGTCCGCGCGCACGCAGCCGCCATCGAGGAGGGCTTCGAGCCCGATCTGCGCGTCGAGCTTGTTCATCTGGCAGCCGAAGACCTCCGCGTGGACGCGGCGCGGCGCCTGCGGGCGGCCCTCGGACGGAGGTGTGCCGTCGTCCGTCGAGCGCATGCGTCAAGTATAGCGAGCGCCGATAGGCCGGGAAGGCCGGCCGGGTTGGCGGCCCGACCGCGATCTGTTACCATCACTCCATCGCGGGTCTGCCGGGCACGGCCGCCGGACGGATTCCGGTAAAGGTCGGCCCCGGAGAAGTTCGATCATCAGAGTGACACGGCGAGGCGGGCGGCGTGCGCCGCCCGGAATCCGACGGAGGCATGGCGTGAAGCGCATTACTGCTGTCTGTGCGTGCATGTGCGGGGCGTGCGCGTGGGCCGGAGACGCCGCGGAGAAGCCGGCGCCCCAGAACGTGCTCTCGAGCATCCAGATCGAGCTCGGCGGGAGGCTCAAGGCCGACATGAGCTGGGATGACTCGCGGACGAATCCCGGCAACTACGTCCTGTGGGTGAACCGGGAGGTTTCCGGTCCGAATGCGGTCTCGGCATCGGGCGCCGTCAGCCGCAACGACGATGAGTTCAACATGACCGCGAACGAGACGCGCCTGTGGCTGAGCCTCAAGGGGCCGGTCATGCACGGGGTGAGCACGGGCGGCAGGCTGGAGGTCGATTTCTTCGGCGCGGGCGCGACCGAGAACAAGTCGCACCTCATGCTCAGGCGCGCGTACATCGATTTCGGATGGGACGAGTACGATCTGCGCGTCCTGGCCGGCCAGCACTCCGACGTTATCTCTCCGCTCGTCCCGACCACGATCAACTACTCGGTGGGGTGGGACCTGGGGAACATCGGGTACCGCCGCCCGCAGCTCAGGGTGACGAAGAAGCTCGGCCTCGGCGAAGCGTTCGGCGGGCCGTGCAGCCTGGAGCTCGCCGGCGCGCTTACCCGGACGATCGGCGATTCGTACACCTTGCTCAGCAAGTCGGATCCGCCGAACAACACCGAGAGCGGCGAGGACTCGGGCTTTCCGACGAGCCAGGCGCGGGTCGGGCTGACGATCCCGGGCATCAACCACAAACCGGTGACCGCCGGTGTGTCCGCGCATTACGGGAAAGAGGAGTACGACGGCTCCACGATTGACGCCAACACCTTCTCGCACCGCCGGACCTTCGAGTCGTACTCGTTCAACGCCGACATCAAGGTGCCGCTCTTCTTCTCGCCGCGCCTCGATTTCGCGGCCTCGGCCGAGTACTTTTACGGCCGCAACCTCGATGCGTACCTGGGCGGCATCAGCCAGGGCGTCAACCTGACGCGCGGCGTCGGGATCACGAGCGAGGGCGGCTGGGGCCAGCTCACCTACCAGGGCCTTCTCTCTGACACCGGCCTCGCGTTCAACGCGGGCGCCGGCGTCGACAATCCCCACGACGGCGACCTCAACGGCGGCGCCGCCGACCGCGCGCGCAACATGTTCGTCTTCGCGAACGTGTTCTACAACCTTACCGCGCAGTTGCAGCTCGGGGCCGAGTACGGCTGGTACAGGACGGAGTACGGCAACGATGGCGAGGGCAAGGCCAACCGCGTGCAGTGCGCGGCGATCTGGAACTTCTGAGCCGCCCGCGCGCGGAGCCCGGCGCGCCGGATTATCCGCCGCTCGGCATCGTTCTCCTCGCCGGTCAATGGGCGCGTTCCGCGCCCTCGTCGTTTGCCCGCGCCGGGCCGCATCGTACACTCAAGCAGAGGGGGAAACGTACGGATGCGGCCCAGGCATGAGTGATGACCGGTTCCTGCGCTCATTGAACTGGCGCGCGATCCCGCTTGACCGGGAGACCGCGCGCTCCCTGAGCGATGAGTTCCAGGTGCTGTTCCTGCAGAGCGTGCTCGAGATCGATCCGGAGAACATGGAAGTGATGATCCAGCTCGGCGATCTGTACACGAGGCTCGGCCGGCTCGAGGAGAGCCTCGCGATCGATATCAGGCTCGTCAAGCTCTGCCCGGAGGAGAAGGTCTTTCACTACAACCTGGCCTGCACCTACTCGGTGCTCAAGCACATGGACTCGGCGCTGCTCGCGCTCGAGAAGGCGCTGCTCCTCGGGTACGACGACATCGAGCAGATCGAGACCGACACCGACCTGGGGAACCTGCGCAAGGACCGCCGCTTCCGGCACCTGATCAAGGCGCACTTCAACCGCGAGCTGCAGGCGTGACCGGGCCGCGGGCCGCGGCGCCCGCGCGCGTCACTTCCGGTGCGGCCAGAGGAACCAGAGGCCCAGGACGCCCGCGATCACGTAGGCGCCGAGCGCCACCGTCGCCAGGTTGTCGGCCTCCTTGCCCAGCACGAGGAAGAGCGTGCCGCTCAGGAGCACGCTGCTTGCCAGGAGCCCGAGCGGGAGCTGGGAGTTCAGGCGGTCCAGGCGGGTCTCGATGTTGCGGATGTCCTCGATCGCGATGCGCGTCCTGAGGTTGCCTTCGTTGAGGCGGTGGAGGATGCCGCCGACGACTCCCGGAAGCTCCCTGAGCGTCGTCACCGCGTCGTACAGATCCAGGCGCGCCTCCCGCAGCAGGGACTGCGGCTTCCAGCGGTCCATGAAGACGCGCTTGGCGTGCGGTGTGAGCTCCTCGATGAGCGCGAACCCCGGATCGAGGCGTCTGACCGTGCCCTCGAGGATGACGAGCGCGCGGCCGAGGAGCACGTACTGCGTGGGAATGCGGATGCGGTGCCGGAGCAGAATCCCGAACACGGCGTGTATGATCGGCCCCAGGTCGATCTCGGCGAGCGGGGCGTCGTAGTACGGGTCGAGGCACTCCATCAGCTCGGCCGCGAGCTCCTTCTGATCCGTGGTGTGGGCCGCGTAGCCGCTCTTCATGATCTGGCGGGCGAGCAACTGGTAATCGCGCCGGATCAACGACGTGAGAAAGCCGACGAGCTCGCCGATCGAGCTCGGCGGCAGGCGGCCGGCGCTGCCGAAGTCGATCAGTCCGAGGGCCCCGTCCGGCAGGACGAGAACGTTGCCGGGATGCGGGTCCGCGTGGAACACGCCCTCGACGAAGATCTGGCGGAACATGGCGCTCGTCAGCTCCCGGGCCAGGTCGTGCCGGAGCGCCGGCGGCGCGTCGCTCTGCGCGAGCGTCGCGCCGGGCAGGAACTCGAGCGTGAGGACGCGGCGCGATGAAAGCTCGGAGTAGGTCGCGGGAATGCGCACGCGCGGCTCCTTGGCGTGGCGCGCGATCCGCGCGGCGTTGTGCAGCTCGTGGCGGAAATCGAGCTCGCGCCTGATCGCGTGCTCGAAGACGCGGGCGGTGCCCATGGGGTCGAAGTGCGAGAGGTCCTCGATCTCGCGGATGATGTGCGCGATCAGGAAGATGACCTTGAGATCGCGCTCGATCGTGCGCTCGATGCCGGGCCGCTGGATCTTGACGACGACCTCGACGCCCGCGTGTGTGCGCGCCCGGTGGACCTGCGCGATCGATGCCGAGCCGATCGGCGCGGGGTCGATCGACGCGAAGAGCTCCCCCGGCTCCTTGCCGAGCTCGGCGCGCAGGACGGGGGCGAGCGTCTCGAAGGGCAGCGGATCGACGGTGTCGTGCAGGCCCCCGAGCTCGTCGATGTACTCCTGCGGCAGGAGGTCGGGCCGCGTGGCCAGGAGCTGGCCGAACTTGACGAAGGTCGGCCCGAGATCCTCGAGCATGCGCCGGAGGCGCTGGGGCTGCGACAGCGGGCCGCCGGCGTGCGTGCGGAACATGTGGAGGAGGCGCGTGGCGAACGGAAGGTTGAGGCTGCCCAGGGCATGGCCGAAGCCGTGCCGGGCGACCACCATGAGGATCTCGCGCAGGCGCGGGATCGAACGAAGCGCATGCCATGAACGCCACACGGCGGGTCCTTCTGCGGAGCGGACGCCCGTCGGCGCCGCTCAGGCGTCGGGTCCCGGGAGCCCGCAGGAGGGCTCCTCGGGGCCGGGATCCATGCCGAGGCGCTGCTCGAGCGCCGCGACGCGCGCGCAGAGCGCGTCGAAATCCCCGCGCATGACGGGCTGCCACTTGGCGATCTTCTGCCCGAGCTCGGCCGCGATCCTGCCGACGTCGCCCTGGACCTTCTCGCCCCGCGCGACCAGCTCGGCGAGGATCTTCGCGCCCTGCTCGCGCGTGAGCTCCCCGCCGCGCACCAGGTCGCGGATCACCTCTTCGAGCTTTTCCTGCGTGACGACGGCCGCGCCGAGCGCGGCGAGCATGCCTTTCTTGACCTGGTCGAGCATGGCTTCGGCTCCTTTCCGTGCCGCGGCGGCTCCTCGGCGGGCGGAGGCCCGTCGATCGCGCGCCGCAGTTCCGGCCGCAGGTCCGCCAGCACCGCCTCGACGCCGGATGCGGACACGCGGTAGCCCGCCGCCTTGGCGTGGCCGCCGCCGCCGAAACGGCGCGCGATCAGATTCACATCCACGTGGAGGGGGCCGCGCAGGCTCACCTTCCACTTCCCGTCCCCGAGCTCGACGATGAGCGCCACGATGAGCGCGTGGCGGATGTTCTTGAGCTCATCGATGATGCCGTCGAGCTCCTCGTAGGCTATCCCCTTATCGGTCATCTGGCGCCGGGTGATCAAGGACCACACGAAACGGCCGTCGAGTTCCTGGCGCACCGAGGCCAGCACCTGGCCGAGGAGGGCCGTGCGCTGGATGGAGGAGCCCCCGTTGATGTGCCGGTAAAGATCCGCCGGGGAGGCGCCGCGCTCGACGAGCCTGGCCGCGGCCGACAGCTCGCGCGCGGTCGTGTTGCTGAACGCGAACCAGCCCGTGTCCGAGGCGATGGCCGCAAAGAGCGCGGTTGCGGCCGCCGGCGAGGGGGCCAGGCCGAGGGCGTCGATGAGATCGAAGACGAGGAGCCCGGTCGCGCCGGCCCGCTCCTCGGCCCAGGCGGCATCGAAGCCGTGCCGCGGCGGGGGGATGTGGTGGTCGATGACGACCTTGACGGCCGCCGAACGCGTGACGAAGGCGCCCAGGTCGCCGAGGCGGGCGAGCTCCGAGGTGTCGAGCGCGACGAGCAGCTCGCAGTCGGGGAGGCACGGGACATCCTCGGGCCGGATGATCCGCACGCGGCCGCCGGCATCGAGGAACTTGAGGCGCTCGGGCGGCGCGTGGCAGTTCCACACCCGGACGCGCGCGCCCCGCGACTCGAGCGCCTCGGCCAGCGCAACCTGCGAGCCGAAGGCATCGCCGTCGGGGTAGATGTGCGTCACGATCACGACATCGCGCGCCTCCGCGAGGAGGGCGCACACGCGGACGTCCGGTGTGAAGTACACGCGCTCCGCCTTGTCTCCCGGACCGCGCCCGCGCACGCCGCGGCGCGCCCTGCGCGCGCACACCGCCGGAACGCCCGGCGCGGTCGAACTCCTCATCATAGGGGGCGCGCGGCCGGCGTCAACCGCGGGCCGGGGCCGCGCGCGCGGCCGGCTGCGCCGGCGCGGCGCTCTCCCCGCGCTTGTCATTGCCGGGCGCGGATGGTACGGTAAGGGCTATTTTGGAGCGCGCTCCGCCGGCCGGAGAGCCGTCGCGCGGCGTTCGGGCCGCGCGCGTCCGGGCCGAACGATCGGGCCGCCGAGGAAGCGGCGGACGTTCGTCCGGCTCCGTCCGAACGGGTGCGCGCGAGCGAGAGTGCCGACCATGCCGCGCAGGACTGACATCCAGTCGATCCTCATCATCGGGTCCGGGCCGATCGTCATCGGCCAGGCCTGCGAGTTCGATTACTCGGGCACGCAGGCCATCAAGACGCTCGCGCAGGACGGGTTTCGCGTGATCCTGGTCAACTCCAATCCCGCCACGATCATGACCGACCCGCAGTTCAGCGACCGCACGTACATCGAATCGCTCGATGTGGCAACGGTCTCCAAGATCCTCAGGGCGGAGCGGCCCGATGCGATCCTGCCGACGCTCGGCGGCCAGACGGGCCTGAACCTGGCGACCGAGCTGGTCGAGAGCGGCATCGTGGAGGAGCTGGGGATCACGCTCATCGGCGCCGACTACCGGGCGATCAAGAAGGCCGAGGACCGGGACGAGTTCAAGAAGGTCGCGCTGCGCTGCGGCCTCGATGTGCCCCGGAGCGGCATCGCCCGCTCGGCCGCGGATGCGCGCCGGCTGCGCGCGGAGATCGGCGTCCCGTGCGTGATCCGGCCGGCCTACACGCTGGGCGGGACCGGCAGCTCGATCGCGGAGACGGACGAGGACTACCTTCCCAAGTGCGAGGCGGGCCTGGCCGCGAGCCCCATTTGCGAGATCCTGATCGAGGAGTACCTCGCGAACTGGAAGGAGTTCGAGCTCGAGGTCATGCGCGACCGCGCCGACAACTGCGTCGTCGTGTGCTCGATCGAGAACGTGGATCCCATGGGCGTCCACACCGGCGACAGCGTGACCGTGGCGCCGGCCCAGACCCTGACCGACCGCGAGTACCAGCGCATGCGCAACGCCGCCTTCGCGATCATGCGCGAGGTGGGCGTCGAGACGGGCGGCTCCAACGTCCAGTTCGCCGTGCATCCCGGCAACGGCCGCATGGTGGCGATCGAGATGAACCCGCGCGTCTCGCGGAGCTCGGCGCTGGCCTCGAAGGCGACGGGCTTCCCGATCGCCAAGATCGCGACGAAGCTCGCGGTCGGCTACACGCTCGACGAGATTCCGAACGACATCACGAGGAAGACCCCCGCGTGCTTCGAGCCGACGATCGACTACTGCGTGGTCAAGGCGCCGAAGTTCACGTTCCACAAGTTCCCGGACGCCGACGAGCGCCTGACCACCCACATGAAGTCCGTGGGCGAGGTCATGGCGATCGGGCGCACGTTCAAGGAGGCGCTCCAGAAGGCCATCACGGGCCTCGAGATCAAGAGCGACGGCCTGGGGCTGGACGGCCAGGACCTGTGCGCCGCGGGGACGCCGCCCGCGCGCGCCGAGATCGAGCACTACCTGCGGACTCCGACGCCGCGGCGGCTCTTCTACGTGCGCTACGCGCTCAAGGCGGGCATGCCGGTCGAGGAGATCCACGCGCTGAGCGGCATCGACCCGTGGTTCATCGACCAGATGGCGGAGCTCGTCGGGTTCGAGGACCGGCTCGCGGCGCACGCGCGCCTCGAGGACGTGCCGCGCGAGCTGCTCCGGGAAGCCAAGCAGCTCGGGTACTCCGATGCCCAGCTTGCGCGGCAGTGGACCTGCGGCGGCGAGCCGTGCACCGCGCCTGTCGTGCGGCGGCGGCGGCGCGATGCGGGCGTCGAGGCGGTGTTCAAGCTGGTCGACACGTGCGCGGCGGAGTTCGAGGCGGCCACGCCGTACTTCTACTCGACCTACGACCGGGAGGACGAGTCGCGGCCCTCCGGCCGGCGCAAGGTCATGATTCTCGGCGGCGGCCCGAACCGGATCGGCCAGGGCATNNGCGTGCACGCCGCGCTGGCGATGCGCGAAGACGACTATGAGACCATCATGGTCAACTGCAATCCCGAGACCGTTTCGACCGACTACGACACCTCCGACAAGCTGTACTTCGAGCCGCTGACGCTCGAGAACGTGCTCAACATCTGCGATCGCGAGAAGCCGGACGGCATCATCCCGCAGCTCGGCGGGCAGACGCCGCTCAACCTCGCGGCGGGCCTGGTCGAGGCCGGCCAGACCATCCTGGGCACCTCGCACCGGAGCATCGAGCTGGCCGAGGACCGGGAGCTCTTCCAGGCGCTCGCGCAGAGCCTGAATCTGCGGCAGCCGGCGAGCGGCGCCGCGACGACGCATGCGGAGGCCATCCGCACCGCCGAGCGCATCGGCTATCCCGTCCTCCTGCGGCCGTCGTTCGTCCTGAGCGGCGAGGCCATGCGCGTCGTGTGGAGCCGGGAGGAGCTCGAAGCGTACATGGCGCGCGCGATCGCGGCGAGCGGCGGCAGGCCGGTGCTGGTCGATGAGTTCCTGGAAGAGGCCACCGAGGTCGACGTCGATGCGATCAGCGACGGCCGGACCACGGTCATCGGCGGCATCATGGAGCACATCGAGGAGGCGGGGATCCACAGCGGCGATTCGAGCTGCGCGCTGCCGCCCTTCAGCCTGAACCGCGTGGTGCAGGACGAGATCCGCCGGATAACGTTCGCGCTGGCCGAGGGCCTCGGCGTCAAGGGCCTGATGAACCTCCAGCTCGCGATCCAGAACGGCCATGTCTACGTGCTCGAGGTCAACCCGCGCGCATCGCGCACGGTGCCGTACGTGTCGAAGGCCATCGGCGTCCCGCTGGCCAAGCTCGCCGCCAAGGTGATGGCGGGCATGACGCTCAAGGACCTCGGGTTCACGCGCGAGGTCCAGGTCCGCCACATGGCGGTGAAGATGCCCGTGTTTCCGTTCAACCGCTTCCCCGGCGTGGATCCGGTTCTCGGCCCCGAGATGAAGAGCACGGGCGAGGTGATGGGCCTGGACGACGGCTTCGGCATCGCCTACGCCAAGGCGCACATGGCCACGCAGCGGCCGCTGCCGCTCACGGGGCCGGTGTTCGTGAGCGTGTGCGACGCGGACAAGAAGGACCTCGTCCCGATCGTGCGCCAGCTCAGGGAGATGGGATTCACGATCCACGCGACGCGCGGCACGCGCCTGAGCATCGAGGCCGCGGGGCTGGGCGGGATCGTTCCCGTGCAGAAGCTCAAGGAGGGCAGCCCCAGCGTCGCCGACCTCATGCGGTCGCGCGAGCTCGGGCTGATCATCAACACGCCCAAGGGGCACGGGCCGCGCCTGGACGACGCCTACATCCGGGCGCTGGCGATCACGCGCAACATTCCGTGCATCACGACCATGTCGGCCGCCCGGGCGGCCGTGGCCGGCATCCGCGCGCTGCGCAGCCGGCAGTGGAGCGTGCTCCCGCTCCAGGAGTATTTTCCTCCAAAGAAATGAGCCCGGAAGCCCGACAAGAGAACAAGGCTTCTTGAAGGGGGAATTCTGCACGCGGGGGCGGGGGTGCGGGTTCCCCGGACGCAGCACTTGTGATCAACGGAGGCGGTGCGGTGGGTTGGGAGCGCGAGGATCGTTTCTCGGTGTCCGCGGGCGGCGGCAAGGACAAGGGGCGTGAGGGCAAGGACGGGCGCGGCAACGGCGGCGGGCGCGGGACGGTGAAGCACAGGCCGTGGTCCTGGCAGCGCTTCCCCCTGCGGCCGGGCCGCGGCCGGCAGCGGGTTCTCATCACGGGCGGCGCCGGCTTTATCGGCTCCCACCTCGCCGAGGAGCTTCTCCGGCGCGGGAACGAGGTCCACCTCATCGACGACCTCTCGACCGGCTCGATCGAGAACATCGATCACCTGCGCGGCGACCCGAACCTGCACTACGCGATCGACACCATTGCGAACGAGAGCGTGCTCGCCGAGCTCGTCGACCGCTGCGACACGATCTACCACATGGCCGCCGCCGTGGGCGTGAAGCTCGTCGTCGAGGAGCCGGTCCGGACGATCGAGACCAACATCTACGGCACCGAGGCGGTGCTGCGGCACGCGGCCAAGAAGGGCAGGCGCGTGGTGCTGGCATCGACGAGCGAGGTCTACGGCAAGAGCGCGCGCGTGCCCTTCCGCGAAGACGACGCGATGGTGCTCGGGCCGAGCACGACGCGCCGCTGGGGCTACGCGTGCTCGAAGGCCATCGACGAGTTTCTCGCCCTGGCGTACTTCCACGAGCACGGCCTGCCCGTCACGGTGCTGCGCTTCTTCAACACCGTGGGGCCCCGCCAGGTCGGGACCTACGGCATGGTGGTGCCGCGCTTCGTGCGCGCCGCGCTGCGGGGCGAACCGCTCGGGATTCACGGCGACGGGCTCCAGACGCGATGCTTCAGCTTCGTCGGCGACGTCGTCGGCGCCGCGATCAAGGTCGCGGCGGGCTCGTACACCGTCGGGGAGGTCTACAACGTCGGCACCGACGAGGAGATCTCCATTGCGGAGCTTGCCGAGCGCGTGGTCGCGGTGTGCGGCTCGGCCTCGCCGATCGTGCACGTGCCGTACGAGGAGGCCTACGGCGAGGGCTTCGAGGACATGCGCCGCCGCGTGCCCGACCTGAGCAAGATCAGGCAGGCGATCGGCTGGAAGCCCGAGTACGACCTCGGCAGGATCCTGTCCGCGGTCGTGGAGTACGAATCGGGCCGGATGCGCGTCGAGATGCCGGCTGCGCCGGAGCTCGCGCCGCCGCCGCCGGTGCCCGCGTAGCCCGCGGCCTCGGACGGGATCCTTCCCCCGCATCACGGGGAGTGTTATCATTGCAGCCGACCATGTGATGGCGGAGGTGTCCCATGACGGCGCTCGTGCTTGTCGCCCTTCTGAGCGGGGATGCGGCGGATGCGGCGGATCTGTCCCGGCGGATCAAGGGCGCCGCGACGCGCGCCGCGAACGCGCTGATCGACCGGCAGAACAAGGACGGCGGCTACGGCCCGCAGTTCAACGGCAAGTCCAGCCTGGGGATCACGGCGCTCGTCCTGTGGGCGCTGGCCGAATCCCCCGCCGGGTACCGCGCATGGGACGGCCCCTTCATCTCGAAGGCCGCCGACTACCTGCTGGCGCACCAGAAGGAGACGGGCGGCATTCACGACGAGGAGCTCTGGGTCTACACGACGTCGATCAGCGTGATGGCCCTCCGCGCGGTCGACGCCGAGCAGTACAAGCCCCGGATCGAGAAGGCCGTCGCGTTCCTGATGGGGCAGCAGCTCAACGAGGAATCGCGCCTGGAGTACGATCCGGCGAAGCACGTCTCGTACGGGGGCTGGGGGTACGGGTCGGATCGGCGCGCCGATCTGTCCAACACCCAGTTCGCGATGGAGGCGCTGGCCGAGAACGGCGTCGCGGCGGACAACCCGATCTGGAAGCGCTCGCAGGTGTTCCTCAGGCGCACGCAGAACTCCTGCGACAGCAACGACGCGATCAAGGACGGCCTGATCGCCGGGTGGGGCACGAGCGACGACGGCGGCATGCTCTACCGGCCGGGCGAGAGCAAGCTGGAGCCCCGCAAGCTCCAGGACGGGACGTGGCAGCACTCGTCCTACGGGAGCATGAGCTACGCGGGGCTGAAGAGCTTCATCTACGCGCAGGCCGGCCGCGACTCGGTCGAGCTCAGGAAGCTCTGGAAGTGGCTCTGCACGCACTACACGGTCGATGAGAACCCCGGCATGGCCGTGCCCGAGAACCCCGCCCAGGGGAAGCAGGGGCTGTACTACTACTACCGGGCCATGGCCAAGGCGCTGCTCCTGTGGGGCGAGTCCCGGGTGCCGACGCCCGCGGGGCCGCGGCCGTGGGCGTCCGACCTTGCGGCCAAGCTCCTTTCGTTGCAGAATGCAGCCGGCCTCTGGGTGAACCAGGACGAGAACAGGTGGTGGGAAGGCATTCCCGAGATCGCCACGTCGTACTCGATCCTGGCGCTCCGCGACTGCGCCGAGGCGCTGGCCAGGGAGAAACCCGCCGAGGTCAAGTGACACGCAGCCCGAAGGAGGAGAGGGGGCGGGTGTGAGCCGGATCGAGCCGTTCAAGGCCGTGTTCTACACCGCGGCGCAGGGCGAGCCGCATCTGCACGCGGCGCCGCCGTACGACATCATCAGCGCGAAGGAGCACGCCGCGCTGCTCGCCGGAAGCCCGTACAACATCGTGCGCGTCACGCTCGGCGAGCGCCCGGATGCGGCGCCGGACTTTTCCGGGGCCGCCGAGCGGCTCGCCGCATGGGTGAAGGACGGCATCCTGGCGGTCGATGCGGCGCCGCGGTACTACCTGTACGCGGCCGACTTCGTGCACGAGGGGAACGCGTACTCGTTCATCGGCCTTGCCGGCAAGGTCGACCTGGCCGCCGCGCGCGTGCGCGATCACGAGAAGACGATCGCCAGGGTCAAGCAAGGCCGGCTCGCGCAGCTTGCGGGCGTGCGCGGCAACGTCGAGCTCGTGTTCCTGGTCTGCGAGGACGACGGCGCGTTCCTGAAGCTCATGCAGGAGGGCAAGGGGGCGTGCCGCCTCACGGTGCCCGTGAAGGAAGGCGAGACGCACGCCGTGTTCGATCTGGAGGACGCGGCGGCGGCGCGGGCCGCGGCGCTCCTCGACGGCAAGGAGTTCGTGATCGCCGACGGACATCACCGCTTCCAGACCGCGGCGAGGTACTGGAAGGAGAACCCCGGCGTCGAGGGAGCGCGCTACTGCCTCGCGGTCGCGGGCAGCCTGGCGCCCTCCTCGGGGCTCAGGATCGCGCCGTACCACCGCGCGCTCACGTTCCCGAGCAGGGAGCGCGCGCGCGCGTGGGCATCCGAAGTCGCGGGCGCGCTGCCGGCGGCCTCGGGGGCGGCCGACGTCACGCTTCATTCCCCGGGCGCCGAAGAGGGCGTGGCGCGCGCATTTCGCGGGCGCGGCGAGAGCCTCGTCGGGCATCTCCACAAGAACTTCATCGACACGCTGCCCTCCGATGCGGCGATCGAGTACACGCGCGATCTCACGGGGGCCGTGGGCAAGCTGCGGCAGGGCGCGCCGATCGTCGCCGTGCGCGTGCGCGCGGTGACGACCGATGAGCTCTTCGCGACCGTCAAGGCGGGAAAGGTCTTTCCCCCCAAGAGCACGTACTTCCATCCCAAGCTGTGGTCCGGCATGGTCATGCGGCTGTTCGAGTTCGACCGGTAGGCGCATGCTCGCGGCATTCGATCTCAGGGAAACGTTCGGCAAGCTGTGGGACGGCTGGCTGCCCGTCGTCATCGTCGTGGGGGCGCTGGCGCTCTGCTTCATTCTCTTGCGGTGCAGCTCCCGGCGCGCCCGGCGGTCGAGCGCGGAAGCGCCGGATGGCGCACGAAGCTCTTACGCCGGCCGCGAACGCGGGGACCCGCATTCCCCGCCCGGCGACGCCGCGCAGGTGCTTTCCGAGCTCAAGGAGATCGGCCGCGAGATCGAGGGCCGCATCGACACGCGCATTCAGTACCTGACGGGGCTTCTTGCCGAGGCCGACCGAACGATCGAGCGCCTGACCTCGGCCGTCGCGGCGGCGCGCGACCGCGCCGTGAGCGGCGACGATCCCCGCAAGGCGGAGATCCTGGCGCTGGCCCGCGAGGGAACCGACCCGGACGACATCGCGCGCCGCCTCCAGTTGCCGGTGGGCGAGGTGAAGCTCGTCGTGGGGCTCGCCCGCCGGAGCGCGGAGGAGAAACCCCCCATCGTAGGCGGCAGCCTGTAGCCGAGGTACTTCGCACGCGCGCCACCGCCAAGGCCTGCGGCTATGGTCCGC
>DHGK01000402.1:0-2790 GCA_002402755.1 Planctomycetes bacterium UBA4800
CGTGCTCGGAATGCTCCCGGGACCCTTCGTGCCTTCGTGGCTATCTCGTCAGGCCCCGCGCCGCGCAATCCCCCGGCAGCGGCATGCAAGGGCTTGCGGTCACGCCTGGCGGCGGCAATAATAGGCGTTTTTAACTCGCCGGGCCGACCGTCCGGCGGAAGCGATGAGCGTACCCTCGAACAAACCTCTTCGCGCGCGCGAAGGGGCGGGAGAGAACCCTATGAGCTGTATCCTCGGTCTGAGCTTGACGTTGCTGCTCGCGGCGGACGTCCCGGCGCCTCCCCCCGGCGAGGCTGCTCCCGTCGCGCCGGCGGCGGCCGTCTCCGCGCCGGCCGCTCCGGAACAGGCGCCCGCGGCGGCAGCTCCGGCGCCGGCCGAAGGAGTCCCCGCGCCGGTCGCTCCCGACCAGGGCGCCGCGCCGCTTGCGGAGGACTTTCCCGCCGACGTGCAGGAGCAGCAGGGGCCGAGCATGCAGCAGATGCTCTGGCCGATCATCATAATGCTCGTCGTCATGTGGTTTCTCGTCATGCGGCCGCAGAAGAAGTTTCAGCGCGAGCGGCAGGCCATGCTCGGCGCCATGAAGAAGCACGACCTCGTCGTCACGCGGGGCGGCATTATCGGCACCGTCATCGAGCTCAAGCAGGATCGCGATGAGGTGCTCCTCGAGATCTCGAAGAACGTCAGGGTGCGCGTCCGGCGGGGCGCGATCGAAGGCGTGCTGCCTCCGGACGCGTCCGGGAACGGCAAAGAGTAAGCGTTCGTGGAACCGATAACGATTGCTGGTGTCGTCGGCACAGAGCTTGAGTCCCCCGCGAGGGGACGCGCGAGGTGATTGATGTACCGTCGTGTGATGTCGGGTTCGGTCCTGTTCGTCCTCGTCTGCGGACTGTGCGTGTGGTCGGTCTGGCCGCCCGTCGCCAAGATCAAGCTCGGGCTCGATTTGAAGGGCGGCACGCTGCTCGTCTACCGCCTCGACCTGAGCAGCATCCAGATGGGCGACCAGTCCTCCGTCGCCGACGAGGTCAAGAAGGTCGTGTACCAGCGCCTCGACAAGTACGGCCTGAAGGAGATCGAGGTGCGCCGCGTCGGGCACGATCGCATCCAGGTGGCGATCCCGTCCGTGTCCCCCGATGAGATCAAGGCCCTCAAGGACCAGATCAGCAAGGCCGGCAACCTGACCCTCCACCTGGCCGACGACGAGTTCGTCGCCAAGCCGCCCGCCCAGGAGAAGGTCGATGAGATCCAGGCGCAGTGGGATGCGTACAGGCGCGACATGGAGGCCTGGAACCAGCGCGTCGCCCAGCTCGGCCCGCAGGCCGCGGGCGAAAGGCCCAAGGAGCCCGCGCGCGTCGCCTGCGTCCAGTACGAGGAAGACAAGAAGTCCAACGAGCGCGTCGTGGATCCCGTCACGGGCGCGTTTGTCGTCCAGCGGTGGTGGATCCTGCACAACGAGCCCGACCTGCGGATCCCGGGCAACCTGATCAGGTCCGCCAAGCGCTCGGTCAACCACGAGGATCAGACCCCCGCCGTGTCGTTCGAGTTCCAGGCTTCGGGCGCGCAGAAGCTCTCGGCCATCACCAAGGACAATATAGGCAAGAACCTCGCGATCGTGCTTGACGAGGTCGTCCTGAGCGCGCCGACCATTCGCGCGCATCTCTCCGAGGGCGGGGGCATCATCACGGGCAGCTTCCGCATTGCCGAGGCGACGGGCCTTGCCAACATCCTCTCGGTCGGCAGCATGCCCACGAGCCCCACCCTCATGCAGGAGCAGACGATCGGCGCGCGCCTCGGCAAGGACCAGATCGAGCACGGGCAGTTCGCCGTCATCATGGGATTCATCCTGGTGATCGCCTTCATGACCTTCTACTACAAGGGGCTGGGCCTCGTGGCCGATATCTCGCTCCTGACCAACCTGCTCTTCGTGCTCGCGTACGTGGCGATGTTCAGGCAGTCGCTGAGCTTCCCCGGCATCGCCGGCCTGCTGCTGACGGTCGGCATGTCGGTCGACGCGAACATCCTCATCTTCGAGCGCATGCGCGAGGAGTTCCGCAAGGAGAAAGGAGTCGATCAGGCCGTGGCCGCGGGCTTCGACCGCGCCTTCTGGGCGATCTTCGACTCCAACTTGACCACGATCATCACGGGCGTCGTGCTCTTCCAGGTGGGCACGGGGCCGATTCAGGGCTTCGCGGTCACGCTGATCGCGGGACTGCTCGCGAACTTCGTCACCGCGATCTACCTGAGCCGCCTGACGATCAGCGTGCTGCACAAGCTCGGGCTTCTCAAGGATTTCTCGATGCGCGAGATCAAGGCCCTGAAGGATCCCAAGGTGCCGTTCATCGCCCTCCAGCGCATTTTCGTGCCCGCCTCGCTGATCTTCCTCGTGCTCGGCACGGCGTTCGTCATCTGGCGCGGCAAGGAGTCGGTCGGCATCGACTTCCGCGGCGGCACGGAGATCAACGTGACGCTCAGCGAGGCGCTCGATCTGACCGACTTCAGGAAGATCCTGGACGACATCGACGACAGCGGCGAGAAGCTCTTCGCCCAGGCGCAGGTCCAGGCCAGCCTCGGCACGCCCGACGGCAAGTACCGCGGTTTTCTCGTGCGCGTGCCGTACACGGAAGCCACCGAGCAGGCCCGGGCTGAGCTGCCGCCGGTTCCGGCGGAGGCGCCTGCCGCGCCGCCGGCGTTGAACGCGCCTGTCGCGCCGCCCGAGACGGCGCCGGTCGCGCCGGCCGTGCCCGCTCCCGGGACGGCGCCTGCGCCGGTCACGCCCGCACCCGAAACGCCCGC
>DHGK01000402.1:2799-24859 GCA_002402755.1 Planctomycetes bacterium UBA4800
GCGCCCGACGCACCCGCGCCCGACGCGCCCGCGACCGACGCACCCGCGCCGGCTCCGGAAGCGCCTGCGGAAGATGCTTCGGCGACGACCACATCAGGGACGTCGGCGGCGCCGGGCGAGCAGCCCGCATCGCCGCTGCCCATCGCGCTGCAGGCCGCCGCGCCCGATGCGCCGGCCCCGGCCGCGGCGCCCCAGAAGGTTGAGGATCGTTATCGCCGCGCACTGGAGAAGGCGCTGGCCGGAAAACTGGCGCCGCCGGCGTTCCCCCTTGCGGAGGACAGGCCGCACCCGTTGAACCCGGATCTGAAGGTGGCCGTCCTGCGGGTGAACATGTACACGGGCGCCCCCGAGCTGCGCGAGGAAACGAAGGCGGATGGGACGAGGAAGACAACCCCGCCTTCGCCCAGGCAGCTCGGCTTCGCCCAGGAGATCAAGGGCCTGCTCGGCCAGTACCTCGCCGGCGAGCAGCAGGCGACGGGCGCGAGGCCCGGCAGGACGCCGATCGGAAAGTTCGAGATCGCCGATGTCACGCTCATCGAGGACACGGTGACCCCCGCCTTCGGGACCTACGAGATCATGACCGCGCCGGTCAAGTACGGCGAACCCGGCGCGCCCACGAGCGGCGACCAGGTGCTGACGGCGCTCCGCACGTTCTTCAGCAGCGACTTCTACCGTCTCCAGATGATGCTTCCCGCCTACGAGGACTACCACCAGTTCTTCGTGTCCGAACCGATCCCGAGCGTGAGCTTCGTCGACAGCGCGGTGGCCGCCGATTTCCAGGGCTCGGCCATGATGGCGGTCCTCATGAGCTTCCTGGCGGTGCTCTTCTACCTGGGCATCCGCTTCGAGCTGGCCTACAGCGTCGGGGCCCTCGCGGCCGTCTTCCACGACATCATCGTGGGCGTCGTCGCGCTGGTGCTCATCGATTTCCTGTTCGGCTCGTTCTTCTCGGTGAAGATCGACCTGCAGGTGATCGCGGGCCTGCTCACGCTCATCGGCTTCTCGCTCAACGACACGATCGTCATCTTCGACCGCATCCGCGAGAACCTCGGCCGCGACCGCAAGACCGAGTTCGCGGAGCTGGTGAACACGAGCATCAACCAGACGCTGAGCCGCACGGTGCTGACCACGTTCACGGTGTTCATCACCGTGGTCGTGCTCCTCATCTGGGGCGGCGAGAGCGCGCGCAGCTTCACGACGTGCATGCTGGCGGGCATCATATCCGGCACCTACTCGACGATCTTCATCGCCGGCCCCGTCACGATCTACATGCGCCGCCGCAAGGCGCGCAAGCACGAGGAGCGCGTGCAGGAGGCCATGGCGGCGCACCGCCCGGCGTAACAGGGAAGAGGAAACCGCGAAGGCACGAACGGGCCTCGCCGCATCCCGAGCGCGCGGCGGTCCGGCGCCGGCCCTTGGTGTCTTCGCGGCATCGTCCTTCCGTCCTCACCGGACGCGGCCCGGCGACGATGCGCCTGACCGCGCGCCGGGGCCCCGGCGCTTTTTCCGGTCCGCGGCCGCGGGCCGCGCACGCGCCAAGGGCCGATAAAATCCTCGAAAAACCTCTCGCGTTTCGGGGGCAGGCGGTATATCATATTCCCCCGGCGGAATTCCGGCGCGGCGCGCACGGCCCGTGCGAACGTGTCCGGCGTCCGGTCCGTCAAGAGTGAGAGCTCAGAAGTGAGGAGGAGCGCGCATGGGCAAGACCGCCACAACTCTCGGTGTAGCGCTGGTGCTCGTAGTGCTCGGCGCCGTCGTGCTGATCGTGTTCACCGGCGGCGACCGATCCCCCCAGGCCGGCGCCAAGCCGACCCAAACGGCGAGCGCGGACGCCGGCAAGAATCCGGTCGACGCGAAGAGCCGCATCAAGAGCAGCATCAAGCCGTCGTCGCTGTCGATGAAGACGGCGCTCGGGCAAGGCGACAAGAAGCTGCCGCCGCCGCCCGCGGTCGGAGCCGGAACGTCGAGCGATCCGGCGCCGAAGATCAATCCGGCGCCGAAGATCAATCCGGCGCCGAAGATCGATCCGGGGCCGAAGACCGAACCCGCGCCGGGAGGAACCGCGCCCGCGCCTCTCCCGTCTCCGGGCGACGCCGCGAAGTCGCCGCCCGCGCTCGCCGCCGGCGCCGGCGCTCCGCCGCCGGCCGCACCTCCGCCGGCCGCGGGCACGACGGACGCGAATGTCAAGACCGGCGATGCGAGCACAACGACGCCGCTTCTCGACCCCGCGGCGTATCTGCAGGAGCTCGAGAAGAAGAGACCTCCCGCGACGGCGCCGGACGCGCGGACTCCCGCGCCCGATACGCTCGCGGGCGGCAGCGTGCCGGGCGCCCCGAAGACCGGCGATTCGGTGCTCGGCATGCCCGGCGCCGCGCCTGCCGCCGGTACGGCCGCCGTGGACCTCGCAAAGCCCGACTACACGACCTACGTGACGCAGAAGGACGACACGCTCTGGGTGCTTGCCGTACGGTTCTTCCAGGACGGCACCAAGTGGCAGGAGATCGTCAAGGCGAACCCCGGCCTGCCGCCCGACGGCCGCATGCTTCCCGAGGGCTATCACCTGCGCATACCGCCGCTGCCGGCGACTCCGGCGGCCGTGCCCCCGCCGCCGCCCGCGAACACCGTCGCGTACACGATCAAGCCGGGCGACAAGCTCTGGAATCTCGCCCTCTCGTTCTACGGCGATGGGACGCTCTACAAGGAGATTCTCGCGGCAAACCCGGGCCTCGACGGCGCCAGGCTGTCCGTGGATAAGGTGATCTATCTGCCGGTCATTCCGGGCAAGGGTCCGAAGGGACTGAGCCCGGCGGCGCCCCCCGCGAAGAGCTGAACGCCCGCGCGCGGGCCGCTCGTCGCGTCAGCGTTGTCCCGCTGCCGGCGCCTCGGCGCCGTCCGCGTCCGCCGCCTCGTCGTGCGGCCACGGCAGATCCTGCTCCTCGAGGTACGCGCGGTGCATGTGCTTCGTGATGAAGGGGTCTCCCTGGGCCAGCGCCTCGGTCAACTGCTCCATGCGCCGCGTGCTCCCGACGAGTTCCTTGGTCTCGGCGACGATCCGGTGCAGGCGGGCGCGCGCCGCCCTGTTCTCCTGCACCTTGGGCATGACGAGCCACGAGAAGAGCGCCACGCACAGGCAGAAGCTCCCGGCGACGAAGTACAGATCCGCGCTCTTCAAGGCACGCACGCCGTATCGCTCCTTTCGGGGCACGCGGCCCCGCGCCGAGGACCGCGCGCAACCCGCGGTCTCGGGTACATTATCGGCAGTTGATCCGCAAATCTTGAGACGGCCGCGCCCGGAAGTCAAGAGGAATCCGGGGGACGAAGGCCCCCGTCACGGGAGCGCGATCCAGAGCGTCTGAAAGGGCTCGAGCACGAGCGCGTCGCCGCGCCACTGAAGCGGCATGTCCGCGATGCAGTCGGCCCCGCTTCCCGGAGCAAGCCCGCAGCCGGCAAGCAGCTCCGCCCCCAGGCCGCGTTCGACGGCCCCGACGTTCGTCGCGCACAGCATCCGCTCGTCCCCGGACGGCGCCTCGCGCGTGAACGCGAGCACGCCATCGCCCGCGTCCAGAAAGGTCTGCCGGCCGTCGGGGTGAAAGGCCGGATGCGCGGCGCGGACCCTGAGCAGGCCGCGGTAACCTTCCCAGATGAGGCGTTCGCACGCCAGCGGGTCGTTGATCAGGCGCTCCAGGGTCGCCACGTCCCACTTGGTGCGGTTGAGCGAGCGCGCCAGCCCGGTCTTCTCGGCAAGCGCGTGGTCGTTGCGGGCGCCGAAAAGGCTGTTGAAGTAGATCGCCGGCACGCCCCGCAGGCCCAGCATCACCGCCTGCGAGCTCAGGAACCGCCGGCACTGAACGTCCGCGGGACGCTCGGCGCCGTTCAAGGCATCCAGCCAGGTCGCGTTGATCTCGTAGGGCCGGAGCGCCCCGCCCGGTCCCTTGCCCATCGACACGCGGCCGCCCGAGTCCTGGATCCGGGCGATGAGCCACGCCAGGGCCGCCTCGTCGATGAGCCCCTCGATCGGCCGCAGCCCGATGCCGTCGTGCGATGCCGTGAAGTTGAGGACGGTGCAGCCGGGCGGAGGATCGGCGAGCCCCGCCCCCCACGCGCGGAGCGCTTCCGTCGAGCCGGACAGGAACGCGTGCAGGATGAGCGGCGGCAGGGCGAACTGGTACACCATGTGCGCCTCGTCGCCCTCGCCGAAGTAGCTCACGTTCTCGGCGTGCGGGACGTTGGTCTCGGTCAGGAGCAGCACGTGCGGCGCGACGAGCGCCAGCACGTCGCGCAGGACCTTCACGATCTCGTGGGTCTCGGGGAGATGCAGGCAGCGCGTGCCGGGCTTCTTCCAGAGGTAGGCGACCGCATCCAGGCGGATGATGCGCGCGCCCTTGGAAATGTACAGGAGCAGGATGTCCAGGATCTCGAAGAGGACGTCGGGGTTGGCGTAGTTCAGGTCGATCTGGTCGGCGCTGAACGTCGTCCACACGTACCGCGGCCCCCCCCGCGTCGCCACCTGCGTCAGCAGCGGGCTGCTCCGCGGCCGCGCGACCGCGCCCAGATCCGCCGCGGGGTCGGCCTCGATGAAGTAGTGCCGCGCCGGGGCGATGCCGTGCGCGTAGTCGCCGAACCACTTGCTCTGCCGCGACACGTGGTTGAGCACGAGGTCCGCCGCGAGCCCGAACCGCTCGCCGAGGGCCTCGACATCCTGCCACGAGCCGAGGTCCGGATTCACCTTGCGGTAGTGGATCACGGAGAAGCCGTCATCGGACGAGTACGGGAAGAACGGCAGCAGGTGGACGTGGCTCACCAGGCCCGCGAGATGCGTGTCGAGAAACCGCTTGAGCGTCGCCAGCGGCTTCTCCGCCGGGCCGTGCAGCATGTCGCCGTACGTTATGATGAGCGCCGTCCTGTGGTCCCACGGCGGCCGCGGTTCGGCGGCGAGGTCCGCCTCGATGCCGTAGCGCCCGACGAGCATGGCAAGCCGCGCGAGGCAGCGCTCGGCCTCGTCGCCGTAGAGGCGCCGGAACCTCCCCGCGAGGCGGCGCATGACCTGGCTTGCGAAGTACGGGTTCATCAGACGAGCTCCGGAAGGCCGCGGATGTGCGCGAGCAGCAGGTTCAGCCGCGCTCTGAGCACGCCGTAGCCGTAGTGGCGCGCCGCGACCGCGTAGTTGTGCTCCACCGTCTCCCTGCGGTAGTCCTCGTCATCGATCAGCCGCCTGACCTCGGCGACGACGTCCTGGGAGAGGAACCCCTCCATGATCGGCACCCTGAACCCCCGGGGCTCGATGTCGCGCGCGAAGACCCCGTAGCGGTTCACGAGCAGCGGCTTCTTGAAGTAGATGGCCTCCAGGAAGGCGTTCCCGAACCCCTCGTAGAGGCTGGGGTAGGTCACGAAGTCGGCGTGCGGGTAGATGTCCCACAGCGTGTACGTCTTCTTGCCGTCGAACGTCGTCTGGCGCGTCTCGGTCACGCGCGTGCTGAAGAAGCGCAGATCGACGCCCATGCGCTTGGCCTCGGCGGCCAGAACGTCCCGGTACTCCATGCCTTCATCGCCGGCCTCGTGGGCGACGACGAGCTTGTAGCGCGGGTTGCCGAGCATCTGCAGGAGCGCGATCGCGTACTGGATGCCCTTGCGCGGCACGATCCTGGTGGGCTGGAGGATCAGCTTGTCGTCCGGCGCGAGGCCGATCTCGGCGCGCACATCCGACGCGTAGGCGTCCGGCGGCGCCGGCGGATGCTCGAAGTCGGCGACGTTGGGCACGACGAGCGACGCGACGCCCTTGCGCCGGCCGAGCTCTTCCTGCGCGGTCTCGTTGATGACGACGTGCCTGAGGTCGTGGTCCCGCGAGGGGAACGCCATGTCCAGGTAGTCGTTGACGGCGCTGACGGAATAGCGCGTGCGCTCCCAGTAGAAGTCGTGGTGGTGGCCGATCGCCGGCACGTGCGTCTCGGCCAGGAACTCCGCGATCGCGAGCCCGAGCGGCACGTGCATGGGAATCGCGAGCACGTTCTCCAGCACGATGATCCGCAGGTCGAAGCGCTCCTGAAACTCGTAGAGCGTGCGCCTGAGGTACTCGGCCAGGACCTTGATGCGCCGGGTCACCAGCGGCGGGCGCGCGGTCTTGCCCCAGATGCGGTCGCTGATCCACTCGTTCTCGGGGTGATGGAAGAACGCCTCGGGAACGCACATGGCCCGCGCCGGATCGCAGTCGGTCTTGCCCGCGTACCAGAAGCACGCGTGCCCCTCGGCCTCGAGGACGTCGGCCCACTTGCCGGCCTCCAGCGAGACGCCGTCCGTTCCCGCGAACCGGGTCGATATGAAACCTATGTTTTCAGCCATGGCGACGGAATCCGCGCGCAGAGGCCTCGTACGACGGGCGCGCGGGCGCTCCTTGACAATAATGGCCCGCCGGCGCGCGTCTGTCCAGCCTGTCGGGTGCGCGCTCCGGCGCGATGGTTACCGGACCACGTTCGTGAAAACCGCGCGGCGGCCGCCGCGCGGATCTTTTCAGGCCCGCGGACATCGGTTAAACTAAAGTCCCGATCGGGTCCCGATCTGATTGGCAAGAGCGATTGCAGCGTGAATGACATCCTTTGCGGCCACGGAGCGATGACGTTCGTTCATGGAGCAGATCCTGCAGCACATTCCGGAATTCAAGACCGCCGCCGACGCGATGCGCGAGGTCGTGCTTGCCAACCTCGTCCTCATCGCCGAGGCGCCCGCGCCCACCGGCCGGGAGGAGCGGCGAATCCGCGTGCTGCTGGAGCGTTTCAACGAGGCGGGCGTCCAGCAGTGCTCCATCGATGACCGCGGCAGCGGCTTCGGCGTCCTGCCCGGCACCGAGGGAACCCGCACGATCCTGATCGCGACCAACGCGGACTCCCTCGGGGACCGGCCCGAGGACGCGCACGTCGAGATCGGCACGACCGATGTCGTCGGGCCGTTTCTCGGCGACAACAGCCTGGCGCTCGCCGCCATGGCGTCGCTGCCCCTGCTGCTGGACCGCCTGGGGATCAAGCTCAGGTCCAACCTGGTCCTGATGGGCGCGGCCCGCATGTTCGGGCGCTGCAATCTCGAGGGGCTGAGCTACTTCCTCGGCAACGCCCCCCTGCCGATCAAGTACGGCGTGTGCCTGAAGGGCGTCCAGCTCGGGCGCCTGAACTACTCCTGCCTGGGCATGATGCTCGTCGATGCCGTGACCCGCGTGCCCGACGACTACAAGTGGGCGCAGTTCGGGACGACCGGCTCGATCGTCCCCATGAACGACCTCATCAACCGCATCAACAAGATCGCCCTGCCGCGCCGCCCCATGACGAGCATCATCTTCGGCATGCTCAAGGGCGGCTTCACCTACGGGCACATCGCGCGCCAGACGGTGCTGAGCTTCGAGGTGCGCAGCGAGTCGGCCGAGATGCTCGGCCAGATCGCCCAGCAGCTCGAGGACATCGGCGAGGACGTCGCCGCGAACTCCGGCGTCTCGGTCCACATGGACGTGTTCGCCCGCCGCCAGCCCGGCGGCATGGACATCTCGCACCCCCTCGTGCGCCAGGCCAAGGCCGTGCAGGGCACCCTCGGCATCCAGTCGATCCTGTATCCCACGACGTCCGCGATGGCGTGCTTCGTCGAGCGCAAGATCCCGGCCCTGACGATCGGGTGCGCCACCCCCGTCGTGCGCACCGATCTGGACGAGCTCCAGCAGCCGGTCGTCATCGCGTCGCTCGCCGACGGGCTCGCGCAGCTCGCCGGCATCCTGCTCGCCATCGACGGAGGCCACTGCGATGCCCAGTGAGCGCCCGCGCGGACCCGCGTTCGGCGCCGGAGGGAAACCCCCGTCGCCCGCCGCCGACCCCGCGCGGATCAAGGAGTGGCTCCGGACCAACACGTTCCACCACTCCCAGTTCGCAGACATCAAGACGCTCGTCGAGGAGAAGCAGCGCCAGGGCATCAGGATCTCCCTGTGCCTTCCCGCGCTCAACGAGGAGCAGACGATCGGCAAGGAGATCGTGATCTTCAAGTCCGAGCTCATGACGCGCTACCCGTTGCTTGACGAGATCGCGGTCATCGACTCGGGCTCGACGGACAAGACCTGCGAGGTCGCGCGCTCCTTCGGCGTCGACGTGTACGCCTCGGCCGACATCCTCCCCGAGGAGGGCTTCCGGAAGGGCAAGGGCGAGAACCTGTGGAAGGCCCTCTACCAGCTCGGCGGCGACATAATCATCTACATCGACGCCGACATCAAGAACATACACGCGCGCTTCGTGTACGGGACGCTCGCGCCCCTGCTCCTCAAGCCGGAGGTCATGTACGTCAAGGCGTTCTACGACCGCCCCCTCACGCTCACGAAGGGCGTGCGCGTTGCCGGCGGCGGCCGCGTCACCGAGATCCTCATCCGGCCCATGTTCTCGCTCTTCTTCCCGGAGCTGACCGCGATCATCCAGCCGCTCTCCGGCGAGTACGCCGCGCGCCGGTCGGTGCTCGAAAGCATTCCCTTCCCCATCGGCTACGGCGTCGAGACTTCCCACCTGATCGACATCGTCGGGATGTTCGGGCTGGAGGCGCTCGCGCAGACCGACCTCGACCAGCGCATCCATCGCAACCAGTCGACGCAGTCGCTGGGGCGCATGTCGTTCGGCATCCTGCACACCTTCCTGTCGCGGTGCGAGGACCTCGGCGTCATCCGGGGGCTGCCGCAGCTCAACTCGGTCATCCGCCAGTTCCAGGCCCACGACAACGCGTACGAGGAGCTGGACTCCAAGATCATCGAGGAGGAGCGCCCGCCGATGATCACGCTGCCGGCGTACCGGAAGAAGTTCGGTCGCGAGCCGTGACCGCGCCGCTCAGGGTCGCGATCCTCCACTACCACCTCCGCCCGGGCGGCGTGACGCAGGTGATCGCCGGCGCCGTGCGCGCGCTCGCGGGGCGCGATGTCCGCGTCGCCGTGCTGGCCGGCGCGCCGCCCGATGCGCGCGCGGGAATCGAGGCCCCCGTTGTGGTCGTGCCCGGCCTCGGGTACGCGACGCGGGCGGCGCCGGCCCCGCCGCCCGAGCGCCTCGCCGCCGCGCTTGCCGATGCGGCGCGCGGGGCCCTCGAAGCCGCCCCCGACGTCTGGCACGTCCACAATCACTCGCTCGGGAAGAACTGCGCGCTGCCGCGCGCGCTCGCGCGCATGATCGCCGGCGGAGCCCGCGTCCTCCTCCAGATCCACGACTTCCCCGAGGACGGCCGCGCCGAGAACTACCGCGCGCTGCGTCGCGACGCCGGCGATGGCGGCGCGACGGCGCTCGCCGGCCGCCTGTATCCCCGGGCCCCCCACGTCCACTACGCGGTGCTCAACAGAAGGGACCGCGATCTGCTGCTCGGCGCGGGCGCCGGCGCCGCGCGCGTGCATCTCCTGCCCAATCCGGTCAGCGTCGAGGAGCCTTCGGAGCCCGAGGGGCCGGCCGCCGGAGAAGGGCTCACGTTCCTCTATCCCACACGCGCGATCCGCCGGAAGAACCTCGGCGAGTTTCTCCTCTGGGCCGCGGCGGCGCGGCGCGGCGAACGCTTCGGCGTGACGCTCGCGCCGGCCAGCCCGGCGGAAGCCGCGCCCTACGCCCGCTGGACGGCGCTCGCCCGCGAGCTCCGGCTTCCCGTCCAGTTCGAGCTCGGCGCGCGGCCGGGCGCGACCCTGCGCCGCCTGGTCGGAACCTGCGCGTGCGCCGTGACGACGAGCGTGGCCGAGGGATTCGGCCTCGCGTTCCTCGAGCCCTGGCTCGCGGGCAGGCCTGTCGCGGGACGCAATCTGCCGGAGATCACCGCGGATTTCGCGCAGGAGGGCATCGCGCTCGACGGCCTGTACGAACGCCTGGAAATTCCCGCGGACTGGGTCGACGCCGGGAAGCTCCGCGGGGCGATCGAGGCGGCGCTTCGCGCGACGTACGCCGCGTACAAGCGCACGCCTCCCGCCGATGCGGCCGCGCGCGCGCACCGGGCGATCGTTGCGAACGACATGGCCGACTTCGGCAGGCTCGACCAGGCGGCCCAGGCGGCCGTCGTCCGCAGGGTCGCGTCCTGCCCGGCGGCGGCGGAGGCCTTCCGGCCGCGCGAGCTGCGGATCGCCGGCGCCGGCGTCGTCGCGCGCAATCGCGCGCGCATCGCCGAGCGGTTCAGCATTCCCGCCTACGGCCGCGCGCTCGAGGCGATCTACCGCGCGGCGGCGGCCGAGAGCCCCGGGGGCATCGAGGCCCTAGACGCCGGCGCCCTGCTCGACGGCTTCCTCGCCCCCGAGCGCCTGTTCCTGTCGAGGTTCTGACCGTGTGGGCCGAGGACCAGGACCCGGGGCGTGCGCGCGCGCTCATCGAGCGCATCCGGGCGCTCAGCGCGCCGCGGCGTCCCGTCCCCGCGCCCGTTGCGGCCCGCGGCGCGCGCATCCCGGGCATCCGCGCGGTGCTCTTCGACGTCTACAACACGATGCTCGCGTGCGCGTTCGACGGCACGCGCGCCGACGGGCGCGCATTCGCCGAGGCGTGCGCCGCGATGGAGCTCGCCGCGGCGCCCGAGGCCGCGCCGCGAAGCGCCGAGCTTCTCCGCGCGGGGATCGAGGACGAGCACCGCGAGTGCCGGGCGCGCGGCATCGCCTTCCCCGAGATCGACATACGCGCGGTGTGGCGCGGCGTCCTCGCGCGGCTCCACGCCGAGGGCCTCTTTCCGCGCCTGCCGGACGAGGGCGGCATCGCCCGGTTCGCGATCGAGTACGAGTGCCGGGTCAACCCCGCCTGGCCCGTGCCGGGGCTCGCGGAGCTGCTCGAGGATCTGGCCGGAAGGGGCATCAGGCTCGGCATCGTCTCGAACGCGCAGTTCTACACGCCCCTTGCGCTCGAGGCGCTGCTCGGCGGCAGCCGCGTGCGCGGCTGCTTCGACCCCGCGCTCTGCGTGTGGTCGTACCGCCTGAAGGAGGCCAAGCCCTCGCCGCGCCTTGCGGGCGCCGCCCTGGATGCGCTCGGGACCGCGTACGGCATCACGCCCGGCGAGACGGTTGTCGCCGGCAACAACCCGGAAAAGGACATCCTGCCGGCCGCGGCGCTGGGATGCGCCGCGGTCCTGTGCACGGCCGATGCGGGGCCGGGAACGCCGGCGCCCGAGCCGTCCGCGAAGGCGGCCGCGATCATCGGGGACCTGCGGGACCTGGCGGCGATCGTCTGACGGCGTGCGACGGGCGGGCGCGCCGTCGCCCAGCATCTTGACCGCCCCGCCCTCCCTGTGCTACGGTTTTCCCCATGGAAACGTCCGCCGCGCGGGCGCACGTGCGGTTCGCCGCCGCGGGTGCGCGGATCGGCGTGCGGCACCCCGGAGGCTGCGTATGATCGCGAATCTTCTGACGGTCGGCAATGCGGTGTGCGGATTCATCGCCATCGCGCTGATCGCGACCGGTCCGCGCGCCGCCGAGGGGCTGCCGGTGGAGCTCAAGTGGGCGGCCTGGCTGATCTTCCTGGGCATGGTCTTCGACATGCTCGACGGCCGCGTCGCGCGGTCCACGGGCACGACGTCCGAGCTCGGGGCCCAGCTCGACACGCTGGCCGACATGATCACGTTCGGCGCGGCGCCGGCGATCATCGTCCTCCAGATGCACCGGCTGCCCGACGCCTGGCCCTGGCATCTCCCGAACTGGGTGCTGTGGTGTTTCTGCATCGCCTACTTCCTCGGCGCGGTGCTCAGGCTCGCGCGCTTCACGGTCGAGAACGTGCCCGACGAATCGGCGCACCTGTGCTTCAAGGGCATCCCCTCGCCGGGCGCGGCCGGGCTGGTCGCATCGCTGACCGTGTTCTACTTCTACCTCAAGAGCTTCAAGCAGCCCGAGCTCGTCAAGTGGCTGCCCGCCGGCTGGAAGGAGCCGCTCCAGGCGTACGCGAACGCGATTCCCGGCATCCTGCCCGTGCTGGCGCTCGTCCTGGGGTACACGATGGTGAGCAACCGCCTGCGCTACACGCACATCGTCAGCCGCTTCCTGTCGCGGCGCACGTTCGACGCCTTCGCCTACGTGACGTTCGGCCTGGTGCTCCTGGTGGCGCTCCCCGAGGTCACGCTGCCGGTCGTCTTTCTCGTGTACCTGCTCTCCTCGCCCGCGCAGCACCTCGCGGAGCGCCTGCGCGCACGAAAGGCGGCGCACGTTGTTGATCAGAAATGACGCCGCCGCCGTGCAGGCATGGAGCCTCGCGTGCCGAGCCGCGGGGCTCCGCATCGGGTTCGTTCCGACCATGGGAGCGCTCCACGAGGGCCACGTCTCGCTCGTGCGCGCGGCGCGCGCGGAGTGCGACCGCGTCATCGCGAGCATCTTCGTGAACCCGCTCCAGTTCGGACCGCACGAGGACTTCGCCGCCTACCCGCGCCCCTTCGAGCGCGACAAGGCCATGTGCGAGGAGGCCGGCGTCGACCTCCTGTACCACGGCGTTCCGGAGGACTTCTACCCCCCGGGGTTCCGCACCGAGGTCAGGGTCAGGGAGCTCACCGAGACGCTGTGCGGGCGCGCGCGCCCCGGCCACTTCGAGGGCGTGTGCACCGTCGTCGCGAAGCTGCTCCTCCGCGCGTTCCCCCACCGTGCGTACTTCGGCCAGAAGGACTACCAGCAGGCGGCGGTCATCCGCCGCATGGCCGCGGATCTGGACATTCCGGCCGAGATCGCCGTCCTGCCCACGGTGCGCGAACCCGACGGCCTGGCCATGAGCTCGCGCAACGCGTACCTGTCGCCCGAGGAGCGCGCCGCCGCGCCGTGCATCTTCCGCGGGCTGCGCGCGGCCCTGGCGCTGTTCGCCGCGGGCGAGCGGGAGGCGGGCGCCCTCACGGGCGCGTGCAGGCTCGTCATCGCCGCCGAGCCGCCGGCGGCGATCGAGTACGTCGCCGCGGCGGACGCCGAGTCGCTGCGGGAATTCCGCGATGAAGAGCGCATCGCCGGCCGGGCGGTCCTCGCCGCCGCGGTGCGGTTCGGCAAGGCACGGTTGATCGACAATGTGCTCCTCGAACCCTGAGCCGCCCCCCATGCAGGTCGTCCGCCGCGGCCCCGATGCGGTCGCCGTGCGCACGCCGTGCAAGCTCAACCTCTTCCTGGAGGTCGTCGGCAAGCGCGCGGACGGCTACCACGACCTCGACATGATCATGGAGGCCATCGACCTCTGCGACACGCTGGCCGTGTCGCGCGACTCGGACGGCATCGTCCTCACCTGCGACGATCCGGCCGTGCCCACCGATCGGCGCAACATAATCGTCCGGGCCGCCGAGCGGTTCTTCGAGGCCGCCGGTTTCCCCCCCCGCGCGCGCATGCACCTCCGGAAGCGCGTCCCGATCGGCGGCGGCCTGGGCGGCGGCAGCGCCAACGGCATCGGCGCGCTCCGCGCCCTCATGGAGCTATACGCCGCGCCTCTTCCCCGCGAGGCGCAGTTCCGCATCGCCTGCGCGCTGGGCTCGGACGTGCCGTTCTTCCTCCACGGCGGCCTGGCGCGCTGCCGCGGCCGCGGCGAGATCGTCGACCCGCTCGGCAGCGGCGCCCCCCGCCGCTACCTGGTGCTGGTGCCCCCGTTCGGCTGCAGCACGGCCGAAGTCTATTCGAATCTTAATTTTCCTTTGACTTCCCCGCGAAGCGTCGGTACGATAACCCCAGGGTCCGTTGAAGAACGCATCCGTAACGGGGCGCTTTTCTTCAATCGGCTCGAGCAGCCGGCGGCCGACCTGCGGCCGGAGCTCGCGCGGATCATGAGGAAAGCCCGGGAGGTTGGAGTGGATGCGCACGTGACAGGAAGCGGTGCGTGTCTTTTCGCGCTGGTACCGGACCGCGCCGACGACGGCCGCGACGCTCTCGTCGCAGAGGCCCTCGCGGGCATGGTGGAGGTGAGGATCGCCGAGAATCTGCCGGCCTGGGGGTAAGGCGCCGAAAGGAGGGCGGCAGTGGAAATCACGAACGTGCGGGTGAGGCTTGCGGACGGGGTCAACGAGCGGCTCTGCGGGTACTGCACCATGACGATCGACAACGAGTTCGTCGTCCGGGACCTGCGCATCATCATCGGCGACAAGGGCCTCTTCGTCGCCATGCCGAGCCGCAAGGGCCAGCGCCGCTGCCCGCGGTGCGGCGTCAAGAACTCCTACCAGGCGAAGTTCTGCAGCGAGTGCGGCAACCGCCTCAGGATGCGCCTGAAGCCCGGCCCCGCCGAGCAGTCGCGGCTCCACGTCGACATCGCCCACCCCATCACGCCGGAGTGCCGCCGCAAGATCCAGGACTGCGTCATAAGCGCCTACGAGAAGGAGAAGACCCGCGCGAGCGCCGAGGGGTACGTGCCGCCGCCGTCCGATGACGAGATTCCCTCGGAGTACTTCGAGGAGCACACGGAGCTGGAGCGCGGGTAGCCGTCGCGGGCCGGAAGGTCCGTCCTACAGCGTCGCCGGCGGCGCCCACAGCCGCTCGACGTACGGCAGCTCGCCGGCGAGCGGCCGCACGTAGGCGCGAAAGGCGTCCGTCATGCCGTTGCCCTCGGCGTTGATGTACTCCGGCGGCACGACCCTGGTCTTGGCCGCGATGTCCGCCAGCGGCGCCAGCTCGTACTTGACGGCATAGTCGCCCGTCCGCCTGATCACGATCGAGCCGTCGACATCGTGCCAGCACGCGTACTGGGCGGCCTTCTCGCCCACCTCGCGCGCCTCGCGGGCATCGGTCGGCGACACGACGCCCGGGAACGAGCGCTGGAGATAGCCGAACGTGTCCGACCGCACGCGCTTGATCTTGAGCTGCTTCCCGACCGCGTCGGCCAGCTCGTCCGCGAGCGCGCCGCCCGAGAGCTGCACGTTGCCGTGGGCGTCGACCTGCGGCTCCCTGCCGAACTTGCGCATGAGCGCCGCGGCGAGCGGGACCTTCTTGCCCTTGGCATCCTTCTCGCCCCACACGCCCTCGGACACGGCGACCAGGCAGCGCGCGTGCTTCTTGAACGCCGCGTCGACATCGGCCAGGAACTGGTCGATCGAGAACTGCCGCTCGGGGAGGTAGACCAGATGCGGGCCGTCGTTCTCGTGCTTGCGCGCGAGGCAGGACGCGCCGGTGAGCCACCCCGCGTGGCGTCCCATGACGACGCCGATGTAGACGCCGGGAAGCGCGACGTTGTCGACGTTCGCGCCGCTGAAGGCCGAGGCCACGAAGAGCGCCGCCGAGCCGTAGCCGGGGCAGTGGTCGGTGACCGGGAGGTCGTTGTCGACGGTCTTCGGAATGTGGATGGCCCGGAGCTGGTAGCCTTCCTTCGCGGCGAACTCGTTGACGATCTTGACCGTGTCGGCCGAGTCGTTGCCGCCGATGTAGAAGAAGTAGTGCACATCGCGCCGCTTGAAGACGTTGAAGATCTTCAGGCAGTAGTCGGCGTCGGGCTTGTCGCGCGTCGAGCCGAGCGCGGCCGAGGGGCTGCGCGCCACCAGCTCGAGATTGTGCGTCGTCGCTTCGCTGAGATCGACGAACTTCTCCTCGATGATGCCGCGCACGCCGTGCACGGCGCCCCAGACGCGCGTGATCTCCGGGAACTTCCGGGCCTCGACCACCGCTCCGACCAGGCTCTGGTTGATCACGGCGGTCGGCCCGCCGCCCTGCGCGATCACCACCTTGCCGACAAGTCGACTCATTGGAATGCCTCCTCCGCAAGACCGTATGGAGCCCGCGCGCGGGCTCGCGCCGGATGACGAATAGCGTTCGATTGTGCGCCATTGGACGGGGGCGCGCAAGAGGCTATAGCCTCCAGCCTCTCTGCTCTCCCCCCGCGCATCGGTTAAGATGGTCCCCAGGAGGCCTCCGCATGCTCGCACGCATCCTTCGCTGTGTCCTCTGCGCGCTGGCGCTCTGCGCCGCCCCCGCCCTCGGCGCCGCCGGGAAGAACGTGCCCGACGAGGACGCCTACCGCATCAAGCTCCAGGCGCTCCGCCCCGGCGACCACGCCGGCCTCCTCCGGCTCGGCCTGTGGTGCGAGGAGCGCGACAAGCTCCAGTGGGCGCGCACGTGCTACCGCCGCGCCGTCGAGCTGGGCCCCTCGCCCTCGTTCGCCGATGCGAACTTCAACCTCGCGCGCATGGAGATCGCGCTCGGCAAGCCCGCGCTCGCCCTGCCGCGCCTCAGGCTCAACGCCGCCAAGCACGACGACGCCCGGGCGCGGGAGCTTCTCAAGAAGATCGAGGACGATGCGTCGCGCCGCCAGCGGGAGCTCCTCGCGGGGGCCGATGCCGCGTTCGCGGCCGGCAGGTACGACGAGGCCAAGCAGGGCTACGCCGAGGCGATCCGCGAGTACCGGGGCAAGCAGCTCGCGGGCCCGCTCGTCCAGGAGGAGGAGATCCTGCCCAGGGCCGCGGCCTGTCAGGCCGCACTCGATGCCGCGCGGCGCACCCGCGAGGCCGGCCCCATCGAGCCCGCCGCGTGCGCGGCCTGCCGCGCGAACAAGTCCCCGGGCTTCGTCGCCTGCGCCGCCTGCGAGGGCTCCTCCGGCCGCGTGCGGTGCGCGGCGTGCGGCGGCCTCGGCGCCAGGTTCTGCGGCGAGTGCCGGGGCCTGACGCAGCGCATCGCGGATCCGGCGCTCGACGCGTTCCTCGGCACGTTGTGCGCGGTCCTCGAGACGCCCGAGCTGAAGACGCTCGAGTTGCGCCGGGCGGCCCAGCGCGTCGAAGAACGCCTGCGCGAGGCCGGCTCGCGCGAGCTCTTCCTCCTCGCGCACTTCAAGCCCGCGTGGGAATCGTTCCCCCTGCCGGGCGGCACGGCGCTGCCGGCGCCGCTGCCCCCGCGCCTCGACGCCGCGGTCTCCAAGTGGTGGCTCGACACCGGCGACTGGCGCATTCGCGCCGCCGTGCTCCTCGGATGGGCCTGCCGCTACGCGCGGCTGCTCGCGCGCATCGATGTCTTCCGCGAGGTGCGCGCGCCGCTCTATGCGGGCCCCGACGCCGCCAAGCTCCTCGACGGCATCCCGGCGCCGGCCATCGAGCTCGGCGCGTATCCGGAAGGCCGCACCGGCAGCTTCGTCGCATTCGAGGCCGCGCTCGCCGAGATCCGGCCGGAGGAGCACGCCGTGCGGGCCGCGATCGCCGGCGCCGAGCCCGCCGCGATCCAGGTCGTCTGCTGGCAGCCCGCGCTCAAGCCCGTGTTCGCGCGCCTGGCCGTCGGGCCCTGGCGCAGCCGCATCGGGCGTCTCGAATCGCTGTATCCCTTCGACCTGGCCGAGCGGCTCGCGAAGACGCCTCCCGGCTGGCAGGTCACGTGGGTCGGCCGCCTCCTGCGCGCGCCGCTCGCCGAGCCCGCGACGATCCTCGAGCTGTGGGACTTCCGGCCGCTCTACCCCGCCCGGTACGCGCCGTTCGTGGCGCAGCTCAAGACCACGGTCGACATCGCGCTCAGGGATGTGAAGCTCGATGAGCTGCTCTCCATCACGGAGACGATCCTCGGCCTCTCGATCACCACCGACGGGATTCCCGGGGACGCGTGGCTCGTCCTGATCGCGCACGAGTCGACCGCCGGCCGCATGTTCGCGGAGGTCGCCAAGGTGCTCGGCGCCACGCTGTACCTGCGCGGCGACCGCCTGTGCCTCGGCGCGCACGCGCCGCGCGCGGAGGCCGAGGACATGGCGCGGGTCCTGGCATACATCCGGCGCACGGACGCGTCGTTTCTCGTGGCCGGGAGGGGCGCGCCGCGCCTCGCGTCGGGGGAGCGCGAAGACAAGAAGCCCCCCATCGAGGATCCCCTCGCCGCGTACCGCAAGGCCGCGGCGGCCATGGAGTACGGCGACGCGGTGATGCACCTCCTCGCGGCGCGGTCCCGTCTGAAGGGCGCCGAGAAGAACGCCGCCCATGCCAGGGACATGGCGGCGGCCGAGCTCGGCGGCCTCCTCACGAGCCAGGTGGCGGTGTCCGGCTTCGCCCGCGGCGGCGATCTCGCGGCCGTGCGCGTGCGCGATCCGCAGGGAAGAGAGACGTCGCGGTACGTGCGCGTGCGCGAGCGCGCCGAGAAGGGCCTCATGGTCGAGACGACTTTCGGCGGCGCGTTCTTCCTGCCCGCGGCGCAGATCGCCGACGAGAAGAAGGTCTCGCCGCAGGCATGGCGCGACACGACGGCGGCGCACATCCGAGCGCGCGCGGACGCGGCCGAGAAGCTGGCGGGACGCGCGCGGGCCGTCGAGCTGTACTCCCTGGCCGTGCTCGCCAAGACGGGCGGCTGCACGGCCGAGGGCCACGCCCTCGTCGAGAAGCTCCTCGCGTCGCCCGACTTTCCGTACGTGCTCGAGAGCTTCTTTCCCGAGGCGCGGGAGAAGGGCATCGCGCTCTGGACGCAGCTCGGCATCGCGCCGCGCGAGGCGGGCGGGGACGCGCGCCCCGAGGTCGCGCGCCGCGAGCAGGGCAAGGGGCAGGCGGCGCCCGCGGCGGGCAAGGACCTGCCGCGCGACCAGGCGGAGCTCCGGAAGCTCGCGGTCGCGCAGCTCGCCGCGGGCAAGGAGCACATCCGCAGCTACCGCCGGCGCACGGGCGATGCCGCCAGGGAATGGAAGGCGGCGCTCGACAGCCTGCGCCGCGCGCGCGAGGCGTTCGCGGCGTACTGCGGGCGCAATCCGGACGACCGCGAGGCGCAGCGGCTGCGCGAAGATGCCGACCTCCTCTTCGAGAGCTGCATCAAGGACACCCCGTTCATCGAGTCCTCGGGCGGCGAAACCGCCACGTAGCATGAAGATCTGGGCCCTCGGCGACCTCCACCTTCCCAGCGAGCGCAACAAGCCCATGGCCATCTTCGGCGAGGCATGGGACGGGCACCCGGAGAAGATCGCGGCGAACTGGCGCGAGCGGGTCGGCGCCGAGGACACGGTGCTGCTGCTCGGCGACTTCTCGTGGGCCATGCGCCTCCGGGAGGCGCGGCCCGACTTCGAGTGGCTCGCCGCGCTGCCCGCGGCGCGCAAGATCATGCTCGAGGGCAACCACGACTACTGGTGGACCTCGCGCGCAAGGATGGCGCAGGCCGCCGGCCCCGGCGTGGAGTTCCTGCACGCGGACGCGCTCAGCGTCCCGCCGTTCGTGATCGCGGGCACGCGCCTCTGGGAGCTGCCCGCCCCCGACAAGACGGCGGAGGAGAACGCCGGACGCGAGCGCCTCTGCGCGCGCGAGGCCGCGCGCCTGGAACTCGCGTTCCGCGCCGCGGCCGCCCTGCCGCCCGGCCGCCTGATCGCCGTCATGCATTTTCCGCCGCTCTTCGCCGGCCAGGAGCGCACGGTGTTCACCGACATCCTCGACCGCGCGGATCCCGAGGCGGTCGTCTTCGCCCACCTCCACGGCGAGTCCCACGCGCTCGCGTTCCGGGGCGCGCGCGGCCGCGCCCGCTACGTGCTCGCGAGCGCCGACGCCGTCGACTTCGCGCCGGTGCTCATCGCCGAGAGCGCGTGAGCGCCGCGCCGGGCGCGCCGGCGCGTGCCGGCCTCCCCCGCACCCGCCTTGCCTTTGCATCCGCCGCTTTCTACAATGGCGTCCGGAGCCTTCATGTTCTGGATCACCGGCGCGCACGGCATGCTCGGCGGCGCGGTCGCGCGGCTTCTCGCGGACCGCGGGCAGCCCTACCTCGCCAGCGATGCCGAGGTCGACATCACCGACGTCCGGGCGCTGGAGGCCTTCGCGCGGCCGCATCGCATCGCGACCATCATCAACTGCGCGGCGTTCACGAACGTCCGCGCCTGCGAGACGCAGGAGGCGCTCGCGACGCGCGTCAACGGCGATGCGGTCGGCAACCTCGCCATGGTGGCCGCCGCGAAGGACGCGCTCCTCGTCCACGTCTCCACGGATTACGTGTTCGACGGCGCGGCCGCTGCGCCCTATCGCGAGGACGCGCCCGCGAACCCCATCAACGCCTACGGCCGGAGCAAGCTCGCGGGCGAGCGGCGCCTGCGCGAGGCGCCCTGCCCCTGGAGCCTCGTGCGCACGGCCTGGCTGTACGGCGCGCGCGGCGCGAACTTCGTCCTGACCGCGCTGCGCATCCTCGCCCAGCGCGGCGAGATGAAGGTCGTGACCGACCAGCGCGGGACGCCGTGCTACGCGGCCGACCTCGCCGGCGCCCTGCTCGCCGTCGCGGCGGCGCCGCCCGGCATCTACCACTTCGCGAACGCGGGCATCGCCAGTTGGTACGACCTGGCGGCCGCCGCGGCGCGCCTCGGGCAGGAGATCGGCATCCTCGCGGAGACGGCGCGGGTGCTGCCGACGACGACGGCCGAGCTCGGCGACCCCGTGACGCGGCCGGCGTACTCCGCGCTCGCGACGGACAGGATCGCGGCGGTGATGGGCCGGCCGCCGCGTCCCTGGCAGGACGCGCTCGCCGACTTCATGGACGGGCTGCGCGGCAGCGCGCGGCCGTGGGAACCGCGCCCGTGAGGCGCACGGGCGACGCGGCCTTCCTCGCCGGCGCGCTCTTCCTGGTCGCGGCGCTCCAGACGATCCAGGCGTTCCGCTCCCCCATCATCCAGAAGGACGGCTTCGTCTTCATCGCGCTCGCCAAGGATCTCCTGAAGGATCCCGCGCAGGCCGTGCGCGCCGCGGATCAGCACCCGGGCTATCCCGCCATGATCCTCGCGGGGCAACGGGCCCTCGGATGGGCCGCGGGCGATGACCCGCCCCGCGCCTGGGCGCTCGGCGCGCGGGTGTTTCCGTGGATCGGCGGCCTTGCGAGCACGTGGCTCGTGTGGCTGCTCGCGCGCCGCGTCTTCGGCGCGCCCGCCGCACGCATCGCCGTCATCGTGTTCGCGACGCTGCCCCTCTTCAGGCGCAACGCGGCGGACGCGCTGAGCGACACGCCCTGCCTGGCGCTGTACCTGGCCGCCGCATGGTGCCTCACGGAGGCGTTCGCCCGCAGAAGCGTCCCGTGGATCATCGGCGCGGCGCTCGCGAGCGGCGGCGCGTATCTCGTCAGGCCCGAGGGGCTTGGCGCGGCCATCGTCGCCGCGGCCCTGCTCGCGGCGGCGCTGTGCCGCGCGCCCACGCGCCGCTTCGCGGCCGCGGGCCTGTGCGCCGCGGCCGCGGCGCTGGGCGCGCTCGTCGCGCCGTACGTCGCCGTCAAGGGGACGCTCACGGGCAAGAAGGATGTCGGCGCGTTCGTCGCCGCGCATCTCGGGTCCGCGGACGATCCCGGCGGCGATGCGGCTCGGCGCGCCGGGCACGGAGACGTGCGGGGCCGCATCGCGCACGGGATCCCCGACCTCCTGCACACGCACGCCGCCGATGGCTTCCGCTATGTGCTCCTCCTTCCCCTCATCGCGGCCTTCGTACGCGGCCGCCCGGCGTACGCCGATGCGGCCGGCGCGCGCATCATCGCGGCGCTCGCCGGCATGCATCTCGCGATGCTCGCGGCGCTCGTCCTCATCGCGGGCTACATCGGCCCGCGCCACGTGATGATCAGCACGGCGCTGGCCATGCCGTGGATCGCGGCCGGCGTCCTGTCGCTCGGCCGCGCGCTCGCGCGGGGCGCGGCGGCGATCGCTCCCCGCGCCGCCGCCGCCGTGACGGACGCCCGCGCCGCCGCCGTGCTCGCCGCGGCGCTCGCGATCTCGTTCCTGCCGCGCGACCTTGCGGCGCAGCACGCCAGCCGCATTCCGCTCCTCGACGTCGCGTCGTGGGTGCGCGCGCACACGCGGCCTTCGGATCGAGTCCTGACCACATCGCCCTTCGTGCTCTTCTACGCCGACCGCGAGGGCAGGGAGCTCCGCGACAGGAACGAGACCCTGCCGGAGCTGCGCGATCCCGCGCCCCCGTACGCCCTGGCGGTCATCGAGCGCGACCGCTGCGGCCCGGAATGCCGATGGTTCGCCGCGCTCGCGGCGCGCTACGAGCCGCTGGACGCGCCCGGCGTCTCGGGCGGCCCGCGGCGGATCGTGCTGCTGCGCCCCCGCGAAACCCCTTGAACCGGGGGCGTTCGCGCGGAACGCGACGGGTAACCGTTCACGGTTTTCTCGCCGTGTTCGGGTGTACAACCACGTGTCATCTGACGGAAAAGAAACCACAGAGTCACCGAGAGCACAGAGAAGAACACGGAGAGAGACCGCCGCACTTGACACGGAGCCTCGTA
>DHGK01000400.1 GCA_002402755.1 Planctomycetes bacterium UBA4800
AAGCTGCTCCTCGCCCCCGAGGGCGGCCACGTCTACGTCTGGCAGGTCAAGGCCGCCTCGAACCGCGACATCACCATGCCCGGCACGACCGGCTGGGCCGGTTTCGCCGACATGGCGTTCGGCTATCGCACCGCGCGGCACGAACTCGTGCCGAGGGCGCAGGGGCCCGCGCTCGTCCGCTACGACTGCGTGGAACCCAACTCGGGCCTCGTGAAGACGATCAGCCTCTTCGCCGGCGCGTCCTGGATCGAGGTCGTCCTGAGCGAGCCCGCGGGCCACTACTGGGATTTCGACGACCCCGCCAACTTCGCGGCCGACGGCCCGGCGCCGGGGACCTACCTCTTCTCGACCGGCGCGACCGGCCCGGTCGGAACGCAGGCCGCGGGCGTGCCCGCCCAGGTCGAGGAGGCCGGCGCCTTCTGGGGCATCAAGTGGAACCGGGGCGGCCTCGCGCTCGGCCTCGCCACCCCCGAGGTCGCCGCCCGGCACCACGTGGCGCCCGGCGCCGGGGCGGGCGGGGTCGGCATCGAGGAATCCCCCCCCGCGGGCCATTTCGTGACCTTCGGGGGCGTTCTCGATGGGGCCCCGGGCGAGGTCATGACGAGCCTGGCCGCCACGCTCGATTTCAGAAACCAGCCCGAGGTCGTGCTGCACGGGCTGCAGGAAAGGCCGTAGGCCGCGGCAGGCCGCCGCTCCTCCTCCGCGACGGGGACGTGCGCCTCCCGGGGCGTGGAAAACCGAAACCCGCCCGCGTTCTAGGGGTAGAATGTAGTAGACGCCCTTACTACAGGATGACTTGACGCCGGCAGTACGGTGCGTAACGGCGTAGCACACGACAAGGACCCCACGCGAGGTCAGCCTCATGCCGATCATCGTATTCGAGCGCGGCAACCTGCGCGGCAAGCGGTTCGCGCTTCCCGCGGGCGGCGTCATCCGCATCGGCCGCGATCAGACCTGCCAGATCAAGGTGCTCGACACCATGGTCTCGCGCGTCCACTGCATCCTGCGCGGCGAGAAGGGCGTCTGGACGGTCGAGGATGCGGGCAGCAGCAACGGCACCGCGATCAACGGCGCCGTCCTCCCCAGGGCCGTCCTGGTTCCCGGCGACATGGTCCGCGTCGGCGACTCGGTGTTCTCCTTCCTCGCGACGCAGGACGATCCCTGGGTCGGCAAGAACCTGGAGGGCTACCGCCTCAAGGCGCGCGTCGGCCGGGGCGGCATGGGCACGGTCTACCGCGCGCACCAGCTCTCCCTCGAGCGCGAGGTCGCGCTCAAGATCCTGTCGACCGCGCTCGCCAAGGACCCCGAGTTCGTGTCGCGCTTCATGCAGGAGGCCCGCGCGGCGGCCCGCCTCAACCATCCCAACGTGGTCCAGGTCTACGACGCGGGCAGCGACGGGAGCACGTACTTCATCGCCATGGAGTACCTGCCGGGCGGGGCGCTCGAAGACGTCATGATCTCGCGCGGCCCGATCCCCTACCGCGAGGCCGTGCCCATCGCCTGCGACGCACTGAAGGCCCTCGCGTTCGCCCAGGCGCACGGAATCGTGCACCGCGACATCAAGCCCGGGAACCTGCTCTTCGCGCAGGACGGCAAGGTCAAGGTCTGCGATCTGGGCATCGCGCTCGACCTGCGGCAGCCCGGCGTCCAGCGCGAGGGCACGACGGCCGGCTCGCCGGCCTACATGGCGCCCGAGCAGGCGCGCGGCGAAGCGCTCGATCACCGCGCCGACCTGTACGCCCTCGGCGCGACGCTCTACCACGCAATCGCCGGCGCGCCGCCGATCGACGGCGCGACCGTGAAGGAGATCCTCAACAAGAAGGTCACCCAGGAGGCGCCGCCCCTCAGGGAACGCGTCCCCGAGGTGCCGCCGCGCCTCTCCCAGGTCGTGGGGAAGCTCCTCGCGCTGGCGCCCGCCAACCGCTTCGCAACCGCGCAGGAGGCCGAGGAGGCCCTGAACGCCGCGATGAACGCGCCCGCGCCCGCGCCGGCGGCCGCCGCGCCGCGCAAGAGCCCGGCCGCGCGCGCCGCGTCCTACAAGAAGCGGGCCCCCGCCGGCCAGGCCGCCGCCGTCGCCGTCGCCATTCTGCTCGTCATAGGCGTGCTCCTGGCAGTCAAGTACGCGCGCACCCCCGAGCGCGACACGGCGGCCAAGGAACCGCCCAAGTCCGTCGAGATCGTCGACGCATCCAAGGCCGTGATCGCCCCCGATCCGCTGCTTGCGGCGCGCGAGCGGCAGCGCGCCGAGGAGCTCGAGCTCGCCAAGGCGGAGGAACGGGCCGCGCGCGCCGCCGAGGAGCACGCGGCGCGCATCGAGCGCCTGCTCGGCGCGAACGACCTCCTGGGCGCCGCCGCCGCGCTGGACAGCTTCCCTGCGTCGAGCGCCGCCACGGCCGTGCGCGCCAGGCTGCGCGCGGAACTCATCGCGAAGGTCAAGGCCGAGCTCACCGCGTGCGAGGCCCGCATGACGGCGCTGTGCGACGCCGGCCGGTTCGATGACGCCCGCGCCGAGGCCGAGGACCTTCGCGCCAAGCTCCCCGCCTCCGAGAGCGCCCGCATCGACGAGCTGGCGCGATCCGTCGCGCGCGCGCAGGAACGGCGCTCTGCCGCCCTGCAGAACCTCGACCTCGCGACGCGCGACGTCATGGGGCGCGTGGCCGCGCTCGACTTCGCGGCCGCGGCCAAGGCAATCGATGAGTTCGTCGCGGAGCGGCCCCAGTCCGAGGCGATGTACGCGCCGCTCAGGGCCGATGTGGACGCGGCGGCAAGCGCCTGGCAGCAGCTCGCCAGGTCCATCGACGCGGCCGTCAAGGCCAGGAAGACGATCGCCCTGTCGTTTCTTTCCGATCCGCTCGGCGGCCCGACCGAGGGCCGGTTCCGCCTGACGGGCCTCGCGCGCGACCGCCTGAGCTTCGAGGAGGCCGAGGGCAAGCGGCGCAAGGACATGCGCTGCGTCTTCGACCTGGCGCCCGATGCGCTCCTCGCGCTTCTCGGCGATGCGAACCTCAAGGCGCCGCTCGGCCTCATGTGCCTCCTGCGCGCGGGCGCGGACTCGGCGGTGCCGCTCCTCCTCGCGAACGACCTTTCCGCCGGCGCCCGCGCCGCCGGCGAGCGGCACGTGTCCGCGCTCGGCGGGTTGTGGCTCGGCGTGCGCCACGAGTCGCTCAAGAGCTTCCGCGAGGAGCTGGCCGCGGCGAAGACTCCGCCGCTCGATGCCCTGGGATTCGCGGCGCGCGAGGCGCTGCTGCTCCTCCTCGCCTGGCAGAGCCCCCACCCGGACATCGCGGCGGCGCTCAAGGCCTGGTTCGTCGCGGACAGGGCGCGGTTCCTCGCCGGCGGGCCGCTCGACAACTTCTTCCGCGCGCAGTCCGTGAAGTCGCCGCGCACCGGCGTCGTGCACCTGGTCTACGACTTCGCGACCGAGAGCCAGATCGCCGACTTCGTGCCCGTCGTCGCCGCCGCGAAGGCGCCCGCAAGGCCCGGCGCGTCCGGAGACAATCCCCCGGACGAGAAGCCCGCGATCAGGTGGCTTGCCGACAAGAAGGCGATGCAGCTCACCGGCGAGGTGCGCTTCCTCCACGACGATCCCTTCGAGGAATCGATCATCGTCACCGGCAAGGTGGCGGGGTGCTTCCCCGAATCCCCCAACGTGAACGTCGCATTCTTCACATCATCGAAGGACAAGGTGACGTTCGCGATGGGAGAGTTCGACGGCGGCGCGTGGTGGCGCCGGAGGGGCCAGCCCATGCGGGCCGAGTACGTGGCCTTCGGCATGGGCTACTACGTTCCCCTCGAGCTCAACAACAATGCCGGCGGGGGCGGCGGGCAACCTTCGCGGGCGCCTCGCGGCGACATCGCCGGCGCGCTGTTCGCAGGCGGCGGCGGGCGGGGCGGCGGCGGGCGCGGAGGCGGTGTGGGCGGCGGCGGCGCGGGCGGCGGCGGCGCCGGCGGGGGCGGTGTCGGCGGCGGAGGAGCAGGAGGCCTGGAGGGCCTGCTCAGAGGCGTCCGCAACCTCGGCCCGGTGTACATTCGCGAGCCCTCGCTCGTGATCATGGGCGGCGAACACGGCCGGAACCTCGGCTACAGCCCGGAGCAGCTCCTCTGGGCCCAGGGCGCGAGCGGCAAGATCGGGGCGCCGCTGGTGTACCAGATCGGCGTCAGCAAGGGCGCGGTCCAGTGGGTGATGAAGGGCAAGGCCGTGCCGTACACCAAGACGCCCGAGATCGCGCGCCTGGGCGACACGCTCTCGCCGCAGGGCTCGTTCTCGCTCTTCACGGCCGAGAGCACGGTTCTGTACGCCGGCATCGAGGTCCAGGCCAAGCTCAGGGCCGACTGGCTCGCGAAGGAGGCCGAGCGCCGCGCGCAGGAGGATCTCACGCGGGCGCTGTCCGGCAAGGAGGTCGCCAAGGCGCCGGGCGGCGACGGTGCGCCGAGGTCGATCGCCCCGCAGCCCTGACGGCGGCACGCGCGTGTCTCTTGCGAATGATCGTGGGTAGACGATACGATCGAGGATGAGCGTGCGGTATCGCGTTCGGCACGGGCTTCAAAGGAGAGATGTCGTATGCGCACCTGCCGGCGTTTCACGTCGTTGATGGTCTCTGCCGCGCTGTGCCTGAGCGCGTGCGTTGCGTGGGCGGGCGAAGAGCCCGCGCCGAAAGGGCCGCCTCCCAAGGGCGAGCCTCCGAAGGGCGAACCGCCGAAGGGCGAGCCTCCCAAGGGCGAGGAGCCGAAGGCGGACGAGAAGACGCCCGAGGAGAAGAAGCCCGCCGAGTACCTCGGCGAGTACGTGTGGGGCCCGCACATCTCGAAGGCGGACATCGAGGGCAAGGTGCTGCTCTGCGTCGGGTTCGACGGCAACGACCGCACCGCGCCGGCCATCCCCGGCATGGCGCTCGGCCAGATCAAGGACACGAGGAATCTCCAGGTCGTCCTGGTGCTCCTCGACAAGGCGAATCTCACCAAGGCGCTCAGGGTCGCCACCGCGACCAAGATCGCCATACCGATCGTCGCGGACGCGAAGATCCCGGGCCTCAAGGTCGAGAAGGACGACAAGGGCAAGCTCAAGACGACGATGGTCCTGAGGACGCCGGACGGCCGGGAAGTCTTCTCGGGCCCGCCGGACGCCGGCAAGGCGCAGGCGACGATCGAGGATGTGAAGAAGGCCCTGGCGCAGTTCCCCTCGCCGCTCATGGGCGGCCGCACGTACGGGAAGCTCGGCGCCGCGGTGAAGCAGCTCGCCTCGGCGACGACCTACGCATCGATCGTCTCCTCCCTGAAGGCCAAGGACAAGAGCAAGGATCCCGCCGAGCGGGACGAGGCCCGCGCGCTCGCCTATGCGATCGAGAACTACGGCGCCGTGCTCCTCAAGAAGGCCGAGTACTTCGAGCCCATCCATCTGCCGACCGCGCAGGAGACCTACGCGGCGGTCGCCAAGGCGTTCAAGGGCCTGGAGGCGGGCGCGAAGGCCGAGGAGCGCCTCAAGGCGATCAAGGACGACAAGTCGACCGCGGCCGAGCTCGCCGCGTGCAAGCTCGCCGACCAGATCAGGCAGCAGGCCGGCCTCCTCGGACCGGCCAAGGGCGCCGAGTCGGTCGATCTCGGCAACCCGGAATGCGCCAAGGCGCCGTTCAACAGGGCCGCCGTCGGCAAGCTCCTGCCGAGCGTCGCCGCCTTCAAGAAGAAGTACAAGGACAGCCGGATCGCCAAGGAGTGCTTCGCGCTCCTGGAGGCCTACGGCATCAAGGACGACGCGAAGTGAGGCGCACGGCGGCGCGCGGGCGATCGCTGCGATGACGCGGCCCAGAGCCACGGTCAAGATCAAGTGCACGCCCGATGACTTCCTCGTCGAGGAGCTGACCGGCGTCGTGCCCGGCCGCGAGGGCGCCTTCGCGCTCTACCGCCTGACGAAGACGGGCCTCGGCACCATGGAGGCCGCCGAGCGCATCGCGCGCGCGTGGGACATCGGGCAGCGCCGGATCTCGTACGGCGGTCTCAAGGACCGCCACGCCCGCACGGTCCAGCACCTGACGATCGCCCGGGGGCCGCGCCGCGACCTGGACCTCGGCACCCTCGCGCTTGAGTACCTCGGCGCGGTCGAACATCCGTTCGCGCCGCCGGCGATCTCGGGAAACCGCTTCACGGTCGTGATCCGCGACCTCGGCGCCGAGTCCATCGCGCACGCGGCGCCGCTTCTCGACGCGATCGCGCGCGACGGGCTCCCCAATTACTTCGACAACCAGCGCTTCGGCTCGGTGGGATCGAGCGGCGAGTTCGCGGCGGCGGCATGGATCAAGGACGATTTCGAGGGCGCGCTCAGGCTCGCGCTCGCCGCGCCGCACCCGCACGACCGCGCGCAGCAGCGCGGCATCAAGGAGGCGCTCAGGGCGCACTGGGGCGACTGGAAGGCGTGCAAGGCCGCGTTGCCGCGCTCACACGAGCGCACCATCGTCACCTATCTCTGCGAACGCCCGGCGGACTTCCGCCGCGCGTTCGCGCGCCTGAGGCAACGCGTGCGGAGCCTGTACCTGGCCGCGTTCCAGAGCCTGCTCTGGAACGACGTGCTCGCGCGCTGGCTTGCGGGCGAGTGCCCGGCCGAACGGCTCGTCCCGCTGCCCCTCAGGTTCGGGCCGGCGCCGTTCTTCGGGGAGCTCGACGACGACCTGCGCGGCCGCGTGCACGCGGCGCGCCTGCCGCTTCCCTCGGCGCGCCTCCGGGACGCCGAGCCCGGGATCATGCGTTTCATCGACGCGGCGCTCGCGGCGCGCGGCCTTGAGCTCCGCGATCTCAGGATCAAGTACCCCAAGGACAACTTCTTCTCCAAGGGCGACCGCGCAGCCGCGGTCCTGCCGGCCCGGCTCTCGCATGCGGCGGCAGGCGACGAGCGCTACCCGGGACGCGTGAAGCTGACACTCGCGTTCGACCTTCCCCGCGGCGCGTACGCGACCCTCCTCGTCAAGCGCCTGGGGCCGGCGATCGACCGCGGCATCGTCCTGGGAGATGACGAAGAGGACCCGGCTGCCTGTTGAACGCGGGCCCGGCTTCGCCTATCATGGCACCCACCTGCGCCTCGGTGAAGGCGGATCGACTGCAATCCACCCACACAAGGAGTACGCATGAGCGAGAAGCAGTTCAAACCGTACGTCCCGCCCGAATCGGACATGAAGGAGTTCACGATCCGGGCCCTCGTGATCGGCCTGGTCATGTGCGTCGTCCTCGGCGCCGCGAACGCCTACCTCGGGCTCAAGGCCGGCATGACGATCGCCGCCACCTACCCGGCGGCGGTCATCGGCATGGCGGTGCTGCGGCTCTTCCGGGGGTCCATTCTCGAGGAGAACTACGCGCGAACCGTGGGCTCCATCGGCGAATCGGTCGCCGCGGGCGCGATCTTCACGATTCCGGCCTTCCTGATCGCCGGCGTGTGGACCGACTTCTGGTCGCCGCAGCACTACTTCGAAGCGTGCGTCATCATGCTGATCGGCGGCATCGTCGGCATCTTCTTCGTCGCGATCCTCAGGCGCGTGATGGTCGAGGACAAGGAACTGCCCTTTCCCGAGTCGGTGGCTGCGGCCGAGATCCACAAGGCCGGCCGCACCGGCAAGGGCGAGGCCAGGTTCCTCTTCGCCGCCATGGGCCTCGGCGGCCTGATCCAGGTCCTCAAGGAGATCAAGATCTTCGCCGCGAACTGGACGCGCTTCATTCCCTTCGGCGCGAAGAAGATCTCGATCGCCGGCGGCGCGGTCCCGACCGGCGGAGGCGCGCTCCTGAGCTCGCCCGGCGTGAGCCCCGCCTACATGGGCGTCGGCTACATCATCGGCCCGCAGCTCGCGTCGCTCAACTTCGCGGGAGGCCTCCTCGCGTGGGGCCTGTTCGTCCCCCTCCTCCTCTTCTTCCTCGGCCCCAGCATGGACGTGAACTCAGCCGCCGAGGCGCGCCTCTTCGACAACGCGCTCAACGAGCATCTGAAGGCGGCCGAGCTTGCCAAAGGCAACGTGCTCGATTCCACGTCCGTGGCGGAGCTGGCCGCCGCGATCCAGGCGAAGCGCTCCCGGGACGAGCGCATTGCCGCGCTCGCGGCCTTGACCGCGCCCACGACCGAGGAAACCAAGGAGCTGGAGGAGAAAAGCAAACAGGCCGCGGAGGATCCGTACACGCCGGCGGAGGCCGCGATCCACCAGAAGGTGCGCGACGCAACGACCGCCCTCGTCGAGGCCGCGAAAGCCGATGCGGAATCCGAGGCCGCCGGGAAACTGGAGAAGGAGCGCTCGAAGGCGTGGGCCAAGGCCAGCGTCGACGACATCTGGAAGGGCATCGTGCGGAAGATCGCCATCGGCGGCATGCTCCTGAGCGCCGCGTTCACGCTCTTCCGCATGCGCAAGAGCCTGGCCTCCGGCCTGTCGCGCGCCGTCGGCGATGTCAGGAAGGCCGCCGCCGGGGCGTCGCACGCCGTGCCGCGCACGGACAAGGACCTGAACTTCACGACGGTGCTGTTCGGCCTGGCGATCGCCGCGCTCGCCACCTTCGCCGTGTACTACTACTTCGCGGGCGATCTCAAGGCCGCGATCGTGGCCACGGCGGTCATGATCGTCGCGGGCTTCTTCTTCTCCGCCGTGTCGGGAAACCTGGTCGGCCTGATCGGCTCGAGCAACAACCCGATCAGCGGCCTGACGATCTCGACCCTGCTCATCGCGGCGCTCCTCATGGTGGCTCTCGGCGTCACCGGCACGCAGGGCGTCGCGGCCGTGCTGGGCGTGGCGGCGGTCATATGCGTCGCCGCGGCCGTCGCGGGCGAGATGCTCCAGGACCTCAAGGTCGGGCACATCCTCGGCGG
>DHGK01000395.1:0-2626 GCA_002402755.1 Planctomycetes bacterium UBA4800
GCCGTCGAGCTCTTCAACTTGCGGGACGACCCGGGCGAACGCGAGAACCTCGCGGCGAAGCTCCCGGAGAAGGTGAAGGAACTCCGCGCGCGCTACGACGCGCTCGCCAAGGAGGCGGCCGCGCCCAGGAACGCCGCCGAGTGACGCCGCCCGGCGCCCGCGCGCCGAAAAACCGCTTGGAAGGAATGCGGGACAGGCTATAATGTGTCTGGGGCCGGGAATGCCGTTGAACGGGAGGTTCGAAACTCATGACTGGACGACACGCCGCGTTGATCGTGAGCGGGCTGGTTGCGTGGCAGATCGCCGCCGCGCCGCAGATCAGCTCGATCGGCACCCACATCTTCGGGCCGGAGCTGACGATGGAGGACCTCAAGGGCCACGTCGTCGTCTTCGAGAACTGGGGGAAATCCTGAGGCCCCTGCATGGCGGCGATCCCGCACCTGGCCAGTTGGGTCAGGGACTACGCAGCGCAGGGTCTCTACGTGATCGGCAACCACTGCCAGGCCGGCACCGACCAGGAGGTCCAGGCGGTCTGCAGGCAGAACCGAGTCAACTACACGATCGTGAAGAGCGGCCGCGTCGAAGGGGATAACTCGCGCGGCATCCCGCACATGTTCATCTTCGACCACACGGGCAAGTGCGTGTTCGAAGGCCACCCGGGCAGCGCCGCGAATGCGCTGAAAGATGCGATGGCCGCCGCCCCGCACCCGCTGCTTGCGGATCTGCCGCTCAAGAAGCTCGCCAAGCTCGGGCAGGCGCTCAAGAGCGGGCAGCCGGTCGGCGCCGTGCTCAAGCAGGCCAAGGGCAAGATGAGCGCCTCGGACGCCGAGACGGCGGCCGAGGCGAAGGGCATCGTCGAGCGCTGCACGGCCTACGCCGACAAGCTCGTGAAGGATGCGGACGGTCTTGCCGAGAGCGATCCATACGAGTGCTACGCGCTGCTGGAGAGGATCAAGAAGGAGTTCTCGGGCGCGGAGCAGAGCGCCGCGGCCGAGAAGAAGCTCGCCGCGCACAAGAAGGACAAGAGCTTCATGGCGCAGTACGAGGCCGGGAAGATCCTCGCCGACATCATGAAGACCGGCGCCGAGCTCAAGGGAATCGGATCGAAGCCGGTGGATCTCAGCGACAAGACGTGCCTCAAGGCCAATCGCAGCGCGGCGACGAAGATCGTCGCGGGCATCGCCACGCTCAAGAAGAAGCACGCCGACACGAAGTACTGCGCCGAGGCGCTCGAGTACGCCAAGACCATCGGCCTGGAGGTGTAGCGGCGGCGGGAGCCGGGTCCTTCGCCGCGCCGCCGCGGCAATTCCCGCCTCCGTGCTCGGATTGCGGAGGGCACGATTCGGGCGTTGAATGCCGAAGGGCGCTTGCATCGGTCCCGGCCGATCGAAGCGATGCGCCGAGATCGTGACCGGGGCGGCGATGACGATTCGAGCCTGGGTGCCGTGCCGGCCTCGCCCGCGGCGTCACAAGGCCGACACGATCTCCTACGGGCCCTGCGGGCCGGAGTCTCACGCGTCGAAACGATCGACCACGGTGATGCCGAGCGTGCCGAACGCGGCCATGCCGATGAGCTCCGCCTCCGCCTCGGCGAGCGACACCGTCCTGCGCACGAGGCGCCTCGGCGCGAGCGTGCCCGCGGCGATCATGGCGAGCATGGGCGCGTACTCGTGCGCCGGCATGCCGTGGCTTCCGAGAAGGGCGAGCTCCTTGGCGATCACCTCGTGCATGGGGACGAGCGCATCCTTGTAGTCCGCGACCATGAGGCCCACCTGGACGTGGCGGCCGCGCCTCCGAAGGCAGCGGATCGAGTTGCGGCACGTCTCCGTGCTGCCGAGCGCGTCGAGCGAGACGTGCGCGCCGCCGCCCGAGAGCGCGCGCACGGCGCCGGCGATATCGCCGGTTGCGCGCACATTCAACGCGTGCGCCGCGCCGATGTCGCGGGCGAGAGCGAGCGCTTCATCCCTGATGTCGATGGCGATGACGTTCGCGCCCGCCGCGGCCGCGATCATGACGGCGGCAAGCCCCGCCCCGCCGCACCCGTGCACGGCGACCCACTCGCCGGGGCGCACGCGCCCCTGCGCGACGACCGCGCGGAACGACGTCGCGAAGCGGCAGCCGAGGCTCGCCGCCTCGACGAAGTCCAGGCCATCGCCGAGCCGGACGAGATTCACATCGGCGTGCGGCACGGCCACGCGCTCCGCGAAGGCGCCCCAGCCCGTGAAACCGGGCTGGTAATAGCGCTCGCACACGTGCTGATTGCCGGCGAGGCATTCGGCGCAGCGGCCGCAGCCGACCGCGAACGGCGTCGTGACCCGGTCGCCCGCTTTCCAGCCGCGCACTTCCGGGCCCGCCGCCTCGATGACGCCCGCAAGCTCGTGCCCCGGCACGTGCGGCACGTGCACATCGGGGTCGTGTCCCATCCACCCGTGCCAGTCGCTGCGGCAGATGCCGGCCGCCTTCATGCGAATGACGACGCCGTCCCGCGGCAGGGCCGGATCGGGCACATCGGCCACGGCGAGCGGGCCTCCGAACGTTTCGAACAGGAGCGCTTTCATTCGTGCAGTCCCACGGGGTCACACGCGGTTCACGTGGTTTTCCGGCGCCCGGCGGCGAGCGCGGGCGC
>DHGK01000395.1:2691-5510 GCA_002402755.1 Planctomycetes bacterium UBA4800
GGGCTCGAGATAGGCGCCGCGCACCTGGTCCCGCAGGACGACGAGGCACGCGAGCGCGCCGGTGACCGCGACGGCTGCCCCGTAGGCCGCCGCGAGCCCCGAGCGGCGCGACGCGATGGCGCCGAGCGCTGCGGCTGCGACATCGAAGATTACGCCCGCGACGAGCAATCCGAGCGGCAGCGCGTTGCCGAACACGAACGCGCGGACTCCCGCCGGCATCGCGGCGAGCACGCCTCCCGCGGCCGCGCTCGCGCCGCACAGGCCGATGAGCATCGCGATCGCGCCTTGCCGCGCGGAGCTTCGGCCCGCGTCCTCGTGTCCCCAGCGCCGGAGGTACGCGCCGCGCAGGACGAGCGCCGCGCCGGCCACGATCAGCGTATGGAGCATGAAGAAGGCGTAGCGCGGCCCGTGCGTCGGCTCCGCGGTGTTGAGCGTCGCGCCGCCGGGATGCGCTGCATACTTGGAGAGCCACGCCTCGGGCGTCTGGAGCAGCGTCAGGTTGTTCACGTAGATGAAGGCGATGCAGAGCATCGCCGCGAGCGCGATCAGCACCGCGAGCCATCTGCGCGGATGCGCGTCGCGCGCGAACCTGTGCCAGTACAGCGCGCCGTAGGCCGCGATCAGGAGCGGCACGACGAGGATCCAGAAGACGCCGACGAGCACCGACGATGTGTAGAAGAGCTGGCCGTAGAGCACTTGCACGAAGAGGAGGGGCGGAATCCCGAACGTGACCAGGTACGAGAAGCCGAGCGGCAGCGCCGTGACGAAGAAGCGCTGCGTCGAGCGATCGCCCCGCAGGTATGCGACAAGAATGAGCATCGCGCCGCCGACCGTGAACATCATCGCCAGGAAGTGCAGCGTCAGCGTCAGGTACGCGAGCGCCTGCATGAGCGCGGGCGCGGCCGGGTAACCGAGCGGATCGGGGCTCGGCATCGGGACGGCGGCCCCGAGCAGCGGCGCGATGAAGGGCGTCATCGCTTCACCTCCGCGGGCGCGGCCGCGTCGACTTCGGCGGCGGTCACCGGCGTCCCATGGCGCGAGATCAGCCAGGCGGCGAGCGCGGCGCGGTCGGCGGCGTCGCCGTGGAAGGGCGGCATCACGCCCTGCTGTGCGAGATCGCGCAGGAAGCGCTCGCCGAAGGCGGGCGTCCACACGCGCGTGCGCGTATCGAGGGCGCGGTAGCCGTCGAGCGTGTGGCAGCTCGCGCACTGCAGGCGATAGATCCACTCGCCGTGCGCCGGACTGCCCGGCGCGATGCCGGGCGGCTCCCAGCGCGCGGCCTCGAAGTACGGCGCGTCGAGCGTCGCGGGCGATTTCGATTCCGCCTGCCAGAGGCCGTTGGAGTAGAGCGTCCCGTGAATGACGTACGGCTTGCGCGCCATCTCGCGGAAGAACTCGCCGCCGAGAACGCCGAGCTGCGCGATCACAAGCATCGCCAGCGCGGCCGCACGCGTGACGGCGCGCGGGCGCGCCGCGAACGTCAGCGTTCCGATCACGATCAGCGCGCCCGTGATCACCGCGAGCAACGAGTAGCGCGTCACGGCCTCGAGCCTCCCGCCGGCCACGCCGGTCGCGCCGTCGAGCCACATTGTCTGGGCCGCTTCGGGGAGCGCGAACCAGTACCAGACGGCGAGCGCCGGCATGGCGACCGCCGCCGGAAGGACGAAGCGGGCGGCAAGGGCGACGATGCGCTCCTTCAGGCCGTCCTCGACGCGCGCCGCGAGGAGCATCGCGAAGAGCCCCCCGAGGACCAGCATGGCGAGCGTCCGTCCCAGGAGCGACGGCAGGAACGTCGGGTTGAAGAATCCCGCGGCTATGTCGCGGTTCTCGGGCGTCCAGCCGCCCGGCGTGAGCATGAACGACAGGATGCCGTTGATGACGAACAGCGAGAGCCAGGCAATGACGGCGTAGAGCACGGCGAGGAGAAGCTGCATACGGCGCGAGTTGACTTCCCAGCCGTAGAAGTAGAGGTAGAGCACCGTCAGCTCGCCGATGAAGGTCACCCACTCCGTCGCCCATGCGAAGACGAACTGATGGATGAGGAGACTCGTTCCCTCGGGGTTGGCAAGGCCGATGGCGAACCAGATGCCGACACCCGTCATGGCGCCGAAGACGGTCGTGTAGATCAGGAAGTACTTGACGAACCCGTGCAGGAAGGCGCGGACGCGCTCGCCGTCCGCCTGGCGGCCGGCCCACCACTCGGCAACGGCAATGAAGATGCCGCCGCCGACGGCGATGTGCGAGATCAGGACGTGAATGATGGCGATGATCGCGACGACGAGCCCGCTGCCGAGAAAGGAGACGTTCCAGACCGGATAGTTCATCGGCGTCTCCTCCTCACGACAGCCGCCCCCAGACGGTCAGGACGACGAAGCCGGCCAGGCCGGCGGCGCCGAGCGCCGTCATGATGCGGCCGCGCGCGCCGGCCGGCACCGAGCGGTCGATGAACGGCACGGCGAGCGCTCCCAGCATGGCGCCGTTCATGAGCCCCAGGCCGATCAGTTCCAGATGGCCGGGGAAAAGCTTGAGCATCTGGTACGGCGCGAGGAAGTACCATTCGGGCTTGATCCCCGCGGGCGCCGCCGCGAAGGGATCGGCCTCCGGCGCGAGGCCGCGCGGCGCGGAGGCCGCGAGCGCGACGACGAGCGCGGAGGCGGCGAGCCAGATCGGGATCTCGGCGATCATGAAATCGCCGAAGAACGCGCGGTACTTCTTCTCGCGTTCGGGGAGCGCCGCGAAGCGGTCGGGCTCGGACACGCCTTGGAGCTGGATGCAGAGGAGGTGCGCGCCGATGATCGCCAGCACCGCGAGCGGCAGCA
>DHGK01000252.1 GCA_002402755.1 Planctomycetes bacterium UBA4800
GCGGTCGCGCCGGCGGCATCGCACACTCCCGTGTCCGCGCCTATGCGCGCGCCCTCTCGACTCATGGTCAAGCACGGCGAATCGGGCGCGAGCGCAAGGCCGAAATCGAGCGCGGCTTCCACGCTGGCGTACGGATTGGTCTGCGAGCCGTCGCCGGCGTCGGGATTGTCCGCATCGACATGGACCTCTTCGGCGACGCCCCAACCGAGGAAGCGGGGATCCTCGCCGTTGTTGCCGCCGGCGTCCTCCGCGCCTTCGATGCAGGAGTAACGTGCGTCGAACGACGGCAGGCCCGCGCCGCCTGCGTTGTACCAGACGATGGAGTTCCTCACCAAGGGAACCGGCGCCGTGGGCGTGCATGCGACGCCTCCGCCCGCATTGCCGACGATCGTGCACATGGAAATCGCGGGCGACGCCTCCGCCAAGTCGCAGCCGATGCCGCCTCCGCGCCGCGCCGAGTTCGCGAAGATGACGCAGTTCTCGATTTCCGCGAACGCGCGCGCCGAGCACTTGATCCCGCCGCCGAGCTCGTCCGTGCCGTTGCCGCGGATCGAGCATCCCACGATCCTCGGGTAGGATTCCCGAACGAGGATGCCTCCCCCGCCTTCCCTGCCTGCCCGGTTGCCCACGATCGAACAGCCGTTCAGCACGACATCATGGGATTCCAGACAGTCGAAGCACCCAAACCCGCCGGCGCAGCCGGCCGTGTTCGCCGCGATCGTGCAGGAGTACATCTGTACCGAGGACCGCTCGCACGCCACACCGCCCCCGCGCACGTCAGCGACGTTCCCGCGGATCTGGCACTGCCTGAACGCAACCGCGGCGCCATCACGCACTGCGACGCCGCCCCCTGACTCGGACGTGTTGCCTGCGATCGTGCAGTTCTCGATCTTCACGCGGGCCCCCGCACACATGACACCGCCGCCCGACCCGGACGTGTTGCCCGTGATCGTGCAGTTCTCGATCTCCACACTGGCGTCTGCACACAAGACACCGCCGCCCCACGCGCCCTTTCCGTCGTTCGACGTGATGGCACAGTTGAGTAGCACGTAGGTGCCGCCTTGATACGTGATCGCCGTCCCCGCATTGCCGGATACCGTGGAACGTATGATCATCAGCATCGCGTTGTGCGCCGCGACGGCGCCCCCGATCGTTGCTGAGTTTCCGACAAGCCTGCAGTTCACGATCATCGGCGCCGTCCCAGTCATGCAGAGGATACCGCCGCCGTGCCGTTCGTTCGGTATGGCAGGATCGAGGATGGAGCCGGCGCCGCCCGTGATCGTGACGTTCTCGATGCGCGACAGACCGCTCTCGCCGTTCTCGAAGACGACTACGCTGGCGCGCGCGGAATCCGCGGGTGCGGCGCTCATGCGGATGATGGTCTGCTCGGGAGCCCCCTCGCCGCACAGTGCAATGTTCTTGACCGGGGGGCTTGCCGGATCGTCGCGCACGTGGAGCCGGTTGAAATCGATCGGCTCGGAGACGACATACTCGCCGGGCGCAAGGAGCACTATTTCCCTGTCGTGGGCGGCATCGACTGCTTCCTGGATCGTGGCGTAGTCGCTCGGGACGCGCCGTACGGGGGGCATCGTCAGCGTCAGTCCGTCTTGGCGCGCGGGCGTAATCGCGGAGAAGTCAGCGACCATGACGTTCTCTATCGGTGGGGCACCGAGAACCCCCGAACAGAACGCAAGGGATGCCGATGGAGCCTTCAGCGTGCAGTGGAAGCGCAACACCTCGAGCCGTGCACGCGCCGGCATCATGGACGTTTGCATCAAGTCGAAGACCACGCCTTGTGCAATGCCTTCGGGAAAGACGTAAATCATGTTGAAGTCGGGGATGGGCCGGTCAGGCAGCAGCGTGCGCATGTCCGCAGGACAGACAATGTACTCGCACGAGGGTGAACAAAGTGATGCAAGGCCGCCCGCGCCCTCGCAGAAGGCTACCGGAACCGGCCCGCAGGCTTCGATGACGGCCTCCTCGGGGTCGATGCAGATGCCGTAGGAGAAGCCGTCAAGCCGCCAGTACTCCCAGCCGATCACGACGAGGGCGTCGGTCGGCGGCGCTTGCTCGATCCACATGGCAAACTGCTCCGGCAAGGGTTGGGCCGCATGTACATCGATCATGCCGAGCAGGAAAAAGAAGAGCACTATGCGTCGCATTGATCTGCCTCCTTTCGCTGCGCATTCCCACCGTTCGACATCCGCGTCGCGTCCGGCGGCCTCCTCCGATTGTTGCCGCACATTCATTGTAGCTTCGCCGCGCAATGGAGCACAAGACGGATATCTGGGCTGCCGGCGTTTTCCGGGCGAGGCGGCGTCCGCGCGGCGGTTGCGGCGGCCCGCGCCATCCCACAGAATGAAGGAGACCATGGGTACGCACAGCCAGTCGGACCAGCGAGATCGAGCCGCGCCCGCGCCGCGCACGCGCGCGGGCCGGCGGTCCGCGCCGGACGTCCCGGATCGCGTTCCGATCCTGGAGGCCGCGCAGCGATTCCAGGCCGTGTTCCAGGGTGCGCGCGACGCGATCTTCCTCGCCGACCCCGACACCGGAATCCTCATCGACGTCAACGAGCAGGGCGAACGGCTGGTCAAGCGGACGCGGGCCGAGCTGATCGGCGCCTGCCAGACGTTGCTCCACCCGCAGGATGACGCGGCGCACTACGCGGAAGTGTTCCGAAGGCACATCGAGGCGGGGGGCCGGCCGCACGAACGCCTCGATGTCGTGACGAGCGACGGGCAGCGCATTCCCGTCGAGATCAGCGGCAGCGTGGTCGAGCTTGCCGGCGGCCGGCGGCTTGCCATCGGCGTCTTCCGCGACATGCGCGAGCCGCTCGAGGCCGAGCGGGCGCTCCGCGACCGCGAGGCGAAGCTCCGGAGCATCTTCCGCGCGGCGCCGGTCGGGATCGGCGTCGCCCTGCACGGCACCTTCGTCGAGGTCAACCAGCAGATCTGCGAGATGTCGGGCTATGCGGTCGAGGAGCTCGTGGGCAGGCCCATACGCATGCTGCATCCCGCCGACGGAACGTTCGAGCCCGTGCACGGGGCGATGTTCCGCCAGTTGCGCGAGCAGGGGAGCGGCATCGTCGAAGCCCGCTGGCGCCGGAAGGACGGCACGACGCTCGACGTCCTCGTCAGCGCGGCCCCGATCGACCCGAACGACCTCGCGCGGGGAACGACCTTCGTTGCGGTGGACATCAGCGCGCGCAAGCGCACGGAGGCAGCGCTCTGCGAGAGCGAGGCGCGCTATCGCTCCATGATGGACGCCATGGACGACCTCGTCTACATATGCTCTCGGGACCTCAGGGTCGAGTACATGAACCAGACCTTGATCCAGCGCACGGGCCGCAACGCCGTGGGCGAGCCGTGCTTCCGGGCACTCTACGACCTCGACCGCGTCTGCCCCTGGTGCGCCAACGGCTCGATCCAGGAAGGCGCAAGCCGCCGCTTCGAGATGACGAGCCCCAAGGACGGACGAACCTACTACGTGAGCAACACGCCGCTCTTCCATGCCGACGGGACGATCTCGAACATGGCGGTGCTCCGCGACGTCACCGATCTCAGGCGCGCCGAGGAGGACCGGCGCCGCCTGGAGGCCCACATCGAGCGCACCCAGCGGCTCGAGAGCCTGGGCATGCTCGCGGGCGGCATCGCCCACGATTTCAACAACCTCCTGACGGCGATCATCGGTCACATCAATCTGAGCCGCGCGCATCTCCCGCCCCGCTCGCCCGCGCAGGACAACCTGCATGCCGCCGACGCGGCCGCCCAGCGCGCCGCGGACCTGTGCAAGCAGATGCTCGCCTACTCGGGGAAAGGCAGGTTCGCCGTCGAGGCGCTCGACCTCAACGAGGTCGTCGCGCACATGGTCCACATGCTCGAAGTCCTGATCCCGAGGCGAACGGCGATCAAGTACCGGTTCACCCCCGGTCTTCCCGCCGTCGAGGCCGATGCGGGGCAGATCCACCAGGTCATCATGAATCTCATCATCAACGCCGTGGAGGCGATCGGCGATCGCGAGGGCGAGATCGTCCTCTCGACGGGCCTTCGGGCCTGCGACCGCGCCTTCCTCGCCGGGATGTACCTCGATGATCACCTACCCGAAGGCCCCTACGTCCACCTCGAGGTCGCCGACAACGGCTGCGGCATGGATAGCGCGACGGCCAGGAGGATCTTCGACCCGTTCTTCTCGACGAAGTTCACGGGACGGGGCTTGGGGCTCCCTGTCGTCCTCGGCATCGTCCGGGGGCACAAGGGCGCAATCAACGTGGCGAGCACGCCCGGCAAGGGAGCGACGTTCACCGTGCTCCTGCCGGCGGCGGCGCGGCAGGCCGCGGCCGGCGCACGGCGCGGCCGCGCGGCGCCCGGCTGGCGCGGGCACGGATCGGTGCTCGTCGTCGACGACGATGAGATGATCCTGGGAGTCGCCAAGCCCATGCTCGAACGCCTGGGGTTCTCCATGCTGGCGGCCTCGGGCGGCAACGAGGCGATCGAGATCTTCCGGGCCCACCGGGACGAGATCCGCTGCGTCATCCTGGACCTCATGATGCCGCAGAAGGACGGCGGCGAAACCTTTGCCGAGCTGCGCAGTATCAAGGAGGACGTGCGGGTGATCCTCTCCAGCGGCTACGACGAGGAGGAGGTGGCCGCACGGTTCGCGCAGGCAGACCTCGCCGGCTTCCTTCAGAAGCCCTACACGCTCAAGTCCCTCGAGACGGCGATGCGGCGCGCCACCGAGGAGTGAGGCGCGGGCGCCCTCCGGCGCGCGGGACCGCCGCGCGCGGCACGCGCGGCGCTCACTTCAGCAGCACGTCCGCGACCACCGGGAAATGGTCGCTCGGGTACTGCCCGTCGCGGTTGAAGGTCAGGATCTCGACGGCGCCGACGCGCACTCCCCCGCGCGTGAGGATCCAGTCGATGCGGTCGTCGCCCGCCGAGGGGCCGCGGAAGCCGTGGAAGGTCTTGACGACCTCCCCGCGGCGTTCGGCCGCGGTCTTCCACGCGTCGGCGAGGAAGTCCCCTTCCAGAAGAATGTCATAGGCCTTGTTGGCGCCGGCCGCGGCGTTGAAGTCGCCGAGCAGGATGAGGGGCAGCGCCGTGCCGAGCGCCTCGATGCGCTGCCGGATGAGCGCCGCCGCCTTCTCGCGCGCGGCCTGGACCTCGTGATCGAGGTGCGTGTTCCAGACGTGGAACTCGCGCCCCGTGCGGCGGTCCTTGAAGCGCACCCACGTCACCATGCGGCGGCACGTATTCCCCCACGAGGACGAGGCGATGACCTCGGGCGTGTCGGAGAGCCAGAAGTGGTCGAACGCGAGCGGCTCGAACCGCTCGGCGCGGAAGAAGACCGCCATGAACTCGCCGCGGCTTCCGCCCTCGCGCCCGAGGCCGATCCACTCGTACTCGGGAAGATCGGCGGCAAGATCCTTGAGCTGCGCGTACACCCCCTCCTGCGTGCCGATGATATCGGGCGCCGCCGCGCGAATGCAGTCGCGCATGACGGGCCGCCTGTCCGGCCACGCATTCGGCCCGGTCGCGCTCGCGTACCTGAGATTGAACGTCATTACGCGCAGCGCCTCGCTCGCCGGCGCACCCGGCTCGGGCGCGCCCGGCTCGGCCCCCGCGCACCATGCCGCCGCGAGGGCGGCGCCTGCAACGACACGGATCCCGAACTCCGCCGATCTCCTCATGGCTCGCTCCTCCTGCCTTCGCTGCCGTACCGCGCGCGCCTCCGGGCGCGAGGCCGCCCCCGCGGAGGCGCGCCGTCAGTCCTTCACGCCGTACTTCTCGCGCACCTTCTGGATCGCCCGCCGGTTCGCCGGATCGGACGACGGCTTGGTTGCATCGTACTGGAAATCGCCTTCCATCACACGGCGCAGGCCGTCGGCCACCCGCTGCGCGAAGAAGAAGGGAGGGTCGGAGCCGAGGAACCGCACCGCGAGCGCCGCGCCGGCCGGCGCATCCGTATCGAGGGCCTTGCAGACGATGTCGTCGCGCAGCGCGGGATCCTCGGTCCGCCCGAAGAGCATCTCGAGCTCCGCCGGCGCGCCCGCCTTCTCCAGGCGACGGCGGACCTCCGACTCGGGCAGGAACGATTCCGACTCGTCCGCGCCCGTCTCGACCGGCGCCGCCGCGCCCGCCTTGGCGGGGGCGTGCGGAGACTGCCGC
>DHGK01000021.1:0-11132 GCA_002402755.1 Planctomycetes bacterium UBA4800
GCCGTGCTCGGATGCACAGACAGGCGGCATCTGACGGAGAAGAAACCACAGAGGCACCGAGAGCACAGAGACGGAAACGTGAGACGAGGCGCGGCCTCAAGCCCATTGCGATCCGGTCTCTCTCCGTCCTTCTCTGTGCTCTCGGTGTCTCTGTGGTGTGCTTCCTCGGAGAGGACGCCTGTCCGCCTGCGCGAACACGGTGAGGAAACCGTGAACGGTTATCCTCCTCCTTCCCCGGACGGTGCGGCCCGCGCCAGGAGCTTCTCGGCCAGATCGTGCGCCTCGGCAAGCAGCGCGCGCCCCTCATCGGCGAGCCTGTCCGCGAACGGCGCCGCCGCGCGCATGCGGAGGTTGGCGTCCAGCGTCGTCTTGGCGCTCCGGGCCGCGGCCGCGAGGAGATGCGCCGCGACCCCGCAATCGGCCAGAATCGAGCCCGCGCCGTCGAGCGTGAGGCCGAGCGCGCACGCATCGCGTGCCGTCTCGATGACCTTGAGCGGGATCCGGCACGCCGCCTCGAGCGCCGCCGCCGCCTCGGGGCTCGGGCCGGACTTCCCCGACGCCCTGCGCGCCGCCGCGTAGGCCTCGTAGGCCTCCTTGTCCGCGCGGCTCAGGCAGTGGAAGCGCAGGGCGAGCCGCTCGGCCTCGTCGCAGAACGGCACGCGCCCCTTGTGAATCACCGCGCCGGCGAACCCGAGCAGGGCGGCCGCGATGGCGCCGACATCGGCCGCGACCGCTCCGCCGCCGCGGGCGCCGGCCTTGTCGAGGTAGGAGGCCAGCGGGAGCACGTCCTCGATGCGCTCCTCGAGGATGCTCTCGCGCGCGAAGGGCTCGAGACGCAGCGAGGCGGCGAAGCTGCGCGCGACCACCGCGCGCGGGATGAGTCCCACGAGCTCGCTGCGCGCGATCGGCACGCCCATGCGCTCGGCCATGCGGGCGGCGGCCTCGAACGCCGCGGCGGGGGGAGTGCGCTCGCCGTCGACCAGATTCATCGAGACCTGCGTGCGGCCGCGGCTCGCGAGCGGAAACCCGAGTGCGCGGACGTGGGGGAGCCCGCCGTCCCGTTCGCGCAGCGCGCCCGCGATCTCCTCGGCCGCGGCCGGATCGGCGCTCGCCAGGTCGACGTTGTACGCGACGAGCGGCGGCCGCGCGCCGATCGCGATGGCGCCGAACGTGGGGTGCGGCGCCCCGGGGCCGAGGTCGGGCGCGCGGCCCGGATCCTCGGCCATCGCGCGGGCAAGCGCCGCGAAGCTCGACAGGCGCACATGAGGAAGCTTCCGGCGCTCGGGTTTCAAGGCGGCCTCGCCGTACAGGTAGACGGGAATCGCAAGCTCGCGCGCCGAGCGCTCGGCGAGCGCGCGGGCGGCGGCGACGGCCTCGGACATGGGCGTCGCGCCGAGCGGCACGAACGGACAGACGTCCACTGCCCCCATGCGGGGGTGAACGCCGTCGTGGCGCGTGATGTCGATCCGGCCCGCCGCCGCCCGGATGAGGCGCCAGGCCCCCTCCTGAACGCCGCGGGGCGAGCCCGCGAACGTGAAGACGGTCCGGTGGTGGTCGGGGTCGGAATGCGTGTCAAGGAGAAACGCCTCCTCGCCCGCCGCGATCGCTTTCCCCAGGGCGGCGATGACGGCAGGATCCCGGCCCTCGCTCACGTTGGGGACGCACTCAAGCAGCATGGGGGACTCCGTAGTAGGCTGTAGGCTGGAGGTTCTTATTCTCGGGTCTTGGGTTTACGGCCTCAAGCCTCAAGCCTCAAGCGTAAGGCCTACAGCCTACAGCCTCAAGCCTCCNNTCCAGCCTCCAGCCTACAGCCTCCAGCCTCCTCCCCGGCGCTTTTCTTTCTCGGCGGTTCCCGTTACCATTCTGGCAGTCTCGCCCGGGCCGCGCGCGGCGCCGGCCCCGCGGCGGCGACGCGATCGACAAGGAGGCTCCATGGCGGATACGTACTACAGCGCGGTCGTCGACTTCGGCAAGACGAACAAGAAAGTCCTCGTGTACGACCGGGACCTGCAGGTTCGGGCCTCCCGGCGCAAGACCTTCCGGGAGATCGAGATCGATGGGTACCGCTGCGACGACATCGCGGGGGCGATGGCGTTCGTCCGCGAGGCGCTCGCCGAGCTGGCGCGGCAGTTCGCTCCCATCCGCGCGATCGCGTTCACGACGCACGGCGCGACGTTCGCGGCGCTGGACGGGAAGGGGGAACTCGTCTTCCCGACGGTGTCGTACGACATGGAGCCGCCGCCCGCGCTGCGCGAGGATTTTCACCGGGCCTTCGGCGGCGCGACCGATCTCCAGGCATCGACGATGACCCCGCCGCTGCCGCTGCTCATCAATCCGGGTTTCGGGGTCTTCTTCCTGCAGCGGCGCGACCCGTCGCGGTTCAAGAAGACGGCGCACATCGTCTTCCTGCCCCAGTATCTCGGGTACCTGATGACGGGGACCCTGGCGATCGAGCCCACCTACATCGGCTGCCACACCTATCTCTGGGACTTCGCGGGCCACAAGCCCTCGCGGGTTGCGGAGGGACTCGGCGTCGCGGACAAGCTCGGCGTGCCGCTCCGCGCGCCCTGGGAAGCGCAGGGCCGCGTGAAGCCCGATCTGGCGGCCGCGCTCGGGCTTCCCGACACGTGCGTGGTCACCTGCGGTATTCACGACTCGAACGCGTCGCTCCTGCCGTACCTGCTCAAGGAGGCCGGCGAGGACTTCATCCTCGACTCGACCGGCACATGGTGCGTGGCGATGTCGCCCGGCGGGCGCTTTCCGTTGTCCGCGGACGAGCTCGGCAAGGAGGTCTTCTTCAACCTGAGCGCGTTCGGGAAGCCGGTCAAGACGACGATCTTCCGCGGCGGCGCGGAGTTCGCGTTCTGGAGCGAGAAACTCGGCCGCGGCAAGGAGCACCCCGGGGATCTGGATGCCGCGCAGCTTCGCAAGGTGTTCGAGAGCGGCGCCGCCGTGCTGCCGACGCTGTTCCCGGGAAGCGGCATGTTTCCGCGCAGCCGCGCGTCGCTCGTCAGGGCCGAGCGGCTGGTCGATGATGCGGGCATGGCCTTCGCGGCGCTCGACCTCGGCCTCGCGATCCAGTCGCGCACGGCCCTCAAGGCCACGAACGCCGCGGCGAATCCCACGATCTTCATCGAGGGCGGGTTCCGCAACAACGTGCCGTACGTGAAGCTGCTCGCCGCCTTGATGCCGGAGAGCAGGATCTTCCTCTCGGACATGGCGGAGGCGACGGCGTTCGGCGCCGCGATCACGGCGAAGTGCGCGGTCGAGGGGATCGCGCCGCGCGACGCGGCCGCGGCCTTCGCGATCGCGACGACGCCGGTCCGGGCGCCGTCCGTCGAGGGCCTGGAGGCCTACGCGGAGGAATTCGCGGCCCTGTGCGGCTCGTTCGGCGAGGCGTGATCGGGGCGGGCGCGGAGGACGCTGCGCTCAGCGCGCGGCCGCCTGCCGGTACCAGTCGACCGTCCTGCGAATGCCCTCCTGCATGTCGATCGCGGGCTCGTAGCCGAGCGCGGCGCGCGCCGCGGCGATGTCGGCCAGGCTGTGGCGCACGTCGCCCGGGCGGTCGGGTTCGTGCACGGGCGGCACCGGCGCGTCGCGGCCCAGCGCGGCGGCGATCATCGCGAGCAGATCGAGCAGCGTGTACCTCCGCCCGCAGGCAATGTTGAACACGTGCCCCGGCGCGCCCGAAGCCTCGGCGGCGCGAAGGTTGGCATCGACCACGTTGTCGACGAAGGTGAAGTCGCGCGACTGGAGCCCGTCGCCGTAGATCGTCGCGGGCGCGCCCGCGAGGGCGGCGGTGATGAACCGCGGTATGACGGCCGCATAGTGCGAGCGCGGATCCTGCCGCGGGCCGAACACGTTGAAGTAGCGGAGCGACACCGTCTCCAGGCCGAAGAGCCGGAAGTACGCCTCCGCGTAGTGCTCGCCCGCGAGCTTGCCGATCGCGTAGGGCGAGCGCGGCGAGGGTTTCATGTCCTCGCGCTTGGGGAGCGCCGGCGTGTCGCCGTAGGCGGACGACGACGCGGCGTAGACCAGACGCCGCACGCCGGCGCGGCGCGCGGACTCGAGCACCGTGAGCGTGCCGGACACGTTGACATCGTTGGAGGCGAGCGGGTCTTCGACCGAGCGCGCCACGGAGGGCAGCGCCGCCTCGTGAAAGACCGTGCCGACGCCGCGCATCGCGCGGTCGACCGCCGCCCGGTCGCGGATGTCGCCCTCGATCAGCGTCACGGCGGCGCGGATCGCGGCGAGCCGTTCCGGGTCGCCGGTCGAGAAGTCGTCCAGAACGACGACCTTCCGCCCTTCGGCGGCCAGCCGATGGCAGAGCGCCGATCCGATGAATCCCGCGCCGCCCGTCACCAGGTATCGCATAATACTATAAGTATACGAATGCCCCGCGAAGAGCGCCATGCCGCCGGGCGCGGGCCGCCGTCGCTCCCGAGACGGTCGCCGGCATGCACTCGGTTGTGCGGCGGCCCGCCCGCGGTTACCATCGAGGTGTTGCGAGCATGCAGGGGCCGAACCGAATGCGGGAGCCGGCGTGAGTTTTCGTCCATTTCTTGCACTGGGGTTGAGCTTCGCCGCGGCGCTCGATGCGGCCGCGGTGTTCTCCGAGCTCATGTACCACCCATCCCAGGGGCGGGACTACGAGTACATAGAGCTCGCGACGACCGGCGAGGCGGTCAACCTTTCCGGATGGTCGCTCGGCGGCGGGGTCCTGTACACGTTCGCGGCCGGCGCGGAGATTCCCGCCGGCGGGCGCATCGTCGCCTGCGCATCGCGCGCCGCGTTTCTCCGCGCGTACCCCGACGCGGATCCGGCGCGTGTCCACGGCGACTGGCGCGGATCCCTCGCCGACGGCGGCGACGGCGTCGTGCTCGCGAACGGCTTCGGCGCGGTGGTCGAGACGGTGCTGTACGATGATGACGCGCCGTGGGATTTCCTCGCGGACGGGTTCGGGCCGTCGCTGGAGCGCGTGTGCCTGACGGCCGGGGCGCTCCTCCCGGAGAACTGGCGCGCGAGCCCGATGGCGCCGCCCGAGGCGTTCGGCGGCACGCCGCTCGCGCCGTGCGCTGCCGCCGCGTGTCCGCCCGTCGCGCCCGCGCGGCCGCCGGTCAGGATCAGCGAGGTCATGTACCACCCGGTGCTCGAGCAGGACTACGAGGACCGGCACGAGTTCATCGAGATCGTCAACACGGGGACGGCGCCGGTCGATCTCACGGGGTGGCGCTTCGCCGGCGGCATCGACTACGAGATCCCTTCCGCGACGATCGAGCCCGGCCGGTATCTCGTGGTCGCGTTCGACAAGGACGCGCTCCTCGGGGTCGCCAGGTACGCGCTCGCGCCCGAGCAGATCGTCGGCAGCTACGGGGAGCGCGGCCGCAGCCTGGACAACGGCGGGGAGAAGATCGCGCTCATGACCGCCGAGGGGACGGGCGTCGACTCGATGAGCTACGACGACGACTTCCCCTGGCCGGTGGGCGCCGATGCGCTCGGCGCGGGCGAGGAGTGGCTGCCCTGGGACTGGCTGCCGCTGGAGAGCCACCGGCACATGGGCCGCTCGCTGGAGCGCGTGAGCCTCGACGGCGACTCGAACTCGGTCGCGAACTGGCTGGCCTCGCCCATCGACGGCGCGACGCCGGGGAAGGCCAACAGCGTGGCGCGCGACTCTCCGCGTCCCGTCGTGGCGGCGATCAGGCTGAGGCCGTCGGCGCCGCGTCCGAACGACCCGCTCATCCGCAAGGACGACAGCGTCACCGCGGCGGTCACGTTCTCGCACGGCCCGGTGCTGGGCGCGAGGCTGGAGTTCTTCCTGGACGATGTCGCCAGGACCGACGAACCGCGCGCGGCGATCGCGCTGGCCGATGACGGCCTCATGCCCGACGAGGCCGCGAACGATCTGGTGTGGACGGGCACGCTCGACCCGCGTCCCGACCGGACGATCGTCAGGTACCGGGTGCTCGCCGACCTCGGCGAGGGCGAGCAGGTCGTCTCGCCGCGCGAGAGCGATCCGTACGGCTGGCACGCGTACTTCGTGAGCCCTGCGATCGCCACGGCGACCCCGGTCTACGAGGTCTTCATCGCGCCCGTCAACTGGGGGCGCATGTGGACGAACATCACGGGCGGCAGGGTGAGCGGCTGCAACGCGAGCGCGACCTGGGATGCCGAGGTGCCCGCGGTCTTCGCGCACGAGGGCCGCGTGTACGACGTGTTCGTGCGCTACCAGGGCAGCCGGTGGAACCGCACCAACGGCCCCGACATCGCCGTGTGGCCGTATCCGCGCCCGAGCACCGGGCCGCTCAGGGCGCTGAGCTGGCACGTCAACTTCCCGCGCTACGACGAGATGGAAGGCCTGCCGACGGTCGTACTCATCAAGCTCACCCAGGGTTGCCCGGGACTGACATCGGGAGTCGGGCTGCGCCTTTTCGAGGAGGCGGGGGTGCCCGCCTCGCGGACCAACTTCGCGCGGCTCTACGTGAACGGCGGCTACTACCGGTACGTGCAGCAGGTCGAGCGGCCGGGCGAAACCATGATGCGGCTGCGGATCGCCGAGGAGCGCGCGCTCGATCCCTCGCGTCCTCCCGAGGCGGTGGGGCACCTCTTCAAGTCGGCCGGCTGCAACTGCGACGAGGGCCCCTACGGCTGGGGCGACGAGCGGCTGCTTCCCGCGGCCTGCGGGTGGACGCCGTTGCAGCGCTACGGGTACACCTACGACCCCAAGACGTACAACTGGGCCGGCGCCGGGCTTCTCCAGGAGCTCATCGAGGCGATGCACCGGGCGCGGGCGACGACGCGGGTGGAGGATCTGCGCGCGTTCTTCCAGGAGCATTTCGATGTCGACCTCATGCTGAGCTACACGGCCATCATCAACTGGGCCGTGCCCTTCGACGACTACTTCCAGAACCACTTCCTGTACCGGCGCATGAGCGACGGGAAGTGGATTCTGATGCCCTGGGACCTGGACCTGGACTTCGGCGGCTGGCAGGGCGCGTCCTCGAGCCTGTACATGGGCATGCAGGGCGATGCGAGCAACCGCGAGGGGTGGTGGAACTACGTCAAGGACTCGTTCCTGAAGGCCTATCGCAGCGAGTACGACGAGCGCATGCGGTTCCTCAACAACACGGTTCTGACGCCGCAGAACATCGGCAGGATCCTGGACGGCGTCCTCGCCGAGGGCAGCCAGGCCGAGGCGGACCAGGCCGCGGCGCCGCTCAGGAACCAGTGCACCTTCGCGGGCGCGGCCGCGGCGTTCCGCAGCTTCGCGCAGCAGCGCTTCACCATCGTCAACCAGCGGATTCCGGCCGTGTACGTCGACGCGGGCCCCGACCAGCGGGTGTTCGTCGATGTCGAGGTCGAGTTCGACGCCCGCGCCTCGCGGCCGAGCCCGAGCGACGCCGTGACCTACGAGTGGTCGAACGGCATGACGGGCGAAACTCCCGTGTACACGTACGCCGAGCCCGGGGAGTACACGGTCACGCTCACCGTGACCGCCGGCGGCACGGCGTACACGGACTCCGTGACGATCACGGTCATGGCCGAGCCCGAGCGCGCCTTCAGCGAGGCCGGCGGCCTCGTGTCGATGGAGGCGGAGTCGTTCCACGAGTACCTCGACCACGGCGCGGCGACCTGCGGGTGGGCCGTCGAGCGCCTGCAGGCCGGCGCGAGCGCCGGCGCGTCGATGCGCGCCGAGCACGCGGCGCGCTGCACGTTCTACAGCAACTTCGCCGAGAAATCGCCCGAGCTGCGGTACTTCGTCGATTTCGCGACGCCGGGAACGTACCGCGTGTGGATCCGCGCCTACGCCGACAGCTCGCAGTGGGACTCGCTCCACGTGGGCTTGGACGGGACTCCGCCCCCGAGCACGAATTCCCAGCGGTTCACGGTCAATGCGGAGGAGTGGCGGTGGTCGGGCGAGATGCAGTCCCGGGCGCCCCAGACCGTCGTCGTCGCGCGGCCCGGGCTTCACTGGATCTCGCTGTGGATTCGCGAGAGCGGGCTTCTGGTCGACAAGGTCGTCCTGGCGGCCGACCCCGCCTACGTGCCCGCGGGCGAGGGTCCCCCCGAGAGCGACGAGATCGATTCCCTGGCGCCGAACGCGTTCGTGCGCGGGGAGGTCAACGGCGACAAGGCGCTGAACATCTCCGATGCCGTCGCGATGCTGCGGCTGCTGTTCGGCGGCGCCGCGGCCGTGTGCGAGGACCGCCTCGATGCGAACGATGACGGGGCGGCCGACCTGAGCGATGTCATGTACCTGCTTGCGTATCAGTTCACGGGCGGTCCGGCTCCGCCCGCGCCCTTCCCGAAGCGCGGCTACGACACGACGCGCGATCAGTATCCTTGCGGCGATCCGCCGGAGTAGGCGGCCGCGGCCGCCCGAGCGCGCGGTGATTCACCGCCGGTGCTTGGTGTCTTCNNCGGATGCGGAGGGCAGCCGCGCGGGTGGAAGACGATGCGCCCCGTCACTCCATGCGCTTGATTTCCCAGCGCGCCGTCGTGACGCCCGTCTCCAGGAACCGGAGCTGCACCGGCAGCGTCTTCACGGCCGGCAGGAGCGGGAAGTACCCGCGCGGCGGACCGGGCGGCACCTCGACGACCACGCCGGTGCGCGGTCCGAGCAGCCGCAGCTCGAAGCCGCCGCGGGGCGTGTTGAAGACGACGCCGTCGAGATTCCGAAAGATCTGCGCGCCCGCCGGCACCGCCATGGGCTCGAGGACGCAGGTTCCGGGAGGCGCCCTGCGGCCGAGAATCTCCAGCGTCTTGCGCAGCACCGGGCCCTGGACCGCGTACGTGAGGCGGTAGGACGTTCCGGAGCCCTTTCCCGTCATGTCGCAGAGCTCTCCGCGGAACACGAATTGCGGCGGGTCGGTCGAGTAGCTCTCCAGCGTCGTACCGGCGTCGAAGATGTTCGAGTACCAGCGCTCGCCGCTCCGGAACTCGATGCGCGGCGTGAGCGGCGACGTGCCGCGCTGGCGCGGCAGGTGCAGCGACTCGGGCCGCACGAAGAGGCTCGGCGTCGCGCACTGCACCGTGCCGATGTCGGCGTACAGGAGATGCGTCACCGAGCCCCCGCGCGGCTGGTACACCCCGGGGATGGCGAGCGCCGGCCACGCGAAGGAGACCGACAGCCTGCCGGTGTGGACGACCGCCGCCCGCACCGACGGGAACACGCGGCAGGCCGGGTGAACCTCGTGGGGCAGGGGCGCGGTCGGCCCCGCCAGGTCGCCCCAGTACAGGGCCATGGCCAGGCCCACGAGCGCATTGACCGTGGGATAGAGGCAGATTTGTTCGGCGGGCCGGCCCTGCGCCGCGGGTTCCGGCGGCGCAGGCGGCCGCCCGCGCTCGGCGGCCCACGGCCCGTACCCTGCCAGGCCGTTCTCGAGCAGGCAGGCGCCGAGCATGCCGATGCTGCGGTCTGCCGCCTCGCGGAACACCGGATTGCGCGCCGACAGGAGCGCGAAGCCGGCCGCCGGGCCGTAGGCGCCGAACGAGCCCCAGATCGTCCAGCGATGCATACGCGAGCCCCAGCCCGCATCGACGCTGCCGTCCGGCCACAGGAACACGAGGTGGTCGTACGCGATGCGCGCCGCGCGCTCGCCGGTGCGATCGTCGCGGGCGAGGATGGCGTAGAGCGCGAGCGCAGGGATCGTCTGCCCCAGGGAGATGCCCACGTCGACGCCCTCGCGGCCCTCCTCGATGAAGAGACCGTCCTTCGTCAGGGCGCCGAGCGTGTGCTCGACCAGCTCGGCGGCGTGCGCCTCCCACGTGGGACCGGGCGAGAGCTGCGCGGCGAGCCTGAGCGCGCATGCCGCCGTCGGCAGGTAGCTGAGCGGCACATCGCCGGGCCTGATCTTGAGCACGATGAAGTCGCTCGCGCGCCGGCAGGCCTCGATCCATCGCTCGCGCCGGGCCTTCTGCTCCTCGCTTCCCAGAACGGTCGCCAGGACCTTCATGGACGCGGCGAGCGCGAGGAGCTCGTGGGCCGTCGTGCCCCACCAACTGTGGGGCGTCTCGAGCCACGAGCCCTCGGGAAGCTGCATGCCGACGAGCCAGTCGCCGAGCTGCAGCGTCTCGTTGAGGAACCGTCCCGTGCGCTGGTACCTGAGCGCGAACGGGAACACCGCCTCGGCCCCGCGCGTGTGGTAACCGTGCGGCACCGGATTGGTTGTGCGGCACTCGAGCGCGCCGCGGGCCGACTCCGGCGCGCTGCTTCGCTGCTCCTGGAAGGCGAGCAGCGCATCGCACATGCGCCCCAGGAGAAGATCGGCCTTGAGCTCGATCTCCCGCGAGGCGGCCGCGCCGCGGCCGAGCGGGCTCAACAGCAGCAGACAGATGGCGGCGAGTCTCATGATCGGTTCACCTGACGAGCGGCAGGACGCGCCTGAACCGCGGCGTCCCGGCTTCCTCCAGAGCCTCGAAGATGGCGCTCTCCACGGTCGTGAGCACGGCGCCCGCGCGCTCGAGCCGGCGCAGGGCCGTGTCGCGGTCGAGCGGCCGGCGCGAGCCGACCGCGTCGACGAGCACGTACGGGCGGATCTCCCCGGGGGGCCGCGCGAGCGCATCCAGCGCCGTCTGCAGGATGCAGACGTGGGTCTCGATGCCGAGGATCAGGAGATTGACCGGCACGGCCGCGCGCACGCGCGCCAGGACATCGGGCACGCGCAGGCAGCTGAACGCGAGCTTGGAGCGGACCGGCGCCTCGCCGAGGGCGGCCTTGACATCGGGCACGGTCGCGCCGAGCTTCTCCGGATTCTGCTCCGTGGCCGTGATGGGAATCCCGAGCTCCCGCGCGGCGTCGATCATGGTGACGGCGCGGGAGCGCAGGTCGTCCCAGCCGTGAATGTGCGGCGCGAAGCCCTCCTGCAGATCGACGGCCAGAAGGTGCCAGTTCATAACGGCTCCTTTCGCGGGCGGCGGCGCGCGGCCGCCCGGCGCATGTGCAGAGTGTACCCGCGGCGGGCGGGGGATGCCAGGCACGCCGGCCGCGCGAATGGACGACAAGCAGCCGCGAAGACACGAAGGCACGAAGAATCTCGGTAACCGTTCACGGTTTTCTCGCCGTGTTCGAGTGCACAACGACATGTCATCTGACGGAAAAGAAACCACAGAGTCACCGAGAGCACAGAGAAGAA
>DHGK01000021.1:11157-20936 GCA_002402755.1 Planctomycetes bacterium UBA4800
ATCAGAAAGAGCACCACGAAGGACGCCGGAATGTAATGTGCTGAAGGCGGAGATTCACGTGTTCGGGATGCCCCGTGAACGGTTACGAATCTCGGGCGCAACCCGAGCGCGCGGTGATGCACCGCTGATGCGTGGCGCCTTCGCGGCATCGTCCTCTCCTGCTCGACCTCCTCGGCCGTCTCTTGCCGGCCGGCCCGGGGCGCGATCGGTCTTGTTATCGGCGCGGCGGGCGCGTACAACGGATGCATCGGCGGAACACGGGAGCCGGACACATGCTCGGACTCGTTGCGCGGATGCAGCTCTGGCAGCAGGTCGCCCTGACCCTCAAGTCGGGGCTCACGGTGGACAAGGCGCTCGCCCAGGCCGCGGCGACGCCCGGGCCGGGCGCGAGCATCGCGCGGCGCCTGCGCGCCACGGGCGAGGCGGCGCTCGCCGATGCGGCGGCGCGCTGCCCCGAGGCCGTTCCCGCCATCGACGAGGCCGTGCTGCGGGCCGGCGAGATGTCCGGGAAGCTCCCCGAGGCGCTGCTCGTCCTGGTCGAGCGGCTCGGGCGGCGGCGCGAGCGGCTCGCGCGCCTGATGCTGCGCCTGGCCTACCCCGTGCTCATCGTGCACCTCTGCGCCGTGGTCGGTTCGTTCTCCCAGGGCGCCGCGGGCGAAGCGGCGCACGGCTTCTGGCCGGGCCTTGCGCTCGCGCTGCTGCCGTTCTACGTGCTGGTCGCCGTGCCGTTTCTGCTGCCCGCGCTGCTGCGGCGCGCCGGTCCGGCCGCAGCGCTGGCCGTCGATGCGTTCATACTGCGCGTGCCCTTCATCGGCCGGGGCGCGCGATGGGAGGCGGAGGCGGAGTTCCTCTGGCTCCTCGGCACGATGCTGCAGGCGGGCATCGGGCTGAGGGAGGCGCTCGGATTCGCCGCCGGGCGCGTGAGCAACCACGCGCTCAGGGCGGCGCTCCAGCCCGTCGCGGCGGCGGTCATGCGGGGCGAGCCCTTCGGCGAGTCGCTCATGCACGTGCCGTATCTCTCGGCGCAGGCCGTGTCGCGCATCGCGACGGCGGAGGCCGCGGGCTCGCTTCCCGAGGTGCTGCTCCTGCTCGCCGAGGAGGCCAAGACGACGCACGACATGGGGCGGACGGGGCTGGACGGCGCGATCATCGGCTTCTTCTGCCTGCTCATGGCGGGCTATGCGATGTGGGCGATTCTCGGCTTCTGGTCGCGGTACTACGGCGCGCTCTTCCGCATCTGAGCGCCCGGCGCCGCCGCGCGGCGCGACTCGACCGGCTCCGCCTTGGGCCTCCGTCCGCAATGTGATACTATCGAAGTGCCCGCAGTGCCGGGCACGGCGCGCGCGCGCCGCCCGTTCCGCTGGTGAGCCATGGACAACGACATAAGCCCCATCCTTGATGCCTGGCCGTACAAGGAAGGCGCCCACATCCGCCGGATCGGCGGCGCCGAGGGACGCGACAAGCTCCAGGTGCGCCTGCCGATGGGGATCGAGCAGTACGAGGTGGACGGCCGTCCCGACGGGATGCGTCCCGAGGGCTTCGAATCGTACCTGGCCTACTACCAGTCGATCGCCGAGGCCGAGGGCGCGTGCTGGGAGCTGAGCCAGGAGGCTTTCACGCAGCTCTACGAGGAGGGCCTGCTGTTTTACTGCCGGTACCTGCTCTTCTTCCAGCTCGGCGACTACGACCTGTGCGTGCGCGACACGACGCGCAACCTCGAGCTCGCGGACTTCGTCTCCCAGCGCGCGAGCAGCGCGGCCATGTCGGACGCCATGGAGCAGTACCGTCCCTACATCCTGCGGATGCGCGCGGTGTCGCTCGCGGTCAGGAACGCCAAGGAGCAGAACGTCAAGGCGGCGCTCGACGTCATCGCCGGGGCGGTCGAAGAGATCGAGAAGCTGCCCCTCATCAAGACGCAGATCTTCAAGCTCGAGAAGACCCGTTCGCTCGTGGCGCTCCGCGACCTCAGCGCGCAGCTCAAGCGCCAGGAGCACGCCTTCCACCCCGAGGGCGTGCCGGCCGAGGGGCCGCTCGCCATGGCGCGGGTGTGCCACGGCACGCCGCCGTCCCGCGCCGACCGGCTCAAGGAAGAGCTGGCCAGAGCGGTGGCCGACGAGAACTACGAGCGCGCCGCGGGGCTCAGGGACGAGCTGCGCCGCCTCAGCGACGAGGGCGCGCACCCGGCGCACTGAGGCCGCGCGGCTGCTACATCAGCTCCGCGTGCTTCTCGATCGTCAGCCTGTCGCCGCTCGTCACGATCTCGGCCCGCATCCTGATGCGCGGCATGGCGTCGCGGATGTACTTCTCGGCGTGGAGCGCGCGTCCGGCGTCGCGCACGGCCTGCCTGAGGAAGAGGTGCGCGGCCAGGGCCTCGGACGCCATGTCGATGAGCGGCCGCGCCGTGTAGTCCAGGTACGTCTTGTCGTCCGCGGTCTTCAGGTGCGTGAGCGCGCGCGCGAGGTGCGCGCGGGCCTCGCCGCACAGCGCCGCGAGCTCGGACAGGCCCGCGGGGATCGCGCCGGCCGCGAGCGCGTCCAGGAACCTGCCCAGCGTCCCGGAGGTCACGCCCGGCAGGGCGCCGATGACCTGGAGCTGCGTCGTGCCCTCGTAGATCGACGTGATGCGCGCGTCGCGCGCCAGGCGCTCGACGTTGAAGTCGCGCATGAAGCCCGTGCCGCCGTGGATCTGGATCGCGTCGTACGCGACCTGGTTGCACATCTCCGACGCGTAGGCCTTGGCGATCGGCGTGAGCACGCCCGCGAACGCGGAGATCTCCTTGAGCCCGGCCCTGACGTCCTCGCCGGGGGCCTTCGCCATCCGGTGCTCGTACACGCGCCTGAGGTCGACCAGCCGGCTCGCCTCGTAGGTGATCGCGCGCGCGGCGAGCAACGAGCTCTTCATGCGCGCGAGCATGTCGTAGACCTGCGGGAACTCGATGATGCGCTTCTTGAACTGCGCCCGCTCGCGCGCGTACTTGAGAGCCTCCTCGTAGGCGGCCTGCGCGATGCCGATCGACTGCGCGGCGATGGCGACGCGCGCGCCGTTCATGAGCGACATCACGTAGCGGATGAGGCCCATGCGCCGCTGGCCGACCAACTCGGCCGGCACGCCGTTGAACTGCAGCTCGCAGGTCGGGGACCCGTGGATGCCGAGCTTGTGCTCGATCCTGCGCACGACGAGCTCGGGGCACTTCTCGCACAGGAGCATGCTGAGGCCGCGGCCGTCGGTGCTGCCGTCCTCGGTCCTGGCCAGCACCAGGCTCACGTCGCCGCAGCCGTTCGTGATGAAGCGCTTGACGCCGTACAGCTTCCAGGCGCCGTCGGGCTGCGCCACGGCCTTGAGCCTGACGGCCTGGAGGTCGGAGCCCGCGTCGGGCTCGGTCAGGATCATGGCGCCCGTGACCTCGCCCGATGCAAACTTCGGCAGGTACCTGGCCTTCTGCTCCTCGCTGGCGAACTCGCGGATGGTCTCGGCGATGTCCTGGAGGCCGAAGAGGTTCATGAGGCTCGCGTCGGCCTGCGACACGATCTCGGTCGCCATGGTGTAGAGGACGCCCGGCATGTTCAGGCCGCCGTACTCCCGCGGCAGCGTGAAGCCCATGAGGCTCGTGCGCGAGAGGATGTCGAGGGCCCGCTGCGTGCCGCGCGCGTACGAGACCTTGCCGTGCTCGAAATGCGCGCCCTCCAGGTCGACCTCGGCGGCCAGGGGCGCGATCTCCTGGGCGGCGATGGCGCCCAGCATGTCGAGGACGGCGCGGTAGCCCTCGCGCGCGTCGGCGGCGGAGGCCGGCGCGTCGTCGAACCGGGAGGCCTGGGCGAAATCATCCTCGGCGTTCGCGATGATCTCGTCGAGCTCCAGGTGCTCGAAGTGCCACAGGATATCCGGATTGTCGCTGAAAAAGTTGTCCACGCTGCCTCCTACATGGCACCCTTCAGGGCCTTGATCAGCCGGGGGATCACCTCCAGCGCATCGCCCACGATGCCGTAGTGCGCGATCTGGAAGATCGGCGCCTCGGGGTCGCGGTTGATGGCGATGATCTTCTGCGACTCCTCCATGCCGGCGCGGTGCTGGACCGCGCCCGAGATGCCGCAGGCGATGTACAGCTTCGGCCGCACGGTCGTGCCGGTCTGGCCGACCTGGTGGTCGTGGTGAATGAAGCCCGCGTCGACCGCGGCGCGCGAGGCGCCCACCGCGGCGTTGAGCGTCGCGGCCAGATCGTGGAGCAGCTTGAAGCTCTCGGCCGAGCCCATGCCGTAGCCGCCCGCGACGATGATCGGGGCGCCGCGCAGGTTGACGCGGCGCTCCTGCGCGTGGTGCTCGAGCACGCGGACGAGCTCGTCCTCGGGCGCCGGGGCGAAGTCGATCTCGCACAGCTCGCCCGCGCGGCCGTCGGCGGCGGGGGGCACGTGCATGACGCCTTCCCTGACCGTTGCCATCTGCGGCACGACCTCGGGGCTCACGATCGTCGCGATGACGTTGCCGCCGAAGGCGGGGCGGACCTGGAGGAGCTTCCGGGAGAAGAGGCGCCCGCCGGACTCGTACTCGCCGATCTGGAGATCCGTGCAGTCCGCGGTGAGCCCCACCTTGAGGGCCGATGCCACGCGGGGCGCGAGGTCCCGGCCCGTGGGCGTCGCGCCGTAGAGCACGATCTCGGGCTTCTTCGCGGCGGCCAGATCGATGATCCAGCGCGCGTAGGGCAGCGTCCTGTACATGGCCAGGGCATCGTGATCCGCCAGGTACACGACGTCCGCGCCGTGCGCGTGGAGCGCGCCCGCGAGCGGCCGCACGCCCTTGCCGAGCAGCATCGCGCCGAGGCGCACGCCGAGCGTGTCCGCGAGCTCGCGGCCTTTGCCCAGGAGCTCGATCGAGACGTCGGCGATGCGGCCTTCCTCGACTTCCGCAAACACCCAGACTTCACCGTGTGGCGCCATGTCCGTTCCTTACCCGAAGGTTCTCTCGGCCGTGAGCTCGTCGACGAGCGCCTTGACGCCGGCGTCATCGGGCGCGAAGCGCTTGAGGTCCTTGCCCTTGAGGACGACGTTCATGATCTTCTTGACCTTGGTGGGCGAACCCGTCAGGCCCGTGCGGTTGAGGTCCGCGCAGATCTCGTCGACGCCCCAGGTGTCGATGAGGAGCCCGCGGGCGGCAAGCTCGTCCTTGAGCTCGCCGACGGCCGCGCCCCGGGCCTGCGCGGCCTTTTCGATCTCGAAGGCCGAGCACGCGCGGCGGTACTTCAGGAGCAGCCGCGCGTTCGGCCACCTGGCCGAGCCGCCGCCGCCCACGACCGTGAGAAGGAGCGGGGTCTCGGCCTCGACGATCTCGTGCGCGCGCCCCAGGTTCCTGCGGATGACGAGCCTGTCGCCGCGGCACTCCAGCACGCGCTCGACGTAGGAGACCTGCGGGAGCTTGAGCTTCTCGGCCACCTGCGGCCCGACCTGCGCCGTGTCGCCGTCGATCGCCTGCCGGCCGCAGATCACCAGGTCGAAGGGCGAGAGGCGCGTGATGATGGTCTGGGCGAGGGCGTAGGAGGTGGCGAGCGTGTCGGAGGCCGCGAACCTGCGGTCGCTGAGCAGGATCGCGCGGTCGGCCCCGCGGCAGAGCGCGTCCCTGAGAATGTCCGCCGCGCGGGGCGGGCCCATGGTGAGGACCGTCACCCGGCCGCCCTCGCGGTCCTTGAGGTCCAGGGCCAGTTCGAGGGCCAGGAGATCGTCCGGGTTGAACACCGCGGGCAGCGCGTTGCGGTTCACCGTGCCGTCCGCGTTCATCGCCTCGCCGGTGATGTTCGACCAGTTCGGCACCTGTTTGACCAGGACTACCATCGTGAAGGACACGTTGCCTCCTGCGTTGCGCGATCGTGAAGACCGGGGCGCGCGGCATCGCGAACTCGAGTGCGGGGCCCCGGCCTGCTCGGCCTCCCACGTTCCCCCGCGCGCGCGGCGCCGGCGGCATGCGGCGCGGAGTCAGGTAACTTTACCAAGAGTCCCGTGGAGCGGCAAGGGCGGGGACGCGCGGAGGCGATGGGGCCTCTTGCGCGCTACGGTGCGATCCGGCCTCGCCAGTATTCCGGCTCGCGGCTTGTGTGCATGAAGGCGTAGATGGTGACGGTTCCTTCCTCGACGATGTAGTAGATGGCGAACGGGAAGCGCTTGAGAAGGCAGTGCCGGATGTCATTCTCGATCGCGGGCCAGGCGTGCGGATGCTCGATGATACGTTCAATCGCGCGTTCGGCATCCAGTACGAAGGCTTCGGCGAGACAGGGATTGATGGTGGCATAACGCGACGCGCCGTCCAGGTATTCCTGGAGGGCATCCGGGTGGAACGCATAGTTCATCGGTCGAGCATTCGCCGGGCCTTCGCCAGCGCTTCTTCGCCGTCGATGGCCTTGACGCGCCCCATCCGGATCTCTTCGCGCCGTTTCCTCACGGTGTCCAGATGTGCGCGCTGGAGAGCCGGGTCGATACGGCTCTCGATATGCTCGACGAGGCGCTCGACGAGACGTTCCTTGGATTCATCGCTCAGGCCGAGCGCGCTTCTGTACACGTCATCGAACGCCTCTGCCATCCGGTTGCCTCCTGGAGCGCGCAACACGCTGCCCTCATCAGGCGATGGTAGCTTGCATTCTGGCAGGACGCAACTTCCCGGGAGGCCGTTCACCGTTTCCTCAGCGCTGCATGGTCGTTGCATCGCCCCCGCCGCGCCGCTATCATGGTCACAAACACACGTTCGTTCAGGTCCGCGGGCGAAGCACATGATCGCGTTCTACGCGCAGAGCCATTATTCGCTTCTCAGGGGCGTGGCGAGCCCCGCCGCCATCCCCGGCCTTGCGCGGGCGAACGGCTACGAGGGGGCGGTGCTCGCCGACCGGGACAGCCTGGCCGGCGCGGCGGAGTTCTTCCGCGCGGCGGAGGCGGCGGGCGTTGCGGCGTACGCGGGCGTCGAGCTCACGGACCGCGAGGGCCGCGCGGCGCTCCTCGTCATCCGGAACCGCGAGGGCTACGAGGCGGCGAGCGCCCTCCTCTCGGCGCGGAACCTGGATGCGGACTTCACGCTGCGCGCGGCGCTCCGCGATGTGCCGGCCGGGCTGTTCGTCGCCGCGGGCGATGCCGAGCTCGCGGGCGACCTCGCGTCCGCGCTGTCCCGCGATCGGCTCGGGGTGCTGCTGCTCAGGCCCGCCGCGACCGCGACCTGGGAGCGGGCGCAGCTCGAGGCCGCCCGCGCGCTCGGTCTTCCGCTCGTCGCGGCCTGCCGCTTCGTCTACGGGCGCGAGGAGGATCTCGAGACGGGCCGGCTGCTCCGCGCGATCGGCGACGGCGCGTTCCTGAACGCCGCCGCGGCGCCCCCCTCGCGCGAGCTCTTGCTCCCCGCGCCGCGCGCGGCCGCGCTCTTCGGCGATGTCCCCGAGGCGCTCCGCGCCGCGTGCGCGGTCCTGGAAGGCGCCGACTTCAAGTGGAAACGCACGCGTTACATCGTACCCGCCCCGTCCGTGCGCCTCCCCGAGGAGCCCCCGCGCGTCCTCAGGCGCATCGCGCGCGAAAGCCTCAGGCGGCGCGGCCCCGTCTCGCGCGCGGCGTACGCGCGGCTCGATGCCGAGCTCCGCGAGATCGCGCACCTCGGCCTGGCCTCGTATTTCCTGGTCGTCTGGGACATCGTCAGGGAGGCGCGGCGCGCCGGCATCCTCTGCGTCGGGCGCGGCTCGGGTGCGGGATCGCTCGTGAGTCACGCGCTCGGACTGACGCCGGTCGACCCGATCGAGGCGGGCCTTCTCTTCGAGCGTTTTCTTCATCGCCTGCGGCCGGATCTTCCGGACCTGGATCTCGATGTGGAATGGCGGCGCCGGGACGAGGTGATCCTGTCGGTCTACCGCCGCTACGGCGCCGACCGCACGGCCATGATCGGGAGCTACGCGACGATGCAGCCGCGCCTCGCCGTCCGCGAGACGGCGCGCGCGGCGGGGCTCCCGCCCCGCGAGATCGACCGCCTGAGCCGCGCCGTTCCGTACTCGCCGCAGGGAGGTTCCATTCGCGATGCGCTCGCGCGCTCCCCCCGCGCGGCGGGCATCGCGTGGGACGACCCCGTGTGTGCCGGCATTCTCGCCCGGGCCGAGCGGCTGCTCGCGATCCCGCGGCACCTCACGATCCACCCGGCGGGCATCGTCATCGCGGACGGGCCGCTCCGGCGCCTCGCGCCGCTCGCGATGGCGCCCAAGGGCATCGTCGTCACGCAGCTCGACATGCACGCCATCGAGGACACGGGGCTCATCAAGATCGATCTGCTGGGAAACCGCATGCTCGGAGAATTCGCCGAGGCGCGCGCGCTCGTCGCGGCGCGGCGCGGGCGGGACCTGCGCATCGAGACGATTCCGCGCGAGGACGCGCGCGCGGGCGAGCGCTGCCGGCGCGGCGATGCGATCGGCTGCTTCCAGATCGAGAGTCCCGCGATGCGGCAGCTCATGACGGCGCTCGACGCCCGCTCGTGGCGGGACCTGCTCGCGGCGGTCGCGCTCATCAGGCCCGGCCCGGCGGCGGCCGGATCGAAGGACCGCTTCATCCGCAGGGTCCACGGGGAGGCGGCGCCGCCCGCCCCGCACCCGAGCGTGGCGCGCGCGCTCGATCACACGCGCGGCGTCCTCCTCTTCGAGGAGGATCTCATGCGCGTATTCCACGCGGTGACGGCGCGGCCGCTCTGCGAGGGAGAGCTCCTGCGCGCGCGCATCAAGGCCGCCCGCGGGGACGAGGCGGCGCTCGCGCCCCTCAGGGAGGAGTTCGCGCGCGCGGCGGCGGCCAACGGCGTCGGGCCGGCGGCGGCCGCGGCGGTCTGGCGCGACCTCCTGCGATTTGCCGCCTACACCTACAACCAGGCGCACGCCGCGGTCTTCAGCCTGCTCGCCTGGTGCATGGCGTACGTGAAGGCGCACTTCACCCCCGAGTTCTTCTGCGCGATCCTCAACCACCATGCCGGCATGTACCCGGCCAGGGTGCTCCTCGCCGAGGCCGTGCGCGAGGGGATCGAGGTCAGGCCGCCGTCGGTGCAGTGCGCGGGCGAGCGCTACGCGCTCGAGGGCGATGCCCTCAGGATGCCGCTCACCGCGGTGCGCGCGCTCTCCGCGGCCGCGTGCGCGCGGATCGTGGCCGCGCGGCCGTTCGCATCGATGGCGGATTTCCTGCGCCGCGCGCGGCCGAATGCGCGCGAGGCCGAGAATTTGATCCGCGCGGGCGCGCTCGACTGGATCGGCGTGGAGCGGCCGAAGCTCATGTGGGAGCTGGCCGTGAGCCTGCGCCGCCGCCGCGACGGCGCGGAAGGGCTGCCCTTTCCCGTGTCGTACCCGCCGCTGCCGCCGCTGTCGGCGCGCGGGAGGATGGCGCAGGAGTTCGCGGTCCTCGACTTCGCGCCCTCGGGCGACGCGCTCGCGGCGCTCAGGCGCGATCTTGGCGTCGAGGACCTGGTCCCGGCGGCGACCCTGCCGCGCCACGAGGGGCGGGACGTATGCGTGATGGGGTTTCTCGCCGCGTTCAGGGAGGTCCCGTCCTCGCGCGGCGGCCGCATGGCGTTCGCGAGCTTGCAGGACGAGACCGGCTGGGCCGAGATCGTGTTCTTCGGGCCGGCCTACCGGCGCAACGCGGCGCGCGTGCGCGGCGGGGTCCTCGCGGCGCGCGGCACGGTGCGGCGCCGCTTCGGCGCCGTGCACGTCGAGGGCCGGGCGGTGGTGGAGATGGACCGAAGGCTGTAGGTTGGAGTACACATTCGGTGAACCCGCGGCCCTGCAGGCGCCGGCCGCAGCC
>DHGK01000355.1:0-50540 GCA_002402755.1 Planctomycetes bacterium UBA4800
AAGCTCAGGGAGGAGCGAGTGCGGCGCGTGGTTGCGGCGATTCTTGCGGGAGACGAGGCGCCGCAAGATCTTCCAGTCGACGATATCGACTACGTGCAGGATCTGGGGCTCGTCCGCCGAAAGCCCTCGCTTTCCATTGCGAACCCGATCTACCGCGAGGTGATTCCGCGCGAGCTCACGCGTTCGACGCAGGAGACCATCTCGCACGAGCAGGCCTGGTACATTGCGCCCGACGGCCGCCTGAACGTGGAGAAGCTGCTCGCGTCGTTTCAGGAGTTCTTCAGAGAGCACTCCGAGCACTGGGTCGAGCGCTTCGACTACAAGGAGGCGGGGCCGCAGCTCCTGCTTCAGGCGTTCCTCCAGCGTGTCGTCAACGGCGGCGGCCGGATCGAGCGCGAGTACGGCCTCGGCCGAGGCCGCACGGATCTGCTCGTCGTGTGGCCCTGGCAGGGCGGAGTCCAGAGGGTCGTGATCGAGCTCAAGATTCTGCACAAGACGCTGGAGCGCACGCTGGAGCAGGGCCTCGAGCAGACGCTCGCCTATCAGGAACGCTGCGATGCTTCCGAGGCGCACCTCGTCGTCTTCGACCGCGACCCGGGCACGCCGTGGCCGGAGAAGATCTTCCGGCGCGAGGAGACGCGCGCGGGGCGGCGCGTCGTCGTCTGGGGGATGTGAGGACGCGGGGCGCCGAGGTGAGGGAATCTGCCGCGGCAGGCTGAGATCGTCCAGAACTCGATGGACCCGCGGGAGAAACGTCATCGACTCAAGGGGACGCCAAACTTGACGGTGTTGTGTGCCGCGTCACGCCGGGGGCGGTGGGGGCGTGAATGGGCTATTCTGACTTGACCGACTCGGAGAGTCGATGAGAGCTTAGGTGCTGATTCAGCAAGTCGAGAATTCGGTCGCGAATAACTTGCGGCAATTTGCCATCCCAAGTGACGGACGCGTGAGCGTCCCTGACTGCCGGCCAAGGGCATTCTTCAAGGGTGGGGGTGAATAGTCCAGAAACGCGATTTTGGGGGTGCTTTTTGGCAAACAAAAAACGCGTCGCAAACCCTTGTCTGGACGCGTTGTACGTGTCTGGTGGGCGATATAGGGCTCGAACCTATGACCTCCAGCTTGTCGAGCTGGCGTTCTAGCCAACTGAACTAATCGCCCTGCGAAGGAGAATCGTAGGAGCTTGCAGGCCGGCTGTCAAGGTCGAGCTACCGCGCGGCGAGGAGCCTCGCGAAGGCGTCGTTGACGATGTCGCCGTAGGTCTCCAACCAGATGCCCACCTGGTCCGACTGGTTGAAGTAGACAAGCAGGCCCCAGAGATAGAACGGCGCGGCCAGCGCCAGCCCGAGGACGAGGGTCTTCGCGAGCTGGACGACGGCGCGGCGCTGCTCGTGGGGCAGCGGCATCCGCTCCTCGTCGTGCTCGTGCGCGCGGCTGCGGCTCGACGTGAGCGTCACTTCCTCGTTGTGCGAGGGGCGGTACGCCGGCCCGGCGGCCGTCGTGAAATCCTCGACCTCCGTGCCCGAGTAGTCGAACGCGGGCATTTTCGGGACCGGCGGCGCGGCCGGCTCGGGAGGCTGCGTCCAGGTCGCGGGTTCGGGCGGCGCCTTCGGGTGCTCGTCGAGGAGCGGTGCGCCCAGGATGTCCTGGGCGGGGGGCGCGGGAGGCTCCTTGCGCTTCGCGCGGCTCGCCTTGGAGTCGCTTATGCGCACGGCCACCGATCCGCCGTCCAGGAGCTTCACGTTGCCGTCGGGTGAGATCGACATGCCGGCCCTGCACTTCGGGCAGTGCAGGCGGCTGGTCTTCATGATGGGCGCGATCTCGAGCGTCACGCCGCATATCCTGCAAGGGAACCGCACGCGATCGGGCGGCCTCACGGGCGGCAGCTTCACCGTCTTGCTGCCCGTGTCCTTGCTCTGGGCGGGTTTCTCGCCGATGTAGCCCGCCGCGGCGGGCGGCGCGGCCGTCGCGGTCGCGGAACCCGTACGGGATGCCCCCACGCCTGCCGAGCCCGGCCGTGCGGCCCGGGCTTGCCCCGAGGCCACGCGCGCGGATCCCGGCCGCGTCGCCGGCGCGTGCTCCGCCGCCGGCGCATCGGGGTCCAGCAGCTTGATCTTCGCCGCCGCGCGCGGCTTCTCCGGCTCGGCCGGAGGCTGGGTCGCCTTGCGGCGCGCCAGGGTGTCGGCGCTGTACAGGTCGAGCTCGGCGCCGGCGAGCAGGTGCTCGAGCGTGATCTCGTTGGCGACGCTGCCCGCCGCTGCGCCTTCCTGCTCGGGCGCGTCCGGACGGAACGAGATGTCCTCGGCCTTCTTCTTCACGGGCACCGGCGCGGACTGCTGCTTGGACGCGCAACGCTCGCACACGTGCGTGCCGGCGCCCAGTGTCTCGCTGTCGCCCTGCAGCTTGATGATCTCGCCGCACATCTCGCAGTATCGCAGTTCCATGGTTCCCCCTACAACGAGGTGCCGTAGAAAAGGAGCGCGCCGGCGGCCGCGGTCTCGATGGCGCCGAGCAGCATCACCGGCACGGTCACGTGACGGAATCCTCTCCCGGCGATCGTCGCGCCCCCGCCCAGTATCAGGCCGAGGCAGGCCTGGATCGCCGCGAGGCTGAATACCAGGCCCAGGTTGTGCGCGCTCGTGCCTCCCTGGCGCCAGAGGAAGAAGAGCAGCGCGGCGAAGCCGGCCGCGGTCAGCACGCTGAACGTCCCGCCGAAGAGCAGGATGTGGCCGGTCCTGACCTGCGAGGTGCGCGAGCGGGTGCTGCCCGCGACCGCCACGCCGAAGAACGCGAGTGCCACGGACACCGTCAAGAGCAGCCACGACAGGGGGTGGGGGCTCGCGAACGGAATCAAGATCGGCTCCCACCAGGTGCCCGGGGGTGCATTGCCCGGCAGGAAGACGCCGGTGCCGACCAGATAGGTGCCGAGCAAACCCACGAGCATGGCGCTCACTGAGAGAACGACGCGCATAAACCCTTCCTCCCTGGCGACTGAGTTCGAAGAAGTATAGCTTCGGCGCAGGAGAGCGTCAAACCGAGGCGGGCGGCGCCCGGGCCCCGCCTGCGGATGATTATCGGTCCGCCCGCGGCAGCGCGGCGCGGAGCACCTCGAGACGAGCGGCGAGGTCGGCAAGGTGGGCGTCGTACGGCACGCAGCGCTCGGAGGCGGCGGCGCCGAGCGTGGTGCGAAGCGATGCCGAGAGCGCGTCGAGGACGCGCTCGGCACGCTGGGAGGCGCGGAACACGGCGCCGGCGACGGCGGCCGCGTAGGCGCAGGCGATGATCCCCGCCCACAGGACGAGCACCAGGGGATGGAGGAGCCCGAGCAGTCCGCGCGCGCCGCCGAGGAGCAGCGCGCGCAGCATCGCGGCGAACGACGCGCCGTCATCGAGCTGCGCCAGCAGATCGAGCAGTGCGGGCCGGAACGCGCAGAGGAGCATTATCAGCACGGCAATGCACACGACCCAGAAGAAGCGTTTCCTGCGCGGGGGGCCCGCGAGCGCCTCGAGGCGCTCTCCGTAGTCCCACGGCGGGGCGTGCGGCGCGGCCGCGGGAAGCTCCGGGGCCCGCTCCCAGCGCTCCTCGAACGTGCGGCGGAGCCGCGTCTCGGCGCGCTCGGCGCGGTGCATGAAGGCCTTGACGCGCTCGTTGATGATGCCGGGCTCGGGAAGCTCGGTCCGGCCGCGCGCCGTGAGCGCCCGTGCGATGAGGCGGGCGGGCCCCGACCACGCCTCGGCGCTCCGCCGGGCGATCATGCGTGTGAGCGCGGGCAGAAGGCGCTGGGGAAAAGCACCCTCGCAGACGGCGCGCGCAGCGAGGTCGAGCTCCCTCGCGGCCTCCGCGACGGCGTCTCGGCACGCATCGATGCGCGGCGCGAACCGCGCGGCGTCCGCCTCGCGGCGCGCGCGGGCGCAGAGGCGCGCGAAGGCGGCCTGAAGATTGCGCTCCTTGATCCTGCGGCGCAGCTTCTCCGCGCGCAGCTCGCGGATCGTCTCCTCGAGCGCCGCGAATGCGGCCGGGGAGGCATCGCCGCTCGTCTTGGCATCGAGCGCTTCGCGCGCGCTCAGCGGGAGGACGCGCATGGCATCCGCCGCGGCCCCGCCGGCCCGGAGCTTCGCGTCCAGGTCGGCGAGAAGGTCCGCGAGCACCTCCCCGCCCCTGCCGGCGTAGAGCTCGGCGAGCGCGTCGATCTTGTTGAACACGACGATCTTGTTCTCGCGCGCGTGCGCCGCGGCCTGGACGAGGTCGTGAAACGCCCGATCGCCGTACTTGTGCGGGTCGGTGACGAGGAGGAGGAGATCGGTCTCCGGAAGGACGAGCTCCAGGGTGCGGCGGTGGTCGGCGCGAATGCTGTCGCAGTCCGGGAGATCGAGGATCACGACCTTCCTGAGATCCTCGCGCGCGTGGCGGCGCTCCTGGAACGGGCACCGGCCGGCGGCCAGGCCGGTCGGATAGTCCAGGGCCTCGTGGCGGTAGATCGTCACGCGGTCGCTCGTCGGGCGCGCAACGCTCGCCGGAGTGATGACCGCGCCGGCGAGCGCGTTGATGAGGGTCGACTTCCCGACGCCCGTTCCGCCGGCGATGCCGATGACGACGACGTCGTCGACGTGCGCGAACGCGCGGCGGAGCTCGGCCGCCTCCCGCCGGAGCTCGTCGGCCGTGCGGGCTCCGAGCGCCGGCGCCGCGTGCGCCAGGGCGAGCTCGATGTCCTGGAGAACCTGCGCGGGCGCCGTCATGGCCGGGGCTCCGCGCGCGCGCGCAGGGCCGCGCACATCGCCTCACCGTCCGCGCGGACGGCCGCAAGCGCGGCGATGCGCGCCGCGAGCGCGTCCTCGTACGGCGCCGCGTACGCCGCGAGCATGTCGGCCGCGCCGGCGAGGTAGCGCGCCCGCGCCCGCGCGCTGAACGCGCGGCTCTCCTCGGAGCTGAGCGCCATGCCGATGAGCTTGGCGGCGAAGGGGCTGACGATGCCCCCCGCGATCGCCTCGGTGAGCGTGAGGAGCCCGCCCGTGTGCACCTCGAGGGTCACCATGGCGCCGAGCACGAGCGCTTGCGCGGCATAGAAGCGAACGCGCTGTCCCGTGCTGAGGGTGCGCGTGATGGCGGCCGCCTCGGCATCGATCGAGGCGCGGAACTCGGCCTGGAAGGCGCGGAAGCGGGCGCGCAAGCCTTCCTCGCCCTCGCGCGCCGGAGGATCGACTCCGGCGCGGCGGCTGCGCGCATCGAGCGCGTCGCCCAGGTCGAGCGCCGTGCTCGTGAAGGCCTCCTCGTTGAGGTCCCAGAGCGCTCCCGCCGTCGCCGATGCGGAGGGAGTCGCCGCATCGCGGCCGAAGACGCCGCGGAGGCGCCTGAACGGATAGGACAGGATCCTGCGCGGCAGGCGGAGCGGGTCGGCGCGATCGAGGTTGGCGAGCATCCGCCGGTACAGGAGCGCGGCGGTCGACTCATCGAGCCGGAACGGGAGCCCGCCGGCCAGCTCGTCGCGGGCGGCGCGGACCGATGCGGCGACCTCGGCGCGAAGCGCCGCGAGCGCCGCCCCGCACGACGCGATCCAGGGGAAAAGTCCGGCCTCGATGCGCGCAACCGCGCCGCGGGTACAGCGCGCGAGCGCGTCGCGCCTGAGCGCCTCGGACGAGCCCCATGTCTCGAGCTGCGCGCGAAGCCGCGCGAGGCCGTCGCATTCCGCGATGGGCTCGCGGTCGCCGCTCGGGTCGAACGGGACGGTCACGATCGGGGCGGCGATGCCGGCCTCGGCGAGCTTGGCCGCAAGGTCTTCGCGCACCGGGGCGTCCCTGAACATGTTGAGGACGATGAGGACCTCGGCGCCCTCGGCGGCGAAGCGCCGGAGATAGCGCCAGATGCTCTCGTCGGCGTACTTGCCGGGCGTCAGGACCACGGCGATCGCATCGGCGAGGTACAGGAAGGCCTCGGCGCGCGCGCGGTTCTCGGCGCAGACGCTGTCGATGTCGGGAGCATCGATGAGGACCAGGCTCGGCGAGGGCGCGCCGGGGACGGAGACGGATTGCAGGGGCACGGGAGGCAGGCAGGAAAGAACGCGGTCCGCGTGCGCCGCGGGCACGATCACGTGGGGCGCGGTGGTGGTGGGGCGGCGGTAGCCGACCGGGCTCGCCTCGCGGCCGTACAGGCTGTTGGCGAGCCTGGACTTGCCGCAGCCCGTGGGGCCGAAGAGCAGCGCGTAGGTGAGGTCCCGCGGGCGCGACGAGAGACGCAGCCCCATGCCTCGCAGATCCGCGGCGAGCCCCGAGCGCTCCGGGAGCCCGGGCAGCAGGTCGAGCTGCTCCAGGAATCGTTCGATGTGCGCCGCCAGGGTCTCGTCTGCCATGGACAGGAATACGCGTGTGTTCGTATGCTATGGCGGCGCGGCCGGAAAAGGAAGAGGCTCATGGCGGCGAACGGCTTCACACTGGCGCTTCCGCGGAAGATCGTCTTCGGGTGGGATGCGCTCTGCGACGCGCACCGGGAGATCCTGCGGTGCGGGCGGCGGGTGTTTGTGCTTGCGGCGTCGCGCTGCGCGGGCGCGGCGGAGCGGCTGGAGGCGGCGCTGCGCCGCGAGGGCGCCGAGGTGCTGCGCGCGGCCGGGCCGGGACGCGAGCCCGAGGTCGAGGATGTCGACCGGCTGGCCGCCGAGGCGCGCGCGTGGGGGCCCGAGGTCGTCGTCGGCCTCGGCGGCGGGAGCGCGATCGATTGCGCGAAGGCCGTCGCGGCCGTCGCGCCGAACGCGGACGCCGGCACGGCGGCCGATTTTCTCGAGGGCACGGGCTCGACGCGGCCGCTCGTGCGCGCGCCGTTGCCGCTGGTGGCGCTGCCGACGACGGCCGGCACGGGTTCGGAGGCGACGAAGAACGCGGTGATCTCGTGGCGCGCGCGGTCGCTCAAGCGCAGCATTCGCGATGACCGCATGCTCGCCGCGGCGGCGGTCGTCGATCCGGCGCTTTCGGCGGGGCTGCCGCCCGACCTCACGGCCGCGTCGGGCATGGATGCGCTGACGCAGCTCATCGAGTCCTACATCGCGCGCGGCGCGAACGCGTTCACGGACGCGCTGTGCGAGAGCGCGCTGCCGCGCGCTCTCGCGGCGCTCCCGGCGGCGCACGCCGATGGGCGGAACCGCGCGGCGCGCACGGACATGGCGTACGCCGCGCTCGCGAGCGGCATCAGCCTTGCGAACGCCGGCCTGGGGGTAGCCCACGGCATCGCGCCCGCGCTCGGAATCCTGTACGGCGTGCGGCACGGCGCGGCCTGCGCGGCGCTCCTGCCCTTCGCGCTCGAGGTCAACCGGCACGCCGCGCGCGCGAAGCTCGCCGCGATATGGCGGCGGTGGGTAGGGGCGCGAGCCCGCGATGACGATGATGCCGTGACGCGCTTGATCGCGCACGTGCGCGATCTGTGCGAGCGCCTGGGCATCAAGGTTCGGTTGCGCGAGTACGGCGTGACGCGCGCGGCGGTGCCGGAGCTGCTCGAGCTCGCGAGCGGCAACAGTCTCAGGTCCAATCCGCGCGAGTTTGCGCCGGGTGAGCTGGCGGAGCTCGTCGCGGAGATCGTGTGAGCGTCGCGCGCCGCGGCGCCGCCGCGGCACGAGGTGCAAGGAGGCGGCATGCTGCTGTTCCTGTCGTTGAGCGCCGCGGATCAGGAAGTGTGGCTGTGCGGGCGCCTCGTTCGGGGCGCCGTGAATCGCACGGCCGATGTGCGGCGCTGCGCGGGCGGGAAGGCGGTGAATGCCGCGCGCGCGGCGGCGATTCTCGGCGGGGAGAGCCTCGTCGCCGGCTTCTTCGGCCGAGGGCAGGGGCTCGTCGAACGCCTTGCAGCCGAGGGGATCGCGGCGGATCCCATTTACACCGAGTGCGCCACGCGCAGGGCGGCGAGCCTGATCGACCGCGAGCGCGGGGAAGTGACCGAACTCGTCGAGGAGGCGTGCCCGCCGTCGGCGTCGGAGTACGCGGCCCTGGAGGAGCTTTTTCTTGCGCGCGCGCGACAGGCCGCGGTGATCTGCCTGTGCGGGAGCCTTCCGCCCGGGCTTCGAGCCGATTTCTACGCCCATCTCATGCGCAGGGCCGGGCATCCGCGCGCCATCGTCGATGCGCAGGGTGATGCGCTCTCGGCCGCGCTCGGCGCCGGGCCGTTCCTCGTCAAGCCGAATCGCAGGGAGGCCGGCGAACTCATCGGCGCGCAGGCCGCATCGCTGCCGGAGGTTGCGGCGCAGGCGCGCGAGCTTTGCCGGCGCGGCGCCGCGCACGCGGCCGTGAGCTGCGGGGCGGAGGGCGTCGTGCTTGCCGGCGACGGCGTGCTCCTGTTCAGGCCGCCGCGGGTCGATGCCGTCAACACGACGGGCTGCGGAGACGCGGTCACGGGCGGCATCGCCTTCGGCCTGGCGGCGGGGCTTCCCGTGCGCGAGGCGGTGCGCCTCGGCGTTGCGTGCGGGACGGCGAGCGCGGCCGATCCCCTGCCGGCCGGGTTCGAGCGCGCGCGGGCGGAGCGCATCGGAGGCGGCATTGCCGTGGATTCGATCTGATTTTGATTGACACGACGCGGGACGGTTCATAAGCTTGGAGGAGAGAAGAGCAAGAGGCTCGGCGATGCCGGGCCGCCGCATGCAAAGGAGAGATGTGAGCTTCCTCGCTTGTGCAGGCCTGGTTGCGCTGCGCGCGCTTGCGGCCGGCGGGCCGCTTCCGCCGCTGGAGGTGTTCTCGGTGCCCGCCCGCGCGGAGGGGGCTCCCTTCGTCGCGCGGGTGGTGGGGAGGTCCGCCGCGGAACTCCGGATCGAGCCCGTGGCGGGCGGGGACCCCGTCTGCGTCCCTCCCGCAACGGCGACGAGCATCAAAGCCGACAAGGAGCCGCTCCGGGGGTATCTGGAGAACTACGCGCAGCTCCTTCGCTGCCGCTGGGTCACGGCGCCCGGGAAGAACCGTCCGACCGTGGGGTTCCAGGAGACCGCCGGCGGGTCGGACGCGCGCGCGACGGTGCTTGATTCCGGCGGTCGCTGGGTCGAGGCGCCGGAAGGCGAGGAGCCGATGCGGTGGGGCCCGGCGCTGAGCGGCCTCGATGTCGAGCTGATTCTCGGGCCTCCGCCGGTCGAGGTGCAGGCGGACGGCGCCGCCGAGGTCGTGGTCGTCGAGCAGACCTGCGGAGTCTGCGGCGGCAAGGGCAATGTCGACTGCCCGGAGTGCGACACCGGCAAGGTCCGGGGGCCCTGCCCGCGCTGCAGCGGCAGCGGCAAGGAACGGTGCACGACGTGCAAGGGCACGAAGGGAAGCCCGTGCACGTTCTGCAGGGGCACCGGGTCGGTGCGGCAGTACCGGCTCTCCGGAGAGCAGTGGTACGGCCCGTGCGAGCGCTGCGGGGGCCGCGGCCGCACGACGTGCGGCGGGTGCAACGGCAAGGGCGAGCACACCTGCCTGGGCTGCAAGGGCAGCGGCAAGGTGTGGGTGCCGTGCGCCGCGTGCAAGGGGACGCGGAGGTTGCCGTGCCCCGCCTGCAAGAAGGCGCCGGTGCGCGCCGAAGAGCCCGCCCGCGCGAAGGAGCCCGTCGCGCCCCGGATCGATCACGCGCGCGTCGTGGCGGTCGCCGCCGGAATCGAGGCCGGCGAGGCGAGTGCGGGCCTGGCGGAGCGTTCCGCCGCGGTCGCCGAGGCGCTCGCGGCGTTCAAGGATGCCGCCGGGCTGTACCGGCAGTGCATGCAGTCCAAGGAGCGGCCCGGGTTTCGCAAGGCGCTCGGCGCCGCCCGCAAGGCCAGGTACGATGAGATCCAGCAGCTCTACCTCCGCGGCGTCGCCCTGCAGACCGATCTGGCGAACTTCGCGCGATGGGCGGAGCGCCAGAGCGTCCTGCTCACGCGCGAGGCCGTGGCGGCCGTGTCGCCGGACGTCGTCTTCGCGCGGGTGCGAAGCGCCCGGGATGCGCTCGCGCGCGGGGCCGGCAAGCCCGAACGACTCCGGGACGGCAGCGCGAATCTGCACGCGGCGCTGGAGCGGGAATGGAGCGCGTTCTGCGCGCAGCTCGACGCCGAGGCGCGCGCGCGGGCGTACGCCGGCGACGTCGCCGCGGCGATCGCCGATATCGCAAACGTCAAGGTGGCGCGGGCGGACGGCGGCGAGGGCGTGCTGGAGGTGCGCGTGACCGCCGCGCGCGCCGCCGCGGCGAGCGCCGCGCTGGAGTCGGTCGGCGAGCGCGTGTTTCCCGACTTTCCCGAGATCGATCTCATCGTCGCGGCCGGCCGCGACGACCTGGCGCTGTCGCGCGAGGACTGGGACGAGGCGATGCGAGCGCGCGCGCCTGCGGCGGCCGATGCGTCCGAGGAGAAGGACGCGGAGGAGGGCGCGGAACGCGGGCCGCAATCGGGCGCCGCCGAGAGCCCTTCCTCGCCGAAGCGATTCATGCTGCTGCTGTGCGGCGGGGCCGCCGCATCGTTTCTGCTGCTGGCCGTCGTGCTCAGAGGCCGGCGAAATGACGAGCGGGACTCGGACGAAGGGTAGGCGCCGGCTCGGCGTCGCCGGCGCCGATCCAGGTCTTGGCGACGCGCCCGCCCACGGCAACCAGCACCGCGTGCGGCAGCGAGCCCGCGCGCTGCGCGACATCGAGAACTGAAGGTCCGGCGCGGCCGAAGAGGGTCGCGCGCTCGCCCGGCCGATGCTCGTCGTCGCCCAGGTCGACGAGCATCTGGTCCATGGTGATCCGGCCCACGACCGGGTAGCTCGCGCCGCAGATCGCGACCTTGCCCGTGTTCGTGAGGTGGACGTCGTATCCTTCCGCGTACCCGTGGCGTACGATCCCGATGTTCGCATCGCGCGGCAGGACGTGCAGCCCCTCGTACGAGAGCGGCGTGCCGGCGGGGTAACGCCGGACCGCGATGAGCGGGGCCGTGACCGTCATCGCGGGCGTGAGGTCGAGCGCGTGCTCGGTGTGCGGCACGTAGCCGTAGAGCACGATGCCGGGGCGCACCATGTCGAAATGGGACTCGCGCAGCTTGACCGCGGCGACGGAGCCGGCCATGTGGACGCACGAGAGCGGCAGAAAACGGCGGGCGGCGGATGCCAGGGCGCGGAAGCTCTCGACCTTGGCGCGCGCGTCCGGCAGGGATCTGAGCGATGCGAAGTGCGTCCACATGCCTTCGCAGAAGACCGAGTCCAGCGCCTGAAGGGCCGGGAGGGCCTTGAGCAGCTCCTGGGGCGCGAAGCCTCCGCGGCTCAGCCCGGTGTCGACGACGATGTGAGCCTTGGCGGTCCTGCCCAGGTGGAACGCGATCTGGTTGAGGAGGGAGGCCTCGGCCGCGCTCCCGATCGACACGGTGATGCTGTGGGTGACCGCCAGATCGAGCTCGGCCGCCATGAGGGCGTTGAGCGTGATGATCTGCCCGGTGATGCCGTAGCGGCGCAGCTCCACGCCCTCGGCCACGGTCGCGACCGCGAACCACTCCACCCCGAGGCGCTGGAGGTGCATGGCCACCCTGCGCGCGCCGTGACCGTAGGCATCGGCCTTGACGACCGCGGCCACCTTGGTGCCGGGCGCGAGCAGCCCGCGAACGGCGCGGAGATTCGCGGCGATCGCCTCCAGGTCGATCTCGCACAGCGAGCGGGCGGCGGTGGACGATCGGCGGTCGGACGCCTGATGCCGGACGCTGCCGGCATAGTCATGGAGAGGTTTCATAGGCGTGTCTTCACTTCCTTCGGCGCCGGCCGCCGGGCGCCGCGGCCGCCCTGCGCCGCACGGCGCCCTTGCGGGCGGCTCCCATATCCAGATACGAACCGCGCGCGATGTCGGCGGCGCGGATGCCGAACGCATTGCAGAGGAACGCGAGCTGCCCGCGACCGCGGCGCGGCGTCTTCCCGCGCGCGAGTACGGCCTCGAACTCGATGCACGGTCCGAGACCCCGGACATCGTCCAGGTGGATGCGGACGCCGCGCCACAGGTACACCCGGCGCGTCTTGCGCACCTCGCCGAGCGTCCCCAGGCAGGCGCCGAGCAGCCGGCGCAAGGGCGCCGGGTCGGCCACCGGGAGGATCGCGTACCGGCACGCGCGCGCGCGCGGCGCGTCGGGCCGCAGATAGACGATGAGCTCGGCCTTGCCCGCCGCGGTCTCCCTGAGCTTGAGCCGCCCGGCCGGCGCGCGGAAGTACGTGTCGCGCTGGCGCACGCACGCGGCGCGCCGGGCGCCGATGCGGCGGCACGTGCGCGCATCGGCGCGAAGCGAGCGGTTGCGGGCCTTGAGCTCGATGTTGGTCATGGATGCGATCCGCCGATGTAGGAGCAGGTCTGCGGGAATATGACGAGGAGCGCGACCCAGAGCGCCAACAGAAACGCGCCGGCGAGGTACCACGCGGCAACGCGCAGCGGGCAGGCGCGGGGGCCGAGGATGTACGCAAGCCCCCCCGCGCACAGGCAGACGAAGGAGGTCAGGAACGGCTGGGCGATGAGAAACGGAAGCACGCGCGCGGCCGCGGGAGCGTGCCCTCCCGGCGCACGCTCGGGCGCCAGGGGGGGAAGGAGCGCGGTCAGCGTGAAGAACACCCCGGCGACGCACGCTGCAAGGACGAGCAACGGAACGGCAGCCATCCACGGCTGCCTTGCCGCCGGATCTTCTCTCACTTCTCTCTCACTCCTGTGACCGCGGGACGCCGCGATCGCGGTATTGTAGCAGAACGCCCGGTGCCGTCAACATAAATCCGGCCCCGGCCGCGGCTTCCGGCGGCGGCTCGCGCGGCCGCGCGCCGCGGACGGGTTGCGGCGCCGGCGGCTCGTCCGTACAATCGACGTGCATTGCCGGAACGACGCCCGGCGAAACGAGGTTGCAGGTGTGATGCGCGCAGCGATGTTCTGTCTCGGCGTGCTTGCGGCGGTNNGGCGATCTCTTCCCGCCGGTGCAGGTCGGCGCCGGGATTCTCGGGCCGGAATCGGCCCGGGCGGCGGTCGATCCGGCGAGCAACGCCTTCATCGTTTTTCAGGGCCGCGATGATCCCGCCGCGCGCATGCAGGTTTTCTGCGGGCTCTCGCTGGACGGATTCGCGACCCTCCAGACGATCTCGGTCGAGGGATGCGACTGCCGGAATCCGTCCATCGGGATCGGACAGCTCGGCGCCGTGCACCTCGTGTTCGAGGCGCGGTCGTCAGCCGGCGAGGTCCTGTACTACCTCACGAACAAGGGCGGCCCGTTTCAGGCGCCGCAGCGCCTGACGAGCACCAGCGGCGTCTCGGAGCGCTGCGGGTCGATCTCGGTCGATGCCTCGGGCGGCATCAGGGTGGTGTGGGAGGAATACGACGGCGCGGCGTCCCGCGTCATGTACGCGATCAGGGGCGAGCCCGCGGCCGTGCTCGCGGAGAATGCAGCTCGGCCGGCCGCCTATCTCTCGGTCCAGAGCGCGCGGCTGCACGTGCTGTTTCTGCGGGACGGCGGCCTCTGGTACGTGCGCGAGGGATCGGCGGCGGCGCTGATCGCGGAGGGAATGCCGGCCGATTCCCGCTACGACGTCGTGACCGCGACCGGCAACGACGTTCCGCACATCGTCTTCACGACCGAGGCCGGCGTCTGGTACACGGCGCGTGCGGACGGCGCGTTCAGCGCTCCCGTGCTCCTGGGGGCGGGCGCCCGCGAGCCGTGCATCCGCAGGCTGCCGGACGATGCCGTCGCCTGCACGTACATCGCGGGGGGCGATGTGCGGCGGAGGGTGAACCGCGGCGGGGGATTCGAGGCCGAGGAGAATCTCGATCCGACGGCCGCGGTCGAGACCGAGGCCGTCTGCGCGTACGACGGCGCCGGTTTCTTTCACCTCGTCGCCGCGGCCGACGGCGTTGTGTGGTACCGGAACGACATCCCGCCGCCCGCGGCCGCCTTCTCCTGCGACAAGACCTTCGGCGAGGCGCCGCTCGCCGTGCAGTTTACGGACGAGAGCACGGGGCCGATCCGCAGCCGTGTCTGGGAGTTCGGGGACGGGGGCACGAGCGTCGAGCGCAATCCGGCGCACCTGTACGCGGCTCCCGGGAAGTACGCGGTGGCGCTGGCGGTCGTCGGGCCGGGCGGCAGCGCGCGGGTCGTACGGGAGAACTGCATCGAGGTCGCGGCGCCGCGGAATCGCCTGTCGATTCCGGACATCAAGGTCTGGCCCGGCGCGGGCCTGGTGCGCCACCCGGTGCTCGCGGAGCATCGCGACCCGATCCAGGCATGCCAGGTGGCGGTTGCCTTCCGCGACGACTACCTGACGGGCGTTCACGCATCGCTTGCGGGCACGGCGCTCGAGACCCTGAAACCCGAGTTCGTGGCGGAGTCCGTCACGGACGCCGGCGGCGGCGAGAAGTATCTCGTGCTCGGCGTCATCATCGACGTCGATCCGCCGTTCGACGGCCGCATGCTGCCCGCCGCGCCCGCCGCGCGGGCGCTCCTGTACCTCGAATACGGCGTGGCGTTCTGGGCGCCGCTCGACGTGCGCATTCCCATCGAGCTTCGCAACGGCATCGGCGCCCCGCCGATCGACAACGTGCTGACGATCGCGGGGGCCGCGAGCGTGTGGCCCGCGCTCGCGGGCGGGAGCGCCGCGACGGCGCCGCGGCCGGCGTGCCCGTTCACGCGCGGCGACGGCAACTTCGACCGCGTCGTCGACATTGCCGACGCGATCTTCGTGCTGGGCTACCTCTTCGCGCATGCCGCGACGCCGTGCTGCCTCGATGCGACCGACGCCAACGACTCCGGAAGCGTCGACATCGGCGACGCGATCTATGTCCTGACCTATCTCTTCGGGAACGGGTCGATGCCCGCCTACCCGTTTCCCGACCGCGGCATCGATCCGACCGCCGACGGCCTGCCGGAGTGCGTCTGTCCGGCGCGGTAGCCGCGGCCGCCGGCGTCACTCCAGCAGCATCTCCCCCCAGCTCTTGACGATGTTCCTGCGGATCTCCTCCTTGACCGCGATGTCGAGGTGGTCGGCGACGGCGTAGTCATCCGTGAGGACGGGAGCGTCGGGCACGCCCGCCAGGAGCGATGTCTGGTCGCGCAGGGATCGCATCGCCTCCTTGTGGAAGTCATCGGCGGGATCGTGGGCGTCCAGATGCGGGACGACGATGCGCAGGATGCCGTCCGGGCGCCGCGCGCCGGGATCGCCCGACGCGAGCAGGTACACGTTGTGGGCGATCGCCGTCGCCTCCTGCGAGAAGACCTGCACGTGCGGGAAGAGCGGCGGGCCGCCCCGCGGCTCTCCGAGCGTCCGGACGAGCGCCGCGAGGAGCCGCGAGCGCGGGCCCCTGATGCTGCCGAAGACGTTCATCGCGAGCGCGCCGCCGGGGGCCAGGATTCGCTTGAGCTCGGCGAACATCTCGTGCGTCAGGAGATGGCCCGGCGTGTTGTCGCCCAGGAACGTGTCCACGATGATCGCATCGAACGGCGGGGCGTCCGGCCCGACCCGGTAGGTTGAGACCCACGTGCGCGCATCCTCGATGACGATGGTGAACTCCTCGGGCGGGAAATCGAACCAGCGGGCCGCGATGTCGACCATCGCGGGGTTGATCTCGACGACGACGAAGTTCGCGCGCGTGCGCGCCGGATCGTCGTCCGGCCGGGCGATGAGCGGCTTGAGCATTGCCGGCACGAAGCCCGCGCCGAGGCCGAGGACGAGCACGCGCTCAAGGCGCGGCGCGTGCGCCAGCACGAGGTCGCACAGCGCGTAGGGGAACACGGCCGCCGGAATCCTGCGGGCCGGCTCGTAGCTTCCCTGGGTGAGGCCGTCGTTCAGGAGAAAGCGCCGGTGCCACTGCTCGTTGACCGGCGTGCCGAGGTCGACGACCGAGATCGTGCCGTAGAAGCCGTTGCGCTGCTCGAGCGTGCGCCATTCGACCAGCGTCGTCAGCGTGCCGCGGGGCAGGGCGCCGGCCGACCGCCAGGCGATGAAGATTGCGATGCCGAGCACGATCGCGGCGCCGCACACCGGCAGGACCCGCGTGCGGAAGAAGCCGAAGTACAGGGCCGCGAGCACGGCGAGCGCCGCGGCGCACATGACGAGCGTCGTCACGTTGCTGAAGTTCGGCAGGAAGAGAAAGCCCGCGCCCACGGTCCCGACGAAGCTTCCCAGGGTCGAGATCGCGTAGAGCCGCCCGACGACGCTGCCCAGCCTGCCGAATTCCGCGGCGCAGAGCTTGACGCTGTACGGCGCCACGGTGCCGAGCAGGAAGAGCGGCGGGCCGAACAGGATCGTCGCGGTGGCCAGCGCGCCCCAGGCGAGATTGAAGCGGACGCCCCAGAGCAGGACCGGCCGCCTGAGGAGGAGGATGAGCAGGAGCAGCACGCCGGCGCCGAAGATCAGGCCGTAGAGCAGGTCCGCGCGGGGGAACCGGTCGGCGAGCCAGCCGCCCGTCCGGTAGCCGATGGCGAGGCTGACGAGCGTCACGGTGATCAGGGCGGTCCAGACGTAGAGCCCGGTGCCGAAGCACGGCGCCATGAGGCGCGTGCCCAGCAGCTCGACCACCATGATGATCGCGCCGGTGAAGAAGTTGGTGATGTACAGGAACGTGATCAGTCGCATGCTGTCGGGGACTCCTCAACGCGGCGCCGCGGCCTCACTCAGCATCCTTCTGGAGCTTTCTGAGGTCCTTCTCGCGGCGGATGGCCTTGGAGAGATTGTCAACGCGGCGCGGCTTGTCCCGGTACACGGCGCGGATGCCGTACCTGACCTGGCGCGCGGCCGCGTACGCCGTGACGCCGCCCTCCAGCAGCGCCTGCAGGGGGAACGCAATGGTGCGCAGGTTGAGCGCGGGGTTCTTCTTCACGGCGAGCATGACGCCGCGCGCCGCGAGGTAGATGTTCACCGTGGCGCTCAGATGGGCGGTCCCGGCGCGCGCGATGGGCGCCGCGATGATGCAGGGCGGCGCGGGCCGCCCGGTCGGCAGGATCTCCGCCTCGCCGACGAGCAGCTCGCCGTCGTGCGCCTCGGCGATGCGGCGCCGGAGCTCGTCCTGGAGGCCGAACCCGAGCGTGTCCGCCACGCGGAGGCGGAAGCCGCTGTCGAAGAACCCGAAGGAGTTGTGGGGGACGACGAGCGCGTCGCAGGCGACCGCCAGCGGATCGTCCGCGACGGTCTCGACGTAGGGAAACTCGCGGAACAGGTAGCGGACGAGTTCCTCGGCGTCGGGGGGGACGCAGACGATGAACTTCATTGGTTCCATGGGCGCCTCCGCAGGAGGCCCATCGTAGCATCAACGCCGCGCCGGCACCAGCCGGGCGGCTTGCAAACGCGCAGGCCGCAGGTAAGATTACGGTGCGCATCGCCGCGGCCGGCGGGCGGACCGCGGCCGCGGCTGCGCGGCGTGGAAGGAGACCGGCGCGGTGCTCACGATCTACCTCTGCGGGCCCATCATGGACGAGAAGGACGGCGAGGCGCGGCAATGGCGCGATATCGCCGCGGGGGCGCTGGCCGGGGAGTTCGCGCTCCTCGATCCCATGCGGCGGAACTTCAAGGACCGCGAGGTCGACAGCGCGAACGAGATCGTGGAGTTCGATCTGCAGGACGTGCGCAGCGCGGATCTCCTGCTCGTCAACTACTCCAAGCCCAGCATCGGCACGGCGATGGAGGTCTTCTACGCCGCGCACGACCTCGGGAAGTTCGTCATCGCCTTCTCGCCGTACTCGTACAAGGACTCGAGCCCCTGGATGGTGCGGTTCTGCACGAAGATCCTGCCGTCGCTGGAGAGCGCGATCGAGTACATCCGGGCGCACTTCTCCGCCGATTCGCGCGGGAGGGGGGCGCCGTGATGGCGGCGCGGCCCCCGGCGGTGTGCATCGCGGGCGTCGGGCTCATCGGCGGGTCGCTCGGGCTGGCGCTTCGCAGGTCGGGCAGGGTCCGGGAAGTCGTCGGCGTGTCGCGCCCGGAGACGATCGCGGCGGCGCGGGCCGTCGGCGCGATCGACCGCGGCTGCGCCTACGATGATCTCGAACAGGCGGCGTCGGCGTGCGATGTGATCGTGCTTGCGACGCCGATCCGCCGCATCATCGAGCTCATCACGCGGCTGTCGCGCGCGGCGCTCCCGCCCGGCACGATCGTGACCGACGTGGGCAGCACGAAGGCCCTGATCCTCGAGGGCGCGGAGGCGCTGCTGCCGCCCGAGGCGGTGTTCATCGGCGGCCACCCCATGGCGGGGGCCGAGAAGGCCGGCATCGGCGCCGCGGATCCGTTTCTCTTCCAGAACGCGTACTACGTGCTGTGCCCCTCGCGCCGCGCGCCGGAGGCGGCGACCCGGAGCCTCGGGGGGCTGCTCGAGTCGATCGGCGCGCGGGTGCTCGTCATGGACGCACAGGTCCACGATCGCACCGTCGCGGCCGTGAGCCATCTGCCGCATCTGCTCGCGGTTGCGCTGGTCAACTTCGTGGCGGGCATGGACTCGGGCCACGCGCTGGAGCTTGCCGCGGGCGGTTTCAGGGACATGACGAGGATCGCGTCGAGCCCCTTCGGCGTGTGGAAGGACATCATCGAGACAAACCTGCCCGCCATCGCGCGGACGCTGCGCGCGTTCGGCGAGACGCTCGGCGCCTGCGCCGACGACCTGGAGGCGGGCGCGCTCGGCGAGGCGTTCGAGCACGCCGCGCGTACGCGCGCCCTCATTCCGCGCGACACGAAGGGTTTCCTGCGGCCGCTGGCGGAGCTCCTGGTCGTGGTCGAGGACAGGCCCGGCATGATCGCGCGCATCGCGCGCCCCCTGGCCGATGCCGGCATCAACATCCAGGACATCGAGGTCCTGAAGGTGCGCGAGGGGGAGGGCGGCACCCTCAGGCTCGCGTTCAAGGACCGCGCTGCGAGCGAGCGCGCGCGGGCGATGCTCGCGGCCGAGGGGTTCGATGCGAGGCACCGCGACGGGTGAGCGCGCGCCGCCGCCGCACGGGCCGCGCCGGCCGGCTCAGAGAATCCGCTTGAGGTTGAGCTCGATCTCGCTCGCGCCGTTGAACGTGTTGATGCGGGGCTCGTACGCGAAGGTGAGCGCACCGGCGATGCGGTCGGCATCGGCGGTGCCGCCGAAGTAGACCGTGCGGTAGGCCGCGGCGCCGCTCCGGACGAAGAACGCCAGATGGCTTCGCGTGCGGCCCATGCGCCGGACCTCGCCGACGGTCGCGAGGCGCTCGGCGATGAACACGGGCGGCCGGTTGTCCTCGCCGAACGGCGCGAGCGCGGCGCATTCCGCGAGTATGGCGGGGGTGAGCCGGTCCGGCGGCATGACCGCATCGGCGGCGAAGGTCTCCCGGAGCACGGGGTAGCGCTCGCGGATGATGGCGCCGAGCCGCTCGGCGAAGGGCCCGATGTGCGCGGCCTTGATGCGCAGGCCGCACGCCTCGGCATGCCCGCCGAAGTCGTCCAGGAGGCTGCGGGCCGCATCGATGACCTCGTGGAGCGCGACGCCGCCGGCCGTGCGGCCGGACCCGCGGCCGGAGTCGCCCTCCAGCGCGATGAGCACCGTCGGCCGGGCGAACTCCTCGGCGATGCGCGCGGCGGCGATGCCGATGACGCCGACGTGCCAGTCGGGGTTCGCGAGCACGATGCAGGGCGCATCGCCGAGGCGCGCGTCGGCGGCCGCGGTGCGCGCCTGGCTGATGATCCGCTCCTCGATGCGCCGGCGCCGGTCGTTCTCCTTGTCCAGCTCCAGCGCGAGGGCCGCGGCGCGGGCCGGGTCCTCGGTCATCAGGAGCTCCAGGGCCCGGCCGGGGTCTCCCAACCTGCCGGCCGCGTTGAGCCGCGGTCCGAGGCGGAAGGCGACATCGTGCGCCCTGAGCACCGATGCGGCGCCGCAGGCGCTGGCCCGCAGGGCCTTGAGGCCGGCGTTCTCCTGCTCGCGCAGTATTCTGAGGCCGTGGCGGGTGATGATGCGGTTCTCCCCGAGGAGCGGCACGACGTCCGACACGGTGCCGAGGCAGGCAAGCGCGATCGCCCGCAGGAGCAGCGTACGGAACGACTCCGACACCTTTGCCTGTCCCGAAAGCTCGCGCGCGAGCGCCCACATCAGCTTGAACGCGACGCCGGCGCCGGCCAGGTCGCGGAACGGATAGCGCTCGCCGGGCGCCTTGGGGTTGAGGATGGGAACCCCCGCCGGCAGCGTGTCGCCGGCCTCGTGGTGGTCGGTGATGACGAAGTCCATGCCGAGGCCGCGGCCGTACGCGATCTCCTCCGCGCAGCCGATGCCGTTGTCGACCGTGATGACGAGATTCGCGCCCCAGGCGTGCATGCGGCGGACGGCATCGGGCGAAAGGCCGTAGCCCTCGTTGACGCGGTGGGGAAGGAACGCCTGCGCCCGGGCGCCGAGGTGGTTGAAGAAGAGCATGAGGATCGCGGTCGCGGACACGCCGTCGGCGTCGTAGTCGCCGAAGACGGCGATCTTCTCGCGCCGCGCGAGCCCCTGGCGAATGCGCGCCACGGCGCGCGCCATGTCGTTGAACGCTTCGGGCGCGACGAGGTCCGTCAGCTTGACATCGAGAAAGCGGCCGGCCTCCTCGACGCTGCGCACGCCGCGGTTCCAGAGAAGCCGCGCGAGGATGGGCGAGCAGCGGAGAGCGCCGATGATCTCGCGTTCGAGGCACGGATCGCCCTGCGGGCAGGTCCACGCGCATTCGCTGCGCTCGATCTTCACCACTCTTCTCCTCGCCGCCGCCGGGCGGCTACCGCGGCATCTCCAGGCCGTCGTCGATGCGCTTCAGGATCCGCCGGCCGTGCTCGTCGGGCACGGCGCCCTCGGCCTGCGCCTCGCGGAAGGCGTCGCGCGCCTTGAGGAACTCATTCTGCGCGACGTAGCACTCGACGATGGCGAGGCGCGCGGCCGGAATCGCCCCCGGGCCCTGCGCGGCGCGCTGGAACTCGGCCAGCGCCGGCGCGTGCTTCTCCTGCCTGAGCAGTGCGATGCCGAGATTGTACCTGACGATCGGGCTGTCGCGCAGGTTGAGGGCGAGCGCCAGCGAGTTCTCGGCCTCCTGGTACTTGCGCAGCTTGATCCTGCAGGCGCCGAGGAACACGAGGGCGTCGTAGTGCTGGGGATTGGCGGCGACCGCCTTGACCAGGTACTCCTCGGCCTTGTCGAGCTCCTCGATCTCGCTGATCGGCGCGGTGCACATGCGCGCCATGCCCCACCACGCGTTGGCGTTGCCGGCATCCAGGCTGAGCGCCTGCCGGAAGCGATTGCCGGCATGCAGGCGGAAGTTCTTCACCTTCTCCATGTTCTTGGCGGCGAGGGCCTTCTCCAGCTCGTCCAGGCAGACGTGGCCCGCGAGGGCGAACTCGTCGGAGTCGGGGTTGACGATGGGCGCCTTCACGGCGGCGGGGGCGATCGCGGCGTGCGGCGCGACGATGGCGAAGGTCGAGGACATGTCGGCGCAGGCGCGCACGACATCGCCGATGCGCGCCTCGACGCGGAGCGACTGTCCGGCGCCCGGGCGGTCGGGCACCTGCCAGGAGAACGCCCTGTCCGGGGGAAGATCGCGCGCGATGCTCTCGCGCACCGCGCCGGGGCCCGGCAGCCACCACAGATCGACGGCGGGACGCTCGTCGAGCAGCGCCTGGCGGATCCACCACTTGACGGCGACGGCGGCGCCGGGGACGAGCTGCGACTGGTCGACCGGAGACTCCAGCCTGAGGGTTTCCCCCGCGTTGACGAGGTACGCCGCGGTCTGCGCGCGATTGCCGGCGCCGTCCCGGGCCCTGAGGCTCAGCGTGCCGCTGCGAAATCCGGGCGCCGGGCGGAAGGGGAGCGCGGCGGAGCCCGCCGGCAGGTCGCGCTCCAGGAGGATGTGCTCGGACGCATCGCCGTCCTCGCGCACGGTCAGGCAGACGCGCGCGGGGGCCGAGAGCGTCACGTCGACCGTTCCGGCGATGCCCTCGTAGTACGGCGGGTTGAGCTTCAGCTTCGCGCGAGGAGGCGTGCGGTCGACCGTGAGCACGGCGTGAGGCGCCGCGGTCTCGTGCGGGGCCGGCGCCGCGTTGCCGCAGAGGTCCTCGGCGGCCGCGTACAGATCGTACGTCTCCTCGGGAAGGTCCGCCGTGCTCATGGTGACGACGCCGGCGGCGTAGCGCGCCTCCCGGGGGGTCCATGCCGGCCGTCCCTCCGGGCGCACGTACATGACGACCCGCGCCAGCTCGGCCGGCCCCGAGTGCATCTCGGCGACGGGGATGGCGGCGACGTGCGACGCGAAGAACCGCCCGCCGCCGATGACGAGCGTCGGAGGCTCGGCGGCGACGGCGTACGGGCCGATCGCGTTGGAGGCGAGCGTCGTCCCGCCGGGAAAGCTGACGAGAATGCGCAGGTTGAGGCTCGCAACGGTGGCCGCGGGAACGTTCCAGTAGGCGTGCTTGAGGGCGACGGCGACCGCATCGACGCGTTCCCAAGGCCCGCCGGGCTCCGTCTGCATCTCGAGCGCCGCCGTGCAGTCATCCGCGTACTCGCCCGCGACGCTCCACGTCAGAAGCACGCGCTCGCCGCCCTTGACGACCTGGTGCGCGAGCTCGCTGAGGGCGATCCCGAGCGCGGGGCGCGGGCCGATGGCGAGCTGGGGCGGCGTGCCGGTGCGGGGCGCCGCGCTGCGGTTGCCCACCCGGTCCTGCGCCTGTGCGAAGAAACCGATCGGCCGGTCCTCGCGCGGCATGCTCATGTCGACGGCGACGTCCATCGCCATGGCGCCGCTTGTCCACGACTGCCCGCCGTCGCGGGACACGAAGAGACTCACCCACTCGATGCCGGCGCCCGCGTCGCGCGAGACGGCGCGCACCGCGCACCGCCGGGGGTCGGGCGACGGCACGGTCTCGATCTGGATCTCGGGCGGCGTGCCGTCGACGATCAGCGGCCCGGACTCGGCGGCCGCCGTGACGGCGCCGTCCGTGCCCGTGACCTCGACGCGGAGCCGGCCCTCGCGCGTGTCGGCGGCGGGGCTGGTCCATGCGAAGACGTCACGCTGGAGAACCGCATCGGTCCTGCTCCAGGCATCGGCGGGCGTGGGCCGCCAGAGCAGCGCGACGCGCCAGGTGCCGGCGGGAAGATTCTCGACCTGGACGTTGAGCTGCGCGCCGGCACGAACGCTTCCCGCCGTGCGAACGACCAGCGGGGGGCCGGGAACGGGTTCCGGTCGCACGGGCTCAGGCGGGGCCGGCGCCGGGGCGGGGGCAACCGGCTCGGCCGCGACCGCGGCCGGCTCGGGATCGGGCAGGGGCAGGTCCGGCGTGACCGCGGCCGGCTCGGGCTCGGGTGCGGGGACAACGGGTTCTGCCTCGACCATGGTCGGCTCGGGCTCGGTCTCGGCCGGCTCCGGTTCGGTTGCGGCGGCGGGCGCGGGCGGTTCCGGTGCGGCGGGCGCGGGCGGCTCCGGTGCGGCGGGCGCGGGCGGCTNNGGCGCCGGGGGCGGCGCGCCGGTTTCCTTCGTGCCCATGATGAATCGCTCGCCCGCCTCGAGCATCGTGACGGGCGGCAGGATGGTGAACGTCCTGTCGAGCTCCACGGTCGACTCGTTGCCCGCAAGATCGCGGCAGACGAGCTTCAGCAGGCAGCGGCTGCCCGGCCGATTCGGCACATCCCAGCCGGTCTCGTTCCGGCCGCCGCGCACCGACAGGACGCCCATGCGTTCCCACGAAGCGCCGGCATCGGCGCTGAACCACAGCTCGGCCGTCGGCTGCGGCCCCAGGCCGCCGTCCCAGATCTGGAACTCGAGGGGGGGCGCGGTGAGCGCGTGCACCGTGCCGGGGTGCGACAGGACGAGCTGCGGCGGCGTCTGGTCGACGACCAGACAGAAGCACGCGCGCGCGGCCCGCGACGGCGTGAACGCCTCGGTGCCGTCGGTGTAGACGACCGAGCCGCGGCAGTAGTAGCGGCCCTCGGTCGGCCTGAACTTGATCCAGCGGTCGCCGGGCGCGCTCTCGGGGCCCCGGTACCACGGATCGTCTCCCGACTGCCGGTACCAGAGCACGGTGTTGCGGACCTGGGGCCTGGTGTCGGCGATCGTGATGTCGATCTTGAGGTCGCGCGCGGCGGTGTAATACTCCGGCGTGGCGTCGAGCTCCTGGTACCTGGATTGAACGACTCTGATCTCCGTGCCGGGAAGCACGTAGGGATTGAACTCGCGGCGCACGGGGAAGCAGCCCACCGCAAGCATGCACAGACAGATCGGGAACCGGCGGTACATGACGGATCCTCCGCTGAACGACGGAGCGCGCGCGGCACGGCGAGCCCGGACGTGCTCCGGCAAACCAAGGCATTCAGAATACCACCGGCCGGCCCGGGAAGGAAGATCTCTCCGCGAGCGGTCCGGTGCGCAGCCGCGCCCGCCGCGCGGCGCCTTTACCCGCCTCCGGGAGTGCCTTATCATGTCGGGTATGGTCGTGCTTGTCGCCGCCGCCCTCCTTGTACAGGTTCCGCCCGCCGTGCCGCAGATCGATGTGCTCAAGCCGAGCGGCGTGCGGGTGCTGGTCGTGCCTCGTCCGGCCTCCTCGACCGTGGCCATCGCGGCGGGATTCCGCGCCGGCAGCGCGATCGACGGGGCGGCGACCTGCGGGGCGGCCCACCTCCTGGAGCATGCCATTCTGTTCCGGGGCACCGAGTTCTCGAGCGGCGACGAGCTGATCTCCAGGTGGCGCGAGCTGGGCGGACGGCTCAACGGAAACACCTTTCCCGATTACACGGTTTTCAAGATAAGCGTGCGCCGGGAGGGCGTGTACACCGCCCTGGAGCTGCTCCGGGAGATGCTCTTCCACCCCGTGTTCGCGCAGATCGATGTGCAGCGCGAGGCCGACATCGTCTGCGCCGAGCTTGCAACGCGCGAGAAGGATCCGCTGCTCGTTCTGTACCAGCTTGCCAATCAGGCCGTCTACGGGGACCACAATTACGGGCTGCCGAGCTTCGGGTTCCCCCGCACGATCAAGGAGCTGACGAGCGCCGCGCTGTACGCCCGGCTGGACGCGGAGTACACGCCGGGACGCCTGACCCTCGCCATCGTCGGGCCGGTCAACGAGAGCGAGGTGCGTTTCTTCCTGCGGGAGACCTACGGCTCGTACGCGCCGGGAACGACGACGCAGCCGGCGCTCGCGGCGCTGCCGCCGCTCGCGCCGAACACGCGGCGCGTGCTGGCGTGGACGAGCCCGGAGGCGCAGCTCGCCTTCTCGTTCCGAGGCCCGCCGTCGGCCGATGCGGACTGGCTGCCGTTCGAGGCCATGGCGTACGTGCTCTGCGGCGGCGAGCGTTCCATCCTCAGGGAGCAGTTGATTCACCAGACCGCGATCGCCAGGCGCCTGGAGCTCATCGTCGAGCCGCGCGTCGGCGGCGGCCTGGCGGTGTTCCGCGCCGTGGCGGACCCCGCGAACATCGCTCTCTGCGAGCGGGAGGTGAAGGCGTCGCTCGCGCGCATGCTCGACCGCCCGCCGGATCGCGAGGTGATCGATCGCGCCCTGAACCGCCTGGCGCTCGAGGCGGCGCAGCGCACCGAGAGCCCGCAGAGCCTCGCGGCCGAGCTCGTACGCTGGGACATCCTCGGCAAGTGGGAGTACCCGCTGGACCTGCGCACGCGGCTCGCCCAGGTGCCGAACGAGCGCTTCGGCTGGATCGGACGGCAGTACTTCGGGCCGCAGCACTACGCGCTCGGCGTGGTTGCGCCGGCGGGCGCGTACGAGGACGGGCGCCGGAGCGTCGCGAGCGTCGTGAGCCGCGAGCGCCGGGTCGTGGCCGGCGGCGGCGGGACGTTTCCCGTCGTGGCGCAGAGCCTGCCGGAGTCGAACGTGTTCTCGTTCGCCCTGGCGGTGCGCGGAGGGCTTGCGGCCGACGCATCGGGCGAGGAGGGCGTCAGCGCGCTCGCCGCGCGCTCCGTGCTGTTCGGCGAGGAGGGCAAGTCCGGCGACGCGTTCCGCGACGAGCTGCTCAGGTGGGGCGTCGAGATCGAAGCCGGCGCGAAGCGCGACGTGAGCTTCATTCGCTTCTCCGCGCCGGAGGGCTACTTCGAGGACGCGCTCGACAGCGTGAGCCGGGCGATTCTGGACCCCGCGTTCCGCCCGCCCGACATCGAGCGGGCCCGCCAGGACCTGCTCGTCGAGACCGCGGCGTTCCCGAGCCTGGCCGATGCCGCGGAGCGCGCCTTGTGGAAGCACGCCATGGAGGGGACGCCGTACGCGGTGTTCCCTCCCGGGTCCTACGATGCGATGGCCGCCCTCAGGTCCGACGACCTGGCGTCCAGGACATGGAAGCAGTGGGACCGCTGGTGGCGGCCCGAGCACTTCGCGGCGGCGGTCTGCGGGCCCCGGAACGTCGATGAGCTCGTCGCGCTGGTCCGGCGCGCGTTTGCGACCGCGGCGCGCCAGCCGCCCCTCGGAGGAGGGCCGGCGGAATTCACGCCGCCCCGGCATTCCCCCCGCACGGTGATCATCGACAAGGACTACCGCCAGACCGAGCAGCCGCACGTGTACCTGCTGTGCGCGTGGTTCGTGCCGGAGAGCACGCTGGAGAACCTGAGCGCCCTCATGCTCCTGAGGGAAATCCTGGCGGGAGGCCCGGGCTCGCGGCTCTGGCGCCTCCGCCAGGACGAAGGGCTCCTGTACCACCTCCAGGGCAAGGTGGTCGTGTCGCGGCACGCGCTGTGCGTGCAGATCGCCATGGTGCTGCCGATCGAGAACCTGCGGCTCGCGCGCAACCTGCTGCTGCAGGAGGCGAAACGAACGGTCGAGGAGGAGGAGCTGGCGCTCGCGCGCAAGGCGATCGAGCGCGAGAACGAGGAGCGGCGCGAGCGCGGGCTCGCGCTCGCCGACGAGGAGGCGTGGTTCGCGCTCGCCGGCTGGGAGCGGGACGCGTACCACGACGTGCTCCGGGGTACGAGCCCGGCCGCGTTCAAGGCGAGGACCGCGCTGTACTGCACCGGGAACCGCATGTGGACCATTGCGGTCGGGCCCCGCGACGCCGTGAGCGTCGAGCTGAGCGCCAGGGAGTAGGCGCCGCCGGCGGGGTTTCCAGGGGGTGGGGCGAAGGGTACAATGTGAACTCGCCCTGCGCGCCGGGAGCGGTGAAGGAGATGTAATCATGGCGAAGGAAGGCAGCGGCCGGGCCGCGCGCCGCACCCCCGAATTCGAGGAGCCGATCCTGCAAATCGAGGAGAAGATCGCGGAGCTCAAGCGCTTCGCGGCCTCGACCGACGTGAATCTCACCGAGCAGATCGAGCAGCTCACGCGCAAGAGCGAGGAGCTGAAGCGCAGGATCTTCGCCCATCTCACGCCGTGGCAGCGGGTGCTCATCGCCCGGCATCCGGAACGGCCGCAGGTGACGGACATCCTCGACCTGATCGCGGATGAGTTCATCGAGCTGCACGGGGACCGCGCCTTCAGGGACGATCCGTGCATCCTGACGGGGTTCGCGCGCATCGGCGGCGTGCGCTGCATGGTGATCGGGCACCGCAAGGGCAAGAACACCAAGGAGAAGCTGGCCTGCGGCTTCGGCTGCGCGCACCCGGAAGGCTATCGCAAAGCCATCCAGAAGATGCGGCTCGCGGCGAAGCTCCGGCTGCCGGTCGTGAGCGTCATCGACACGCCGGGGGCGCACCCGGGCATGGGCGCCGAGGAACGCGGGCAGGCGTTCGTCATCGCGCTGGCGCTCAAGGAGATGGCGGACCTTCCCGCGCCGATCATATGCCTCGTCCTGGGGGAAGGCGGCAGCGGCGGGGCGCTCGGCATCGGCGTGGGGGACCGCATCCTCATGCTCGAGCACGCGTACTACTCGGTGATCTCCCCCGAGGGCTGCGCCGCGATCCTGTGGAAGGACGCGCAGCACGCGCCGGATGCCGCCGAGGCGCTGAAGCTCACCGCCGACGACCTCCTCGGATTCGGCGTGATCGACGAGATCCTGCCGGAGCCCCTCGGGGGGGCCCACCGCGATGTGCCGGCGACCGCCGAGACGATCAAGAAGGCCCTGCTGCGGCACCTGGGAGAGCTGGAGAACGCAAAGCCCGGCGAGCTTGTCGCGCTGCGGTTCGACAAGTTCAGGCGCATGGGCCGTTTTCTCGAAAACGTCGAGCGGTGACGCCCGATCCCGAGTACGATTCCCTGAACGACGAGTGGCGCGGCCGGCGGCGGCACATGGTCGCCGAGCAGCTTCGCGCCCGCGGCGTCGGCGACGAGCGGGTGTGCGCGGCGATGGAGAAGGTGCCCCGGCACCTCTTCGTTCCCGAGCACGCGAGGGCCGAGGCGTATTCGGACTGGGCGGTGCGCCTGGCCGAGGGGCAGACGGTATCCCAGCCCTACATCGTCGGGTACATGACCGCGGCGCTCGCGCTGCGGCCGGGCGCGCGCGTCCTGGAGATCGGCACCGGCTCCGGGTACCAGGCCGCGGTGCTGGCGGAGATCGCCGGGGAGGTGTTCACGATCGAGGTCAGGCCGCATCTGGCCGACGCCGCCCGGCGGTTGCTCGCGGCGCTCGGCTACGGCCGGATTCACGTCCGCACGGGCAACGGCGCCGGCGGGTGGGACGAGGCGGCGCCCTTCGACGGCATCATCGTGACGGCGGCCGCCGGCGAGGTCCCGCCGCGGCTCGTCGCGCAGCTCGCCGTCGGCGGGCGCCTCGTGATTCCGATCGGGGTCGGCGAGCAGCGCCTGCACACGATCGAGCGGCTCGCGGACGGCGTCCGCGATGTGCCCGACTTTCACGTGCGGTTCGTTCCGTTCGTATGGCCCGAGGAGCGGATGTGACGCGATGAGGCCCAAGATCATCAGGCTCGACGGCCACTGGTACTGCCAGTTCGGCGAGCCGCGCGATGCCGCGACCATCGGGCTGGGGGACCTGCCCTCGTGGCACATGGCGCCGGTCCCGCGGCCGCTGGGGGAGGTGTTCGCGCTGGGGGCTTCCTGGACGGGCGCGTTCACGTACGCGCGCGTCTTCATGCGGCCTCCGATGACGGCCGAGCATGCGCTCGTTCTGTGCCTGGCGGGCGTGCGTCCGGCGGCGGCGGTCTACGTGAACGGGCGCGCCGCGGGCCGCGCGGAACCGTGGGCGGCGTTCACGGCCGTCGACCTGACGCCGTTCGTCGAGGATGGAGAGAACCTCCTGCTGGTCGTGGTGAGCGATGACGGCGCCCCGGATGTCCCGCGCCCGCCGGGGGGCGGGCCGCTGGGAATCTGGGCGCCGGCGTGGCTCGAGATCCGGCCGCGCGTGCACATCGAGGCGATCAAGGTCGGCGCGCGCCTCGACGGGTCGTGGGACGCCGAGATCCGCTTCTCGGCGCCGCCGGCGGTGCCGCTCGCCGTGCACGCGCGCCTTGTCGGCCCGAACGGCGCGATTGCGGCGCGGGCCGATGCCCGGGTCGAGGGCGAACGGGCGGTGTTCGCCGGCCGGAGGCTCGAGCGCGCGCTGGCGTGGGACCTCGAGTTCCCGAGCATGTACCGCCTGGAGGTGGCCGTCGGCGGCGCGGTGCCCGAGCTGCGCGCCGTCAACGTCGCGTTCCGCACGTTCGAGGACTCCGGCGATGGCTTCCTGCTGAACGGGCGGCCGCTCTTCGTGCGCGCCGTGTGGGACGACTTCGTGTTTCCGGGCTGGGGGCGGACGGTGCCGTCGGCGTGGGCGCTCAGGCACAGGCTGCGGGTCGCGAAGGAGCTCGGCTTCAACACCGTGGTGTGCGGCGGCATGGTGCCCGATGCGCGCGTTCCGCTGCTCGCCGATCGGCTGGGGCTGCTCCTGTGGTACGAGCTGCCGGCGCCGTCGGTCTTCACGCCGCGGGCCGCGGCGCATCTCGACGCGACGCTCGCGGGAGCGCTCGCGCGGGATGGCAACTCGCCCTCGTTGGCGCTCGTCAACCTGCTGCCCGATGCGGCGCCGGAGCCCTCGGCCGAGGCGCTGGCGTGGGCGCGCGCCGCGGCGGGCGGCATGCGCGGCGGCGGCGTGGTCGCGCTCGAAGGGCCCGCGGCCGGCGCCGCCGGCGCGTGCGCGTTTCTGGGACCGGACGCCCCCGCGAGCGAGGGGAGGACGCGCATCGCCTGGCCGATCGCGCCGGCGCCGCTCCCGGCGATGCACGGCACGCTCGGGGAGACGCTCCAGGCGCTGGGCGATCCGGGCGCGGTGTTCCAGGATCTGGCCGTCGCCCAGGGGGAGCAGCTTCTCGATGGCATTGCGAGGGCGCGCGGGCTTCAGCGCGTCCACGCGTACTGCGTGCGCAGGCTGCACGATGGCGACGGCGATCTGCGCGGCCTGATCGATGCGCAAGGGCGGCGGCGGCCGGTCGCCGACCGGTTGCATCAGGGCGACGATTGGGTGGGCGCGGTGCGCGCCCCGCGCCTCTGCGTCTCGCTCCAGGAGCTCGAGATCGAGGCGGCGGTGAGCCACTTCTCGACGCGCGACATCGCGGGCGGCTGCGTGCGCTGGGAGGGCGGCGGGGCTCGCGGCGAGTGCGGGGTGCCCGGGAACGAGCGCGTCGCGCGGCTGCCCGCCGTGCGCGTGCGGGCGCCGGCCTGCGCGAGCCCGCGGGCGCTCGTTCTCGACCTGAGCCTGGAAAGCGCCGCGCGCCACCGCTGGGCGCAGGGCTCCTTCACGGCGTGGGTGCTGCCGTCGCGGGCGGTGCCGTGGCATCGCGTGTGCCTGGATGAGGAGCTTGCCGGGGACGGCGCCTTCGCCGCGGCGCTGTCGCGCGGCGGGTACGAGTGCGTGCGCGAGCCGTCGGCGCAGGCGGTCGCCGTGAGGACGCGCTTCCGCCGGGACGATACCGAGGGCTTCCGGCGGGGAATGCGGGCGCTGTACCTGATCGAGTCGGAGGACGGGCTTCCATCGAGCGCCGGCGTCGGCGCGGCGCCGACCTCGGGCGACGCGTTTCTCTGGGTGCGCGCCGACAGCCGCCTGTTCGCGGGGCTCGCGCGCAAGTGGATCGCGGGTTCGGAGTTCGCGGGGCTCGCGGCGCCGCTGCGCTTCACGGGCATCGCGGAGAAGGATCTGCACGATGTGCTCGCCGCGCGCCTGTCGCCCGGAGAGCCGTTTTTCCAGCCGGTGCTGTTCGCGTTCAGACTCGAGCACGGCATGGGCATGATGACCACGTTGCCGCTGCGCCGCCTGGTGCTCGCGGGCGACGCGCTCGGCCTGGCGGTGCTCGACCGGATCGTCGCGTGCCTGAAGCCCGGGGGGATTCCGCGGCCGCGATTCGTGCCGGGGATCGTGTCCACGCGCGTGCTCGTGCCGCCCTCGCGCGAGGGCAGCGCGCTGTGGTGCGTGGCGTTCGACGCGCCGCCCACGTCCTGGCATCGTCCGGAGCTTGACGACCGCGGCTGGCGGCGGTCGCGCGGCGCCTTCGGCCGGCGCGGAGGGCCGGGGCTCGTGCTGAGGTTCACGTGGGAGCAGCCCGAGATCTTCCTGCGGACGCGGTTCTCCGTGGACCGCATTCCGCGCGCGCTCGTCCTCGAGCTCTTCCACGACCGCGATGTGCAGATCGCGATCAACGGGCAGGTCGTGGCGGCCAGGGAGGGGTTCACGACGGGCATCGTGACCGTGGACCTGCCGCAGGATCCCGCCGAGGTGCTGCACGTGGGGGAAAACCTGCTTGCGGTTCGCTGCCGGCAGCCGGGTCACAGCCACAACCTGGATGTGGGGCTGCGCGCCGTGTACTGAAGGGCGCGTGCGGATTCCAGCAACGGGCGGCCGCGTGCGGCCGGCGTTCACCGGCGCCGGCGACGGCGACGCGGCCTGCGGGCCGGCCCCGCGGCGACTTCATCCGGCGGCGGCAGGCCGTGGTCGCGACCGCGCGGCGGCGGGGCGCACCAGCGCGAGAGCTCCTCGTAGAGACCGGCGAAGTGCCCGGTCGGGTGCTGCGCCATGCTCTCGCAGATCTCCCAGAACTCCAGCGCTTCGCGCGCGTAGGCCTTGCCGCGCAAGCCGTGGGGAAGGCCGTTGTCGGGCGCCATCACGCCCAGGCGCCGCGCGGCCATCACGATCTCGACCATGCGGCTGGAGACCTGCAGCGAGAGGCGGAATCTGGCCCTGAGCGCTTTTATGCTGCGGTACACGATCTTCCCCAGGTCGGCGCCCGGGCGGGCGGAGGGAGCGGCGAACTCCGGCGGGACGATCAGCGTGTGCCAGAGCACCGTCATGAGCACGGCGTTGGAGAATTCCCTTCCCTGGCAGACGAGGGCGTCGAGCGCTCGCAGGCGCGGCCAGAGCGGATGCGCGGGGTCCGCGGCGAGCTGGGCCGCGAGCTCCGGGAAGAGGCAGGTCATGAGGCCGGTCTCCAGCATGAGCCCCATGAAGGGCTCGGCGGCCCCGCCCCGAAGATCGCGGAAGACCTCCTCCGCGAGGCGGCTCTCGTTCACGCGGCAGATCAGCTCGCGGTTCCGGAGCACGGCTTCGTAGGTCTGTCGATCGATGGCGAACCCCAGGCGCGCGGCCTGCCGCAGGACGCGGATCATCCGCGCCGGGTCCTCCCTGAAGCTGTCGTCGGGCGGCGCGATGGTGCGGACGATGCCGTCGCGGAGGTCCTGGACCCCGCCGACGTAATCCAGGATCGAGAACGTGGCGATGTCGTAGAAGAGGCCGTTGATGGTGAGGTCGCGGCGCCGGGCGTCATCCTCCGGCGTGCCGAAGCTGTTGTCGCTGAGAATCAGGCCGCTCTCCTCGCGCTCCGCGAACTCCGGCCGGCAGCGGAACGTGCTGACCTCGACCGTGATGTTGCCCGGGAACACGACGTGCACGAGCCGGAAACGGCGGCCGATGACGCGGCAATTGCGGAAGATCTTGCGCATGCGGTTGGGCCGCGCATCGGTGGCGATGTCGAAATCCTTGGGGCGGCGCTGGAGGAACAGATCGCGGACGCCGCCGCCGACCAGGTAGGCGCGAAAGCCGAGGCGGTGCAGCCGGTAGAGCACCTTGAGCGCCTCGGGGGCGATGTCGCGCCGCGAGATCGGATGCTCGCTGCGGGTGAGGATGCGGAGGCTGGGCGGATGTTCCTGAGTACTCACGTCGTCCACGAGAACGGCACGGCGAGGGATATTCTCGGAATCGCCGGCATTCCGGTGCACGGGAGGAGCCGTTTCCTCTGACGCCCGCCGGGTCTTGTGCGCACGATCCCCCTTTTTGCAGTGAAAACCTCATGGCCGCGGGCCGCCCGGGAGGACATCGGCCGCCGCGCAGCCACGCGCCACGCAACGGACACTATAACACCTTTGCCGGAGCCGCTCAAGGCTGCGGGCGGCCCGGGACGCCGGGGCGCCCGCGGCGGATTTGTCGGCCCGGGGGCACCATCATAGACTTTCGGATGGAGGGGACTGCGGATCGCGAAGGGAATGATCGGCTATGGCGCACATTCTCGTGGTTGAAGACGATCCCAACAACGCGCTGGTCTTCGATGCGGTTCTGAAGCGCATCGGAAGGTTCGATGTCACCGTCTCGGAGAACGTGGACGAGATCCTGTCCCTGTGCCGGGCGGGGAAGATCGACCTGGTCCTGATGGACGTCTCGCTCAAGCAGAGCTTCTACGGGGGCGCCAAGGTCGACGGCCTCGACATCACGCGCCTCCTGAAGAAGGAGCCTTCCTGTGCGGGGATTCCGGTGCTGCTCGCCACGGCGCACGCCATGCAGGGCGATACGGGGCGCTTCCTCACGGCAAGCAGCGCGGACGGCCTGGTGACCAAGCCGGTTCTCGATCACCATGCGCTCGTCCGGCAGATCAGGGAGCTGATCCAGCGCAGCAGGCAGCCGCAGCGGGAAGCGGAGCCGGCCTGACGAGCCGCGCCCCGCAGAGGCCGGGAAATCAGGATTGAACTGCCCGCGGCCATGGGGTATAGTCGGCTTCCGGCACGGCCCCATCGTCTAGTCCGGTTAGGACGCAGGGCTCTCATCCCTGAAGCAGGAGTTCAAATCTCCTTGGGGTCACCAGAATAAAACGCTGCGCCTGGGCGCAGCGTTTTTTTAGGCTGTAGGCCGTAAGCTGAGACGGATCTCGGGCTCGACGCCTACTCCGGTTTCTCGGGCGGCGGGGATTCGGCCGCCGGTTTCGCCTCCGGCGCTGCCTGAGGCTGCGACGGCGCGGGAGGCTCGACCGGCGCGGCTGGAGCCGGCGCAGCGCCCTCTGCCGGCTCGGCCGGCTCGGCCGGCTTCGCCTGCTCATCCTCCTCGTCCTCCAGTTCCAGGAGATCCTCCTCGTCCTTGATCTTGTGGAGGACGACGTAGGCGATCGTGTTGCCCGTCGTCACGACGGCCGCGCCGTAGCACGCGACGACGATGAATCCCGCCACGGCCGCAACCGCCGCGAGCACGTAGGCCCAGAATCCGAGCCAGCCGGCGGCGTCGCTTGCGGGCGCGGCGCACATCCAGGGGAACCATGAGCCGAGGAGCTCCCCCGCCCTGGACTTCACCGCCAGGAAGTCCTCACCCATGCCCGCCGAGAGAAGCCCGGTCATGATGCCGTACGCCGCCTTGACGAGCGCGCCGAGGACGGCGACGGACGCCGCGGCGGCCGCGAGGATCACGATCTGATACCAGACCATGCGGCAGAACTGGCTGAAGGTGATCGAGAAGGTCTCGGTGATGACCTCGAAGAAGTCGCCCTTGACCGTGGCGACGACCGCCGGCGCGAGCAGCACCGAGAAGAGCAGGACGAGCGACAGCACGACCAGAAAGAACGACACGCCGAGCCAGACCGGGCTCGCGCCGACGGCGATCATGACGCCGATGCCGGGAATCCGTCCGATCAGGCCGACGATGAGCCCGCACACGGCGATGCCCGCGATGACCGCCAGGATGCCCAGCGGGCCGAGCATCGTGCTCTTGAGGTGCTTGAGCGCGAAGGCGTACAGCTCGCGGTAGATGAAGAACGTCTCGCCCTTGAGCTCGAGGTACGCGGCGCGCGCGACGGCCGTGCCGGCGAAGAGCGCCGACGCGAGCAGTCCCGCGAGCCCGACCAGCCAGAGGAGCCAGCTCAGGACGCCGGCGCCCTGGACGCCGGCGATGCAGGGCAGGAGGCCGTGCGTCTCGACCACGGTCTCGAACCGGCCGCAGGCCTTGAGCGCCAGGAACGTGCAGATGACGTAGAAGAAGAACCCGGCAAGGAGCGGGGGAAACTCAAGCCAGATCTTCTGCAGGCTCAACGCCATGCGCGGCGCTCTGAGAAGATCGATCCAGTCGTAACGCAGTTCTTCCTTCATAAGCCTTTCTCCGATTTGAGCTCCGGTCACGCCCACAGCTTACCCAGGACCCCCGCCGTTGGCAAGCCCCGGCGCCTTCACCGGGCCGGCGGCTCGTGGTAGGATGCCGGTGGACGGACCCCGGTCATGGTTGTTTCCATCCTTATCGGTGTGTGGGCCTGTGCGGCTCAAGGCGAGGTGGTCGTTTCCGACGGGACGCGGCACACGGGGGACATCGAGCTGCCGGTCGTGCGGCTCTTCGTCCCCGCGCTCGCGCGCGAGGTCAGGGTCGATCCGCGCGATATCGTGCTCCTCCGGACATGGGTCGAGCACGAGGCCCTCATCCGGGCCTGGACGTTCGCCGAGGAGGGCTCGCCCGAGAAGATCGCCCTTGACGAGAACTATCCTTTACGGAACTACGCGACCGAGCTTTTCCTGCGGGACGGGCAGGTGCTCCGCGGCCGGGTCGTCGCCGTGAGCTTCGTGGTGGCCGCGGAGGACGAGGACTTGACCTTCGTCCTGCGCGCCGCGCACAAGGGGGCGCCGGGGCAGGCGATCGAGGACCTCGCGTACGTGCGCGAGATTCGCATGGGGACGCCGCCGCCCGAGGCGGCGCTCGCGCGGGTGGCGGGCCGCGCGCCCGGGGTCGAGCATCTCTACCTCGTGCGCGCGGAGGGCGGGGGCGCGTTCGCGGCGCCCGTCGGCGCGGACGGGACGTTCGCCCGGGACGACATGCTTCCCGGAACGTACCGTGCCGTGCTGCAGGCGCGGCGCGCGGTGGCCGCGGGCCTTCCCGGCGGGGTGACGCGCGATGCGGTGCGCGGCGAGATCCTGCGCGCGGCCGAGGGCTTCCGCGAGTTCTTCGAGGAGAAGAAGGTTCTGGCCCTCGCGGGGAACGAGGTCGTCTGGGCCTTCGTCGGCCTGGCGCGCAAGGGCGGGACGAGCGCGGGGCAGCGCACGTACCTGCGCTACGAGCTGTGGCGCATGGAGAAGCGCACGCCGCGCTGGGAGATCCGCGAACGGCTGTATCTCTGGCGCGAGATCCTGCCGCAGGGGGCCGCCGTCGCGTGGCCCGCCGTGACGGTCGTGGCGGAGCTCTCGGCAATCGAGGTCGAGGCGCCGCTGACCGCCCCGGCGCTCGGCGCGGGGCTCGCGGCGCTCGCCGGGAAAGGCGGGAGCGAATGACGCCGCGCATCGAACGCGCGCTGGAGGAAGTGCGGGGCATATACCTCCGCGGCGTGCTCCTGGGCGGGCTTGCGCGCACGGCCGCCGCCGGGAGCGCGCTCCTCGTGGCGTGCGTTGCCGCGGACAACCTGCTCGGCCTGCCGCCGTTCGCGCGCGCGGCGCTCACCGTGGCGTTCCTGGCGGCGCTCGGCGTCGCGGCGTGGCGCGGCCTCATCCGGCCGGCGCTCGCGGACATGCCGCCGGAGGCCGCGGCGATCATCCTCGAGCGGCGCTTCCCCGACCTGGACTGCCGCCTCATCAACGGCCTCCTGCTCGGCGAGCGGGCGGGCTCGCCGCTTGCGGCCAGGGTCGTCGCGCGGACGGTCGCCGAGACCGAGGAGTTCCTGCGCATGCGTGCGCTGCCGCGCGTCTTCGACGGGCGGCGCCTGGCTGCCGCGGCCGTTGCCGGCGGCGCCGGCCTGCTCGCCGTGCTGCTGTACGGCCTTCTCCTGCCGGCGCACTTCGGCAACGCGTGCGTTCGCTTCGCGATGCCGTTCGCCGAGGTCGCGCACATCGGACGGCCGGCCATCGAGGTGACGCCGGGCGATGTCACGCTCGCGCCGGGCGATGTGCTCACGGTCAGGGCGGTGCGCAGGGACGCGCTGCCGGAGCGCGCGCTGCTCATGACGGGCGAGAGCAGCTTCGCGATGGCGTTCGACGGCCGGGCGTTCACGTTCTCGTTTCCTCCCGCCGGCACGCGGGGCTTCGCGTACCGGGTATCGATCGGCGCCGACGTCTCCCGGGCGTACGAGGTGACGGTGGCGCGGCCGCCCGCGATCACGGGCATGCGCCTGAGATACGACCACCCCGAGTACACCGGGATGACGGCGCGCTTCGAGGAGAACGCGGCGGGGCCCGTGCGCTGCCTGAAGGGCACGGCGGTGACGGTCACGATCCGCACGGATGTTCCGATCGCATCGGGCGTCCTGTGCGCCTGCGGCAGGGAGAGCCCGCTCGTCCTGAAGGACGAACGCTGCGCCGAAGGGAAGTTCGACGCGGTCGAGGCGGGGACGTACGCCGCGGCGGTGAAGGCGAAGGACACGGGGCTGGAGGGCGGGAGAGACCGCGCGCATCCGATCCAGATCGTTCCCGATGCCGCGCCGGCGGTCGCGCTGGCCGAGCCCCCGCCTCAGGCGCGGTACCGGATCGGCGCGCCGATCAAGGCCGTCCTGCTCGGAAGCGACGACCTGGGCGTCGCGGCGATCGTGCTGGAGATCGCCGAGTCCGACAAGGGGCCGTGGCGGCCGCTCAGAACCTGGAGGGGGGCGAAGGGCAGGCTGCGCCTGCGCGGGGAGTCCGTGCTGGTGCCGAAGGGCCCGGTGCTCGCGTTGCGCGGCGCGGCGAGCGACTACCTCGGGCAGGAGGCGGCGAGCGCGCCGATCGTGCTCCGGGCGCAGACGGCCGAGGAGGCGGGCGAGGCGGCGCTGGCCGCCATCGCCGACACGCTCCGGTCGCTTCGGAGGATTCTCGAGCTCGAGGAAGGCCTTCTCGGCGGGACGCGCGACGCATTTCGGGCGGCGCGGCCGGATGCGGCGGCGCTCGTCGCGCTCAGCGAGTCGCAGGGCGCGATCATCCGGGAAAGCGCAGCGCTCCTCGATGCCTGGGACGCGACGGGCTTTTCGGCCGGGACGCGCCTGCGCTTCGCGCTCCTGGTGCGCGAGGACATGGCGCGCGCGGCGAGGGTGCTCAGGGAAGGAGCCACGGCCGCGGACGCCCGCGGCAGCCTGAGAACGGCGATGGAGGCCGAGACGAAGATCATCGCGGCGCTCAGGGAGATGCTCGGCGACCTGACGGAGCTCGCCGGGCGCGTCAAGGAACTCGCCGAGGAGGCGCATGCGGGCGCCGCCGAACGGGGGAAGCGCACGAAGGATGCGCTCGCGGCGCTCCAGGGCGAGCTTGCCCGCTTCATCGATGCGCAGGCGAAGGTGCTGGAGACGAGCGAACGCCTCGCCGGCGCGCGGGTCGATGATTTCAGCGCGGGCGAGGCCGCGGCGGCCGCGCTCGCCGAGGAGGAGGAGCGCCTGGCCGGCGCCATCAAGGCCGCGGCGCACGAGTACGCGAAGCTCGGCGCGCAGGACTTCGCGGACGCGACGCTGGCCGAGGAGCTGGTCGAGGTGTACGGCGAGGTCGATCTGGCGGCCGGCGCGCTCGCTGCCGGGAAGGTCGAGATCGCCGTGCCCCACGAGCAGGCCGGCCTGGAGCTCGCCAGGTCGCTCGAGACGAACATCGAGCGCTGGCTCGCCGATACCCCGGACAGGATCAAGTGGTCGATGGAGGACCCGCTCGTCGATGTCGAGGTGCCGCTCTGCGATCTGCCGAGCGAGCTGGAGGACCTCGTCGGGGAGCTCATCGACAAGGAGGAGGAGATGACCGCGGATGTCGAGGACGTGACGAGCGGCTGGCTCGACTCGCTCGACAAGGGCGCGGGCTGGGATGCGATGGACGGCCCGATCAGCAACATGAGCGCCAAGGGCGTCACCGGCAACCGCCTCCCGAACGAGAACGAGATCGCGGGCCGCAGCGGCGAGGGCCGGAGCGGCCGGTCGTTCGGGCAGATGGTCGAGAAGGAGGCCTCGGGCAAGGGCGGGCGGCCGACGCCCACGCGCGCAACGCCGGACCCGTTCGAGGCCGGGCAGGTGAACGACAGGGGCGCGGACCCGACGGGCGGGGCCACGGGCGGCGGCAAGCTCGCGGGCACGGCGCCGGAAGGGCTCAGGGGCGCGGTCGGCCCCGACATGGCCGAGAAGCTGCGCGGCCTGGCGGCGAAGCAATCCGCGATCCGGAGCGAGGCCGAGCGCCTGGAGCGGCGGCTCAGGCAGCTCAGGGCGGTGCCCGAGGACCTCCGGCGCGCGCTCGCGCTCATGCGCGCGATGGAGGACGCCCTCAACGCCGCCGTCCCCGCGAACGCGGCCGAGATCCACGAGCGGGTGGTGCGGCGGCTCAGGGACATCGAGGCCGACATGGCCGGCCGCGGCGGATCGAGCATCGACGCGGGCGCGGTCCCGCGCGAGATCCGCGAGGGCATTGCGAACGCGGGCGACGAGCAGCCCCCCGAGGCGTACGAGGGGCAGGTGCGGGAGTACTTCGAGACGCTCGGCCGCGGCGGGAGGAGGTGAGGCGGCGATGGCGGCGGCGATGGCGTTCCTCGTGCTCGCGGCGGCGGCGCCGGCGGAGAAGGATGTTGTCCCGAACGGCGCGTTCGAGCAGGGCAAGGACGGGAAGCCCGATGCCTGGCAGTCGCCGGACGGGTTGTGCACGTTCTGGACGCAGGCGCCCGCGGGCAAGGGCAGGTGCATCAAGATCGACACGGATGTCCTCAGGGACGAGTTCCTCGCGCGGCAGAAGGAGATGGCGCGCACGCCCGTGCCGCCCGCCAGGCCCAAGTCGCCGACCAGGGAGCCCAAGGACGACACGGTGGCCGGCGTCGAGGGCGTGAGCTACGCGAGCGACTGGATCGAGATCGCGCCGGGGCGGAGCTACACGCTCGAGGTTGACTGCCGCACCGACGGCGGCGCCAAGACGCCGAAGGTGTTCGTCAAGGGCTACTTCGAGGACCCGCGCCGCCCGCCCGACCTCCGGCGCCGCGTCAAGTACGAGAAGTACCTGAGCTGCGCCGCGGACGAGAAGTGGCGGACCTTCTCGATGACGTGCGCGCCGACCGCCAAGACGCCGGACGTCAAGTGGGTGCGCGTGATCATCTTCGCGTACTGGCCGCCCGGGACGTACTGGTTCGACAACGTGCGGTTGACGCCCGTTGCGGCGGATGCGCCGCCCGAACCGCCGAAGAAGCCGGGGAAGAACCCGTGACGAGCGCCGTCTGCATCGCGAGCCTGGCGGCGCTTCTCTGCGGCGGGGAGCCTTCTTCCGCGCGGCGCACGTGGTGGAGCGCGGACTATCCGTACCGGCGCGAGGTGACGATCCGCGGGGACGGGCCGGGGTACGCGGCGATCCAGTTCTCGACGCTCGGCAGGGCGCTGCCCGGCGGCGCCGATGTGCGCCTGATCGCGGAAGACAAGAACCTCATCGGCTTCGTGCGCATCGACGCGGGGCGCGACGACGGCGTGTCCCTGGTCTGCCCGATCAGAGATCCGCGCCTCGTGTACCGCGTGTACTTCGGGAACGTCCGGGCCAGGCCGCTCTCGCAGGCCTACGTCAGGCAGGCGAGCTTGACGGGGGAATCGGTCCGCGCGCTCCCGAAGGCGGGCCTGATCTGCGAGGTGCGGGCGCTCGGCCGTGGCGGCGCCGACACCCTCGCGGACATGCGCGCGCTGATCGCGGAGAGCGGCGAGGTGCTCGGCAGGGAGCTCCGGAGCGCCTGCGCGATGGCGCGCAACCCCTTCGATGCACGCGATGCGTACCTCGTCCTGTGGCGGGGCGCGCTGGCGATCCCCGCCGCGGGGACGTGGCGCTTCGCGACGAACTCCAACGGACCGTCCTTCGTGCTCGTCGACGGGCGGGAGGTCGCGTCCTGGCCGGGCTGGCACGACGCGCGGGGCGGCGAGATGGGATCGCACGCGGGCGAGATCGCGCTGGCGCGCGGCACGCACGTGCTTGAGTACCTGTACGCGGCGCGCGGGGGGTTGCACGGCCACGTCTGCGGCCTGCAGGGGCCCGGGGACGAGAAGATGCGGCCGCTCGGCGGCGGCGATCTGGCGCCTCTCATGTCCGCGACCGCGGGCGTGCTCGAGGATCTGCACTCGCCCGACGTGTGCGATTTCACGTGGCAGGTTGCGGGCGGCTGGGGCTCGTACGGGGATTGCGTGCTCGTGCGCTTCACCGACCGCTCGACGCTGGGCGGCGCCGAGCCCGCGGCGCGCACGTGGGCCTTCGGCGACGGACAGACGGCGGAGGGGAAGACCGCCGAGCACCTGTTCCTTGAGTGCGGCGTCTTCCAGGTCGCGCTGGAGCTTGCGAGCGCCTCGGGGGCGGTCGTGCGCACCGCCGCGCGCGTCGCCATCGAGCCGCGCGACCGCCGCGCGCTCGATCCGGCCGCGCTGGCGGCCGCGAGCCTCGGCTGCGACTGCGCGCGCCTGTCCGACGGCGCGCTCCGGAATCTCGTGCTGCTCCGGTGGGAGGATCCGGAGGCGCGCGGCTTCTCGGACGCGGCGAAGGTCTTCTTCGATCGGAAACCGGCGATCTCGTCGGAGGCGCTGGCGCGCTGCGCCGGCGCGCTGCTCGACGAGGTCTTCCTCGCCGACGAGATTCGCACGGTCGCGCTCGGCGAGTATCTGCTCGCGGCCGCGCCGGACATCGAGCTTCGCACGAGGGCGGCGGCGGCCGCGGCCGACACGCTGCGGCACCTCATGGGACGACGCGATGACGCCGAACGCGTGCTGCGCCGCGCGCTCGCGCCCGAGGGGGGCGGCGCCGGAGCGGCGGCGGGGCCGCTTGTCCGCGTGCTGCTCGGCGAGCTCCTGGACGCGCGGGGGAAGAAGGAGGAGGCCGCCGCGATGATCGCCGGCGCGGGCGGCGGGTCGATCACCGAGTACCTGCGCGGGGAGCTGACGTTCAGGATCGGCGCGCACCTGGAGAAGAAGGAATTCGGGCGCGCCTGGGAGGCGCTGAATGCGTGGCTCGTCGCGGACCCGGCCCTGGCGTGCGGGGATGCACCGTTCTTCCGCGCGCGGATACTCTCGGCCGCGGGCAGAGCGCGGCCCGCCCTGGAGGAACTCGAGCGCTTCCTGCCGCGGGCCCGCGGCGCGCTCCGGAAGGAGGCCCTCGCGCGCGCCGAGTCGCTGGCGGCGGACCTCGGCCTCACGGAAAAGTCGGCGGCGTTCGCCAGGCGGCGGGCGGAGGAGTTCCCGGCGGGCGATGGCGCGAAGCCCGCCGAATGACGCGAACGCCGGATCGGCCGGGGCGAACGAGGACGAGGCCCGCGCTCAGAACACCGCGCCGACCATGTTCACGAGCTGGTTCACCGGCGCGTGCTCTCTCGCATCCTCGACCGCCTCCCGGATCTGGACGATCAGGGCGCGGAGCTGCTCGTACATCTCGACGTCCGTGATCAGCCGGCCCAGCGTTCCCTTCCCCTGGCTTATGTCGCCGAGGGTGCCGCGAAGCGAGGCGACGATGTCCTTGATCTGGACGCGCGACGCCGGGTCGGTGAGGAGATAGGCCACGGCGCCGTCGCCCTTCGTGATGGCGGCGACGCTGCCCGCGGCATCGACCGCCGTGCGGTACAGCGTGTCGTCGGTGAAGAAGCGGCCGAGCGTGCCCTGGCCCTCCCGGACGCCGCGGGCCAGCGCCGCGGCATCGCCGACGATGCGGCGGAGGTCCTTGCCCGCGTCCTCGTCGTGCAGGATGACCCCGAGCGGCGTGTCGCGCCGCGCCAGCGAGTCCTTGAGCTCCGCGACCGAGGCCTTGACGTTGCGCGCCAGATCGGCGTCGCTCAGGATCGCCGCCAGGAGGTTCTCCTTCTCGCCCGCGACCGAGGCCCTGAGGTCGGCGACGATCCTGAGCGCGTTGTCCCTGAGGCGGGTATCGTAGACCAGCGCCCCGAGAATGCCCTTGCCGTCCCTGAGGGCGCGGGTCGTGTGGTTGAGGTTGTCGAGCGTGCCGGCGATCGCCTCGCGGTTCTCGGCCACGACCGTCCCCAGGTCGGTGAAGAGATCGCTCGGCCGCTCGCCGGCGAACGCCGCGCCCTCCGCGGGCTCCTTGGCGGCGCCGGGGTCGATCTCGAGGTACTTGCCGCCCAGAGGGCTCTTGCTCCGGATGTGGAAGCTGCAGTCCCGCCGAAGGTGCGGATTCGCGAAGCACACGATCCTGACCGCCACGGTGCCGTCATCCCGGTAGTCGACGGCGTCCACCTGGCCCACCTTGACCCCCTTGGCCCTGACCTCCTCGCCTTCATCGAGGCCGGCGATCTCGGGAAAGGTGATGGTGAGCGGCGGCAGGCTCGGCCCGACGAGCGCCGAGAAGCCCTTGATGACGACCGTCAGGTAGCCGACGGCGATGATCGCGCCGAGGAACATCGCGCCGACCAGGAAATCACGCCGCATGTGCATTGTCGTTCTCCTCGCCGGGGAGGGCGCGCGGGCCCTCGCCGTTCGTTATCGGCCCCGAGGGGTCTCCGCGGATGAACTGCGCGACGACCGGATCCGCGCATTCCCTGATCTCGGCGGGGGTGCCGGCCGCGATGATGCGCCCCTCGTAGAGCATGGCGATGCGGTCCGCGATCGCGTAGGCGCTGGCCATGTCGTGCGTGACGACGAGCTGGGTGGCGCCCGTCACCTGCTGCGTGCGCCTGACGAGCTGATTGATGGCGCCCGACATGACCGGGTCCAGGCCGCTCGTCGGCTCGTCGTAGAGGATGATCGAGGGGTCCATGACGATCGCGCGCGCGAGGCCGGCGCGCTTCTGCATGCCGCCGGAGATCTCCGACGGGTACTTGTCGCGCGCGGGCAGCATCTCCACGATGTCCAGCTTCTCCCGGACGATGCGCGCGATCTCGCCGTCCTGCAGCTCGTGGCGGTGCTCCCTGAGCGGCAGCGCGACGTTCTCGGCGACCGTGAGCCAGTTCAGGAGCGCGCCGCCCTGGAACAGGTAGCCGATCTTGAGACGCATGGCGAGGAGCTCCCGGCGCGAGAGCGTCGCGATGTCGCGCCCGAAGACGTGCACGCGGCCGCGGTCGGGCGCCATCAGGCCGATGATGTGCTTGAGCGTGACGCTCTTGCCCGTGCCGGAGCGCCCGATGATGACGAGCGTCTCGCCTTCCTCGATGCCGAGCGTCACGCCCGCCAGGACGGGCGTGCCGTTGAAGGCCTTCCAGACATCATCGAGAACGACGCGTGTCATTGTGGCGTACCGTATCCGCATCGCGGGCGCGAGGCGCCGCGGAGCCTCCCTGCACCGTCTTATCGGCTTTCGGGCCCCGGCGCAGCACCCGAGCCGTCCTCCAGGACGATTCTCGGGAAGAAATCCGGAACGTAGCTCTCCCAGGCGCGGTCGCGCTTCCAGCTCAGCACGTGGCTCGCGTTGATCGACAGCGCCTGGCGCGCGCCCGTGCCGGTGTCGTCGTCGGCGATGACGATGTTGAATCCGAACGCCGCGCCCGGCGCGGCCGTGCGGGCGGCGCCGTCGAACCCGAGCGCATCCCACCGAAGCGCGCACTCGTAGACGACCCCCGTGCGGTCCTCGCTCACCTTCAGCTTGTAGCGCCCCTTGAGGTTCGTGTCGCCGGCCTTGTTCGGCTGCGGCGGCTGCACGGCGAGGAAGAGCGTGAGCATGCGGTCGTCGCGCGAGCCGTACAGCCCGCCGTCGCCCTCCGGGTCCACATCGATGATCAGGCAGTCTCCGATCCAGGCCGCGGCATCCTCGTCGTGGAGCAGGACGACGTTGTCGCGCACATCGAGCGCGAAGTAGAAGAACTCCGCGTCCCACGCGCAGAAGAACTTGGCGGACAGGTCGTTCGGCCCGGACCATGCGGGGAGCGCGGCGTACGGCGACTGCACCGCCGTGATCGATGCCGGCCGGTCGAGCGTCAGGGCCGTCGCGAGCGGCCACTCCTCGTTGAGAATGCCGTCGATCTCGATGCCCGGGGGCGCGGGCACGCACCGGATCAGCGTGTCCCCCGTGCGCGCGCTCTCCTCCTGCGCGGCCCCAAGAAGCTGCCAGAGGGGCTCCGCCTGCGCGGGCAGCGGCCAGCGGTCCCACAGGACGCCGCTCAGGAACCCGAGCGCCGCGCGCGCCTCGCCGCCGGCCAGGAGGCTGCGGCCGAGCGCGAACTGGGCATCGAGGTCGCGCTCGCGGGCGAGCACGTCCAGCACGAGCGCCTCCTTGGTGATGCGGGGCCGGTACAGGTCGTGGAACACGAAGCGCGCGAGCGCTCCCTGGGTGAGGATGTACAGGCCCTCGCGGTCGGCGCGATAGTCCCGGAGCCTGCGTCCGCCGAGGAAGCGCCGCACGGCCGACAGCCCCTCGGTCTGGATGTTGCCGCGCGCGAGCGACACGGCGAGCAGGCGGTTCGTTTCGCGGTCGCCGTGCATGACCGAGCCGCCGGCGATGAGGAGCGGCAGGCCGGCGTCGAAGCTGTCGTAGAGGCGCCTGCGCCAGAGCTCCTTGGTCTCGCCGGCCTCGTGGCGCAGCGCGAGCATGCTGCGCGTGGTGTCGCCGCACAGGACGATCGCATCGTCCCGCGAGGGGACGGCGTCGAGGATCGGTGCGTCGCCCGGGAAGTCCCTGTGCCAGCGCGTGTCGCCGCGCGCGCGGTCGATGACCTCGAGGCGCCAGCCCTGCCCCGGCGCGCGGCCCCACACGAACAGCGTCTCCGGAGAGTCGGAGAAGAAGCGCGCTTCCGAGGGCGCGAGATCGTCGAGGCGCCGGCGCCAGCGCACGGCCGCCGCGCGTGCGTCCACGAGGCACAGCTCCCGCCCGTAGACGGCGAGGGCCTGGCCGGGCCCGGCGGAGATCGGCGGCGCCGAGACACGCTCGTCCGCGGTCCCCGACGCGAGCTCCGCGGTCACGCGCCCGGTGTCGGCATCGATGATCCACACGGCGCCGCCGAACGCCGCGAAGGCGACGAGCGCGCTCCCGCAGGAGCACAGCGGCGCCCGCGCGCGGGACGGCAGGGCGCATTCCCAGAGCTGCGTCCCCGAGGCATCGAACGCGCGCAGCGCCGTGCCCGCGAGCGTCGTGAACGTGCGGGGCCCGAAGCGAACGTCCTGCAGGAAACCCTCGGGCTCGCCGGCGCCGGCGATCGCCAGGCGGAAGCGCTCGGGTTCGCCGCGGTCGAACGGCACGCCCCGGATCTCCCGCGCGCCGGCGATGACCAGGGTGCGCGCCGGCCCCTCGCCGACGACGGCGGCATCGAGGGTGCGCGCGGGCGTTTCCACGGCGTACCTGAGCGTGCCGAGCTTCTTGTCGTAGACGCGGAGGAACTCCTCGCCGAGGATGCACAGGGCGCCCGGATCGAGGTCGGCCGGCAGCAGCCTGATCGCGTCCGGACGGTCCAGCAGGTCGCGGCGGGTGAACCAGTCGAGCTTGAGCGGGAGCCGCAGGCCCGCCTCCTCATCGGCGTCCGGCGACGGCGGGCAGGCGGCCGCGCGTTCTCGAGCCCATGCGGCGGCGTCGGCGCGCGCGCCGCCCGCGATCGTGATCACGGCGCCGGCCGGACGGCCGGCGAGCGCCTCGTACGTGGCCCGCGCCTTCGCGGTCTGTCCGCCGGTCTCGAAGATCCGGCCGAGCAGCGCGAGCGCGTCCGCCGTGAACCTGCCGTCGGGGTGGGTGCGGAGATACTCCGTCAGGATCTCGATGGCGGCGGGCGAGTTCTGGTTGGCGAGGTACAGCTCGGCCGCGTCCAGGTGCGCCTGCTCCCCGGCGACGGTGAACGGCCAGGAGCGGCGGACGGCGCGCAGCGCCTGGGAGTGGCGCGCCTTCCGCGCGCTTTGCAGGCGGACCTCGGCCGCGGCGTTGAACTCGGAGAGCAGGACATCGCGGTCCTCCCGTCCGGCGAGGACGGCGGCGATGCGCGCGGTGAGGTACGTCGCGGCGTCGGCGTCGAGGCCCCAGGCGACGGGCAGCGTGAGATCTCCGGCGTGGCCGAGCGCGGCGTAGTAGGCGCGAAGCGCCTCCGCCGCATCGCCGGCCAGCTCGTGCAGCTCGCCTTCCGCCAGCAGCGCGGACACGGCCTCGGCCTCGGCGGGGGCGATCTCGGCGCGGGCGCGGCACAACTGCGTCTTGATTGCGGCCGGGATATCCATCGCCGTCCAGGCTTCGATGAGGCGGCAGACGTGGGAACGCTCGGCGAGCTCCCTGGGCGTGCTGAAGGGCGCCGAGAGGGCGGGGAAGGACGCAAGCTCGGCGATCGCCGTCGTGAAATCGCGGGTCTTGAGCGCCAGGCGCGCGCGCCGCAGGCGGCGCACGTCGTTCTCGGCGCGCATGGTGTCGATCTCGGCCGCGTCCTCGTTCATGTCGCGATAGACATCGATTCCATGGAAGTGCGCGACGACCATTCCCCACGGGGCCGACGCAATGTTGCCGCCGCCCGGCTGCGCCTCCCAGAGATGGGTCGAGAGCGCCCGGCCGTCATCAACCGAGAAGAAGACCAGGCGGTCGCTGCACGGCAGCGCGAGGAGGTTGTTGATGATCTGGCCCCGCCCCGCCGGAGGCGCGGGCAGCGGAATGCGGAACAGCATCGCGCCGGCCGTCCCCGGGGCGATGCTCACGGCCCGGACCGAGTCTCCGATGACGAACAGGCGGTCCCTGAAGGGGCCGAGGAAGTACGCGCCGTCCTCGCGCGCGATCCTCAGGAGGATGCCGCCGTCGCGCACGTCGAAGCCGAGGAGCTCGCTCGCATCCTGGGGCGCCGCGAGCAGCATGGAGCCCTGGACGACGGGCGGCGCGAGCTGCCAGCGCGAGTCGCCGCGGATCGCGTACTCGCAGGCCAGAAGGTCGAGGCGCGTGTACGTCCGCAGGTACGCGATGGCGCCCCGTTCCGCGTCGAGCGCGGCCAGGAACCCGAGATTCGGGCAGAAGTACACCCGGTCGCCGTGCGCCGCGAGCGGCAGGGGCGATGTCCCGAGCCCGAGGATGTCGGCGCCCTCCATGGCGCCGACTTTCGTGACCCAGAGCAGGGCGCCGTCATCGGGCGCGAACGCGGCGATGTGGGCCGAGGTCTGCTGCAGCGAGGGCACGGTGATCCCGACGAACACCTTGCCCGCGGCGCAGAGGGGCGGCGTCGTGTGCACCGCGGGGGGCGACGCGGGAGCGGCCGCCGACCAGGCGAGCGATCTCGCCCCGTCCGCCGCCGCGAACATCGTCCACAGCGCGGCGCCGTCCTCCCGGGCGAACGCGGCCAGCACGCCGCCGCGAGCGACGTAGACGCGCTCGTTGTCGACGGCGGGCGCGAGCAGCGTGTTGCGGAGCTCGCGCGCGGCGCCCGGGCACGGACTGGTCCAGCGCGGGGTCGGGGAGTCGCGCGACAGGGCGGCGACGGCCTCGCCGTTGAACGCATAGATCCGCGTGTCCACGACCGCGGGAAAGGACGCGTTGATCCGGCCCCCGTAGGCGGCCACGTGGTGCGGGAAGGCGTGGCGGGCGGCGAGCGACCCCGGCATGACCGGCGCGCCGGCGGCGACCCACGGGGCGTGCTTCCTGGTTCCGTGGCGCGCCGCCGCCGTCTCGGCCAGTATCCGCTCGCGGATGCGGTCGATCTCCGGGTCCGACGAGGGGGCGGCGGGGGGGGCGTCGGGCCGCAGGAAGTGCTCGGCGATGGCGCGCAGGCGCGACGCGGCGGCCGGCGCGCCTGCGCGCTCCGCGAGCAACGCGCAGCGCTCGGCATCGGCGAAGCGCCCTTCCTCCAGGCACCGGAGCGCAAGCGGCAGCGCGAATGCGTCACGGATCGGAGAATCGGGGATAACCTCGCAGACGTGCATGGCGAGGGGCGCGCCGGCGCGGGCCAGGCGGTCCTCGATCTTCTGGCGAAGCTCGCCGCGCAGACTCTCGGGAAGCCGCGGCCATACCGCGCCGACGATGTCCCACGGCGACGATGCGTGGGTCGGGGCGCGCGCCACGGGACCGGGCGGCGTATCCGCGGACAGCGCGGCCAGCAGCTCGTTCAGGCGGTCGCGCGCCGCCCTGAAGTTCTCGACGGCGACGAGGTCCTCGATCTCCTCGGCGAGGGTCTGGAGATCGTCGCCGGCGGGGAAGAACACGCGCGCGCGCTGCTGGCCGTGAAGCCAGGACGCCGCGACGACGAGCGCGACCGCGATGATGCAGCGCCGTGCATCCATGCCTTCTCCCTCGGAGCCGTTGCCGCCCGAGACGGAGCGCATCCGGGCGGATCAAGAGACGGATTATAACGGCAGGCCGGAACGGGGGCAACGAATCAGCGCGCGCCGGCGGCGGCCGCGGGCACGCAGATGCACGGGGCGTCGGGCGATTGGAGGGCCTGCAGATGGCAGGCGAGGGCGGGGAGCAGCGTGAGGAGGGGAACGATCTCCTCCGAATCGGTCTCGCCGAGGCCGCCGATGGCGAACGCGCCCAGAAGGCGCGTGCCGCAGAGCAGCGGAAACACGCCGACCGCGGGCGGAAAGGGCAGCGCCGAATTGCCGGCGCCGAAGGCCTGGCACGTGTCCGCGATGATCGGAAAGCGCAGGCCGTCGCGCACGCCGACCTGGACGAATGCATCGGCGTCGACCCGGAAGAGAGCGTGCGGCGAGGGGCGGTGCAAGGCGCGCACGGCGGCGTCCAGCGTGGCGAGGAGCTCCTCGACGCTCTCGGCGCGCAGCAGTGCGCGGCTGAACTGGCAGAGCTCGTTGAGGCGGCGCTCGAGCATCTGCCGGCGCCCGCTCGCCGCCGCGAGACCGGTCCTGAGCGCGTAGCGTTCGGCCGCGTTCCCGACGCCGCGGACGAGCTTCTCCCGCAGGTTGAGGATGGGCTTGCGCAGCAGGTCGAACGCGCCCTGGCGCAGGGCTTCCTCGCCGATCTCCTGGCTGCTCGCGCTCGTGGCGACGAGAATCTCGGCCGCGATGCCCTGCTCCCGGAGGCGGCCGATGAACTGCGGGCCGCCGGCGCCGGGAATGAGGATGTCCAGGACGATGACGTCGAACTCCTCGGCCCGAAGGCGCAGGAGGCCGGTTTCGACCGAGGCGGCGACCTTCACCGCGTAGCCCTCGCTCTCCAGGCAAAGGCGCATCGTCTCGCAGAGCACGTCCTCGTCGTCGATGATCAGAACTCGTGCGCGCGTCATTGCTCCTACCGGTAATACAGGTTCTGGATGTGGTCGACCATCGCGGCGATGTCGTTGATGGCCACCTTGACGGGCGGCGGTCTGTCCCGCGGCGGCAAGGGCGCCTCCTCCGGCGTCCGCGGCACGGGCGGCGGCGGGGGGGAGGCGGCCGGCCGCGGGCACGCAGGAAGGGCCTGGTGCACGGCGGCCGCGCGCGGCGGCGCAGGCGGAGGAGGCGGCTCGATCGCATCGCCGGCTCCGGCGGGCAGGCAGCGCGCGAACTGGACGGCGAGCGCATGCGCCAGCCGCCCCCGGCGTTCCTCCTCGGCGAGCTGGGCGGCCGACATGCGGCGCGCGTGCGCTTCCGCGGCCAGTCTGCGGCGCTCCCAGTTGCGCACGATGGTCTCGGTGATGGTAAGCACGTCGCATCCCTCCGAAGGCGGCCCGCCGCGGACGGGGCGCGACCCGCGCCCGCACCTGCACGGCGTTCGCCGCATCGGCCCGGAGAAGTATAGGATTGCCCCGGAGGAGGCGCAACAAAGGCGCCGGGGGCGAGCGACGAGAGGGATTAGGGGCCGCGCAACAATAACTTT
>DHGK01000355.1:50565-50705 GCA_002402755.1 Planctomycetes bacterium UBA4800
AGGGAGACCAAAATGGGAAGTTATTATTGCGCGGCCCCTTACCGGCCCATCCGGAAGCGGACCACGTAACCGTTCACGGTCTTCTCGCCGTGTTCAGGTGCACAGGCCGGTGTCGTCTGACGGAGAAGAAACCACAGAGG
>DHGK01000355.1:50745-56287 GCA_002402755.1 Planctomycetes bacterium UBA4800
AAGAGTACCACGAAGGACGCCGGAATGTGATTCACTGAAGGCGGAGATTCGCGCTCGGGTTGCCCTGTGAACGGTTGCCGGACCGCCTCGCACGCCGTGAAGCGCCCGGCGATCCGCGTCCCGTACCCCAAGACCCGGGACCCTGACACCTCCAGCCTCCAGCCTCCAGCCTCGGTCAGTCATCCGTCGGCAGCGGCCTGCCCTTGGTCTCGGGCGCCCAGAAGAGCACGATGAGGCCCGCGAGGTAGACGAGCGCCAGGACGAGCGACACCGAGCGGAACGGCTGCTCGAAGCCCATGCCGTCGAACAGGTTCCTGATCGGGATCTTGAAGAGGATGAAGAGCGCGGCGACCACGCGGCCGACGTTGTAGCAGAACCCGGTCCCGGTGCTCCGCAGGCGCGTGGGGTAGATCTCCGGGAAGTAGATCGAGTAGCCGCCGAAGAGGCTGAGCGTCACGAAACCGAGGAACGGGAGCATGGCGTACGCGTGCCAGCGTTCGTCCAGGAAGAGGAAGACCGCCGAGACGACGACCCAGCAGCACACGAACGCGCCCCCGAAGGCGAGGCGGCGCCCCATGCGCGTCGCGATCCACGTGAAGGCGAGCATTCCGAAGAACGCCCCGACGTCCTGGAGCAGCATGCCCATCGACTTGATGTTGCCGAGCTCCTCGCGCGGCAACTCCCCGAGCGCGGAATCGATGAGCTCGGGCGTGTAGAAGCCGACGCCCCAGAGGCCGATGACGCCGACGAGCGCGAGCGACAGGCCCACCAGCGTGTTGCGCCGCCAGCGCGGCGTCGTGAAGAGGCCCTTGATGTCGCCGAGCTGGCGGTCGAGGTTCTCGGCGGCGGTCTTGCGGGCGGCGTGCCACGCGTCCGGCTCCTTGACGGTGCGGAAGATGAGGACGACGAGCATCGCCGGCAGGACTCCGATCATGAACAGGACGCGCCACCCCGACACGCCCTCCCCGCCGAGCAGGCCCCAGAGCGTCGTCGGGACCTCGGGCGAGACGAGGAAGCGCGCGATGGCCGAGCCGGTGAGATTGCCGACCGCCGAGAGGGCCTGGAAGAGACCGAGCGCGAAGGCGCGCGAGTGCTCGGGCATGGTCTCGGCTACGAGGCTCGCCGCGGTGGCGAACGCGCCGCCGATGCCGCACCCCATGAGGAAACGGTAGAGGCTGAAATCGGCAAGCCCGGCGGCGAGGCCCGAAAGGCCCGTGAAGACCGAGTACACCGAGATCGCGATGGCCAGCGTCTTGACGCGCCCCCACTTGTCGCCGTAGACGCCGAAAAAGAACCCCCCGACCGCCCACCCCAGGATCATGAGCGCGGTGAGCACGTCGCCGAACTGATCGCATTGCTTGGCGTACACGGCGGCGAGCCGCGACTCGAGACGCCGGCCGGTCTCGGCGGCGGCGTCGCCGGCGCCGACCATGCCGGCGGCGGCGTCCCTCTCGACCTCGGCGCGGATCTCGGGAGCCAGCGCGGCCTCGAGCGGCCCCCGGCGCTCCTCCCAGCGGATCAGCTCCTTCACGGCCGGGGCGCGGGACAGGACGAAGATACGCTGGTCCATGCAGTCGAACGTCCAGCTCAGGACGGCGACGAAGAGGACCCACCAGTGATACCTCGTCAAGCCCTGATACCACCTGAGCTTGGGAAGGGCGTTCTCGGGCATCGCAGCTCCTTTCGCCGGGCGCCGCCGCCAGTGTAGCAGGCAGGCGCCGTGTCTGACAAGCGCACGTTGACAGGGCCGCACGGTAAGCCTATAATTGCTATAGACTATGAAGCACGGCCCATGGATCCCATTGCTCTCGGCGGCGCTCGCGTGCGCGGTCGTGTGCGCCGGCGGCGCGCGCGGGCTCGTCCTGTGCATCGGCGCCGGCGGGCATGTGGCCGTCGAAGCCGACCACATCGACGATACCTGCGGTCATTGCGGCGACTGCCCGCCGCCGGGCGCGGCGGCGCTCGACGCGTCCGCGTGCGGACAGTGCGGCGGATGCCTCGACATCCCGCTTTCGCTGCACGATGGCAATCGCGCCGCACCGGGCGGGCGCGACGCGCGGCACGCCGCCGCGCCGCCCGCGGAGCATGCGAGCGCGCGCGCGGCGGCGACGCCGGTCGAGGGGATGTCCGGCGGCGACGGGGGCGGCCTCCGCGGCTGCCCGTTGCAGAGAACGCCGATCCTGCGCATCTAAAAGCCTCCGAGCGGGCCCATCCGATCACGAAGCTCGGCAATGCCTCGGAGGCGATCATGCAGTTATCGGTGCGAATCCCATGCTTGTTCTGGGCAGCCGCGTGGACGGCCGGCTGCGCCGGCGGCGGCGACTTCGGCGGAGAAGGCGCGCCGCGGCAGCGCTCGTACGATGCGGCCCATGCCGCCGCCGCGGCCGTCTGGGAGGAGCCCGCGGGCGCCCTGAGCGCGTCTGACGCCATCTCGCGTGCGCTTCGCGCGAATCCGGGCTTGGCGTCCGTTGCCTGGGAGCTGCGCGCCGCGGAAGGGCGCGCCGACCAGGCAGGCGCGCGGCCCAATCCGGTCGCCGAGATCGAGCTGGAGGAGTTCGGCGGAGATCGGTCCGGGCTGTCGCGCGTGGAGGCCACGGCGCTCCTGGGGCAGGAGATCGAGCTCGGCGGGAAGCGGGCGCTGCGCATGGAAGCGGCCGCGCGCGAGCGAGAGGCCGCGGACTGGGACTGCGAAGCCGAGCGGCGGGAGGTCCGGCGGCGCGTCGCGTGCGCGTTTGCACGCGTGCTCGCGGCGCAGGAACGCGTGGAGCTGGCCGGCGAAGGGGTGAAGATCGCCGAGGAGGTCCGGGACACGATTGCGAAGGCGGTCCGGGCCGGCGCGGCGGCTGCCATCGAGGAGTCGGGCGCGCGCATGGCGCTGGCCTCGGCGCGAAGCGAGCGGTTCGCCGCGCAGGAGGAAGCCGGCCTCGCGCGCGCGGCGCTGGCCGCGCTGTGGGGCGGGGCCGAAGCCCGATTCGCGCACGCCGAAGGCGAGCTCAGGATCGATGCGGCGCCGGAGCCGCTCGATGCGCTGCGCGCGCGCCTGGACCGGCATCCCGAGATGCGGCGCGCGGAGGCCGACGTCGGCGCGCGCGAGTCGCTGCGCTCGCTGGAGCGCGCGCAGCGCATACCGAACCTGACCCTGCGCGCCGGCTACCGGCGCATCGAGGCCGAGGACGCCGACACGTTCGTCGCGGGGATCGAGGTGCCGCTGCCGCTCTTCGATGCCAACCGCGGGCGCATCCGGGAGGCGGAGGCGCGCCTGGCAGGCGCAGAGGTGCGCCGCGCCGCCCGGCTGCAGGAGCTGGCGGGAGCGCTTGCGCGGGCGCATGCGGCGCTGCGGATCGCGCTGGAGAAGCGCGATGCGTACGAGCGGGATATCCTGCCGGCCGCGCAGGCGGCCTTCGACGCGGCGCGCGGGGCATATGCGCAGCGCATGCAGGGGTACCGCGACCTCCTGGCGGCGGAAGAGAAGCTTCTCCAGGCCCGCAGGGAGCACATCGGCACGCTCCTCCAGGTCGCCGAAGCATGGGCGGATATCGAGTACCTGGCCGGAACGTCGGCATCCGCGCCCGGCATGCACACGAAAGGAGAGTGAGAGCGCCATGGCAAAGACCACTGTCATCGCCGTCGCGGCGTCGGCCGTCGTTCTGCTCGCCGCCGCGTGGGGGCCCGTGCGGCGAGGTCTCTTCACGCCGGACATCCCGCCGGAGCCGCGGGAGACGGCCTCCGCGTGCGGCGAATGCCGCCCGGAGGCCGAGGGAGGAGCCGGCGGGCCGATGTCGATCGACCAGGTGCTCGCGGAGAGGTGCGAGCACGAGATTCCGGCCTACGAATGCGATCGCTGCCGCTACGAGGTGGGCGTCGTCAAGGTTCCCGCGGCGCTCCTGTCCGGGACGAAGCCGCTCGTGCGCATGGCCGAGGTCGCCAGGGGCGCGCCGGCGGGAAGCCTGTCGCTGACGGGCGTCGTGGCGCTCAACGAGAACGCGGCGGCGCATGTCGGCTCCCGCGTGCGCGGCGTGATCGCGCGCGTGTCGATCGATCTGGGCGCCGAGGCGGCCGAGGGAGCCGAGCTCTTCGCCGTCGAGAGCGCGGAGATCGGCCAGGCCGTCGCCGCCTGCGCGAAGAGCCGCGCCCTGCTCGCGCCGGCGCGGAAGACCGTCGAGCGCGAGGAGATCCTTTTTGCGCGCGGCATCTCCCCCGAACACGCCCTCATCGCCGCGCGGGCCGAGCTGGAACGCGCGCAGGCCGCCGCGGCCGCCGAGGCGCACGCGCTCGCGATGCTCGGCATGCCCCCCGACGCCATCGACGCGATCGACCCGGCGCGCGCGCCGCAGGCACCGCCGCGCGTCGTCGTGCGCGCGCCCCTCGCCGGGACCGTGCTCAGGAAGCACGCGGTTCCCGGCGAACTGGTCGAGCCCGGCCGGAGCGTGATCCTCATCGCGGATCTGCGCACCGTGTGGGTCTGGGCCGATGTCTACGAGCGCGACCTGCCGGCGATGCTCGCGCTCGCCGCCGGCGGCGGCGCGGGGGTGACGGTGGCGGTCGATGCGTTTCCGGACCGCGCGTTCGAGGGCGCCTGCGATTACGTGGGCGCGATGATGGACGAGAAGACGCGCACGGTGAAGGCGCGCATCTCGGTCGCGAATCCCGAGCGGCTCCTGCGGCCGGGGATGTTCTGCCGCGTGGAGGCGCCGCTCCCCGCGCGCGGCGACGCGCGTGTGGCGCCGGCCGATGCGGTGCTCGAGGACGAGGGCGCGGCGTTCGTGTTCGTGCATCTGAAGGACGAGTACTACGTTCGGCGGCCGGTCGTGAAGGGACGCGAGCTGCGCGGGACGGTCGAGATTCTCGACGGGGTGGAGGCCGGGACGCGGGTCGTCGCGGGCGGCGCGTTTCTTCTCAAGTCGGACGTGCTCCGGGAGAAGATGGGCGCGGGCTGCGCGGACTAGGAGGCGGCGATGATCGAGCGCATGACGCGCGCGCTGCTCGCGCAACGGTTGCTCGTGCTCCTGGCCGCCGGCGGCGCGGCCGCGGGGGGGATCGCCGCGTGGACGCTGCTGCCGATCGATGCCTTTCCCGACGTCACGAACGTCCAGGTGATGATCCTGACGAAGGCGCCGGGGCTCGCGGCGGTCGACGTCGAGGAGCGCGTGAGCTTTCCGATCGAGCTTGCCATGCGGGGGCTGCCGAAGGTCAGGCAGGTGCGCTCGCTCTCCAGGGCGGAGCTGTCGCAGGTCGTGATCGTGTTCGAGGACGGCGCCGGCACGTACTGGACGCGCCAGGTGGTGTTCGAGCGCCTGGCGGCCGCGCGCGCGAGCCTCCCGCCGGGCATCGAGCCGGAGCTCGGGCCGATCTCGACCGGCCTGGGCGAGATCTTCCAGTACACGCTGGAGAGCGACCGGCACGACCTCATGGAGCTCCGGACCGTGCAGGACTGGCTGGTGGCGCCGCGCCTGAAGCCCATCGCGGGCGTCAACGAGGTCAACAGCTTCGGGGGCGCGGTGAAGCAGTACCAGGTCCTGCTCGATCCCGCGAAGCTGCTCAA
>DHGK01000027.1 GCA_002402755.1 Planctomycetes bacterium UBA4800
GGTCCCCGCCTCCATAGCGCCGGCAGAACCGCAAGTGCCCAACGGACGCGTTCATTGCACGTTTCGACGCACGGGTTCACCGAATATGTACGGCCCGGGCGCATCGCGCGCGGAGCTATATCGTGCGCGGAGTGCATGTTGCGCGGGCGCAGGTTGCATTGGGAGCCCGCGGCGGTACCATCGATGGTGACGCGGTGTCGTTGCGCGACGGTGCGGCACGTGAATCGGAGAACGCAGGTGAAACGGCAGTTGATCCTTGCCATCGCCGGCATGCTGGCGGCGGCGGGAAGTCTTCCCGGCCAGGCGATCGCGATGAAGTTCGAGCCCGACCGCGCGCTGAGCGGGCCGGGCGGAACATTCTCGGTCGCGGTGCGGATCGAGAATCCCTACGCGCGGGCCATCGCGGCCTACCAGTTCTTCCTCGGCTACGATGCCGATCTGGTCTCGGTCCGGTCCGTGACCTGGCCCGAGGAGGCGATCCTCATCGACGGACAGTACGCGACGGGCGCCTTCGACGGGCGCGTGTCCAGGCTGTTCCCGGAATGGCGCGACGGCCTTGGAACGGATGTCGTGTCGGTGTCGGGTTTCCGCGGTCAGGAGGAGGATCCCGGCCGGAGCGGCCTCCTGTGCGTGATCGAGTTCCGCGTGCTCGCCGCAACGCGCGCGTCCACGGCGTTCGCGCTCGATCCGGGGCCGTACTGGAGCTACTCGGGCGTCTTCGACAACGACGGCATGAGCATGCCGGGCGCGTGGGACATCGCGCAGGTGCAGTTGAGCGCGGTGCCGCCGGTGCACAACGTGCGGTGCGCCCGCCAGGATCTGAACGTGACGGTTGCCTGGGACAGCCCCGACGGCGCCGTCGACGCGATCGATATCTACCGCGACGGCGCGAAGCTCGTGCGGCTCGCCGCCGCCGCGACGGCCTTCTCGGATCGTTCCGTCGCGCCGGGCGTGCACATCTACGGCGTGGCGTCGGTCCTGGGCGGCGCGACCGGCCCGATCGAAACCTGCACCGTGCGGCTGCTCATCGAGGGCCCGCGCGATCTCATGTGCGTGTACGACGGCCTGGCGGTGAAGCTGTCCTGGACGCTCGCGTTCACCTACGGGTACATCGATGTCGTGCGCAACGGCGAGTTCCTGGCGCGCCTGGAGGGCGGCGCCGCGGCCTACGACGATGCGCTGGTGCCCCAGGGCGCGATGGCGCTGCGCTACGAGCTCCGGGGAGTGCTCGCGGGCGTGCCGAGCGAGACCGCGTCGTGCGACGTGTCGTTGACGACGCAGGAGGGCGTGTTCCTGCGCGGCGATACGAGCATGGACGGCGCGCGCAATCTGTCCGACGCCGTGCTGCTGCTTCGATACCTCTTCAGCGGCGGTTCGCTCCGCTGCCTTGATGCGGCCGACTTCGACGACAACGGCAAGGTGCAGATCGGCGATCCCGTCGGCCTGCTCTCGTGGCTCTTCGGCAGCGGAGCGCCGCCGGCGCCGCCTGCCGATCTGCCGGGGACGGACCCGACGCCCGACGGCCTTTCCTGCGCGGAGGGCCTCGTTCTCTGATCGCGCCTTCTCTCCGGCCGAAGGCGACCGCCGTTCCCTCGCCGCGCTTGCCCTGCCTCCCCGGGTTTTTCACGAACCATCCATGACCGGATCTCTACCAGAATGTCGTTATCATACTACCTATTGTGTTGATATATGAGCATCGTATCTTCCTGTTGTGTGGGTGGTTCATAATGGTCCAAAGTGGTGTTTAGGTGGATATTTTGCGCTTGTAAATGGGGCAAGAAGGATGTATCGTGATGGTCTCGTGGAGAGAATGGACAGAAAGAGCACAGGAATGGAAGCGACGCATCGTTGCGTGTGGGACAGCCGCGGGTGAACCAGTATCATTCGCGCTACTTCCAGACGATCGACGACAAGGGGAGGATCGCGCTCCCCGGGAAGCTCAGGCGCGTCGCCGAGGCCGAGAGCGGAACGACCGGGGAGAAGCTCCAGTTCTACGTGCGGTATCTCGACGGCGGCCTCGCGCTCTTCACGGAGCCTGCGTGGCGCCCCTTGGTCGACTACTACCTGTCGCTCAACAATCTGGATGCCGATCAGCGCGGCCGCAAGCGCAGCTTCTTCACCGCGGTCGAGGACGTGACGTGCGACAAGCACGGGCGCATCACCATTCCCCAGCACTTGCGCGAGAAGGCCGGCCTCACGGGCAGCATCGTGATCGTGGGTGTCGGCGACCATATCGAGGTGTGGAACGCCGAGGAGTTCCAGCGCATCGACGAGAACGTCGATGCGCCGTCCGGCGAGAACCGAGGGCCCGCGGGCGCACGGAGCGCGCCGTGAGCCCCGGTGCCGCGCACCGGGGCCCGCGCGGAGGAGGTCAGCACCATGCCGAAGACTGTGGCGGCGCCGGGAGTCGTGGAGACGATGCCCGTGAGCGAGCTGTGCGATCGCATCGAGGAAATCCTGCGCGACAACGACAAGGCCGGCGCCCGCGCGTTGCTGCCGGCGCTGCGCGCTCTCCGCGAGCGGGTGGCGCGGCTTCGCGGCCTCAGTCCCGACTTCGCGGGGCTGGGACTCGGGCCGTTCGTGATTGCCGCGGCCGAGCTGGCCGGCCGCGGCGAGGAGTTCGCGGCCTTTGCGTGATGTTCCCGCGGATGCCGCTCATGTGCCGGTCCTCCTCCGCGAGACGGCGGCGCTGATGCTTGCCGGAGGACCGCGCAGGGTCGTGGACGGGACCCTGGGCCTCGGAGGCCACGCGGGCGAGTTGCTTGGAAGCGACGCCGAGCTTCGTCTGCTCGGCATAGACAGGGACGGCAGCCTCGTGCGCGCGGCGCGCGCGCGGCTGGCGGCATTCGGAACGCGGTTCATGGCGGTGCAGGGGTCGTACGCGGATCTGCTCGAGCACATGGCGAAGGCCGGGTGGGAGCATGCCGACGGCGTGCTGCTTGATCTCGGCTACTGCTCGGCGCAGGTCGACGACCCGGCCCGCGGATTCAGCTTCAACCGCGACGCACCCCTGGATCTCAGATTCGCGCCGGAGGAAGGCGAGACGGCTGCCGATCTCGTGGCGCGGCTCACGGAAGAGGAGCTCGCCGCCGTCATCTCGACGTACGGCGAAGAGCGTGCGGCGCGCCGGATCGCGCGGGCCCTCAAGGAGGCGCTCCCGCGCACCACCGGACAGCTCGCCGCCGCGGTGAGCCGCGTGAAGGGACGGGGGCAGCCGGAGCGCATTCATCCCGCCACCCGGGCGTTTCAGGCCTTGAGGATCGCCGTCAACGGCGAGCTTGAGCACCTGGGCCGTTTCCTGCGGCGTTTCCATCGCGCACTGTCACCCGGCGGACGCGCGGTGGTGATCGCGTACCATTCCCTCGAGGATCGCATGGTGAAGGAGGCGTTCGCGCGCCTGCACACCGAGGGGCTCGGCACGCTCGTGACGAAGCACGCGCTTCGTCCATCGCCGGAAGAAGTGAAGAGAAACCGAAGGAGCCGGAGCGCCAGGTTGCGCGCCTTCGCGCTGAAGGCTGCGTAGCTCGCTGCGTTCTCGCTCCCGCGCGCGCGGCCGGCGGCAGGCGATCCGCCGCCGGCCGGCGTGCGCGAGCCGGGCGGCCCACGCTCCACCGCGGGGCGTGCGCCGCGGTGGAGGACGCGCGTGTCGCTGTTTCGTCTCCTCCTGACATGCCTGTGGACGACGAGCCTCGGCGTGTTCGTCGTGTGCCTCGACGCCGAGCGCGTCAGGATGCAGAGCGAGGTGCTGCGCTGGGAGCATCTCCGGGCGAAGGTCCGGGAGCTCCGCCACGCCGCGGTGTACGATTACTGGCGGACGTTCCAGTACGCGGTGCCGCGGGGCTCGCTCACGGACTACCTCCGCGGCAGGAAGACCGAGGCGCCCTCGGCCGCCGAATGGGAGGACTCGCGGTGATCGACGGCGCGCGCCCTCCCTTCCTTCGCACCCGGGCATTCTTCGCGGGCGGCCTCCTTCTGGTCGCGCTGGCCGCGCTGGCCGGCCGCCTGTTCCACATCCAGATCGTGCGCCACGAGCACTACGAGGCCAGGGCGCTGCGGCAGGCGTCATCGCTGCGCCCGGTCGACACCCGGCGCGGCGACATCCGCGACGTGAACGGCGTGCTGCTCGCGACCTCGACCGCGCCGCCGGAGGCGCCCTCGCAGCTCAGCGTGGACTGGCACTCGCTTCGCATCGCCCAGCGGGCCGATTTCTCCGCGCGCACGGTGCTCGAGCTGGGGTGCCTCCTGCGCATGCCGGCGCCCGCGGTCGCGGACCTCCTCAGGCACGCGTTCGACCGCGAGGCGACCCACCCCAAGTACTGCCAGTACCTCCGCATCGAGGACAAGGTGCCGCCGCGGGCCACGCCGCTCCTCGGAGCCTACCTGCACGCGGTCGGCGGCGTCCGGGGCGCGTCCTGGAGCGGCGCCGTGACGTTCGAGAAGCGGCTCGTGCGCCGGAACACGTTCGCGGATGCGCGCGACCGCGGCGAGCGCTACTTCGGCCTCTGCAACGAGATCCTCGGCCGCGTCGTCGACGACGGACACGGAACCCACGGGGTCGAGGGGGGGTTCGACCTCGTGCTGCGGGGCCGGAACGGCGTGGAGGAGATCCGCGCCGGCCCCGCCGGCCTCCTGAGCCATGTCTGCGCGGGCGGCATCGGCGTCGACCCCATCGAGCCCCGGGATGTATACCTCACGATCGATGTGCGGCTCCAGAAGATCCTGTGGGACGCGCTGCGCGAGGGATTCGAGAACCTGCGGAACGGCTACGATCCCTTCACCCGCCGGACGACCGACCGCCGGACGAACGCGCTCAAGGCGAGCGCCCTCATCATGGATCCCCACACGGGGAGGATTCTCGCGTTCGGCACCTGGCCGCAGCGCCGGGAAGCCCTGCGGCTCTTCGGGGAATACCCCGTGAAGTCGCTGCGCCGGTGGCTGACGGCAGGCCGCGGCGAGCCGATCTTCGACATCTACGAGCCGGGGTCGGTGTTCAAGTGCTTCATCGCGGCCAAGATCCTCCAGGAGGGCCTCGCCTCGGTCCCGGGCTCGGTGATCTGGGAGGGCGGCAGCTCGCGCCGCGTTCCGGGGCGCAGGCTGCCGGTGACGGATGCGCACCCCGTGACCGACGCCGGCCTGCTGGAGGGCTTCGTCCAGTCGAGCAACATCGTGTTCAGCATCCTGGCGGAACGGCTCGGCCCGCGGCGGCTGCGCGCGCTGCTGGCGCAGTTCGGCCTGGGCGTCGACCCGCGCGACCCGAACGACCGCGATCCCGCCGTGATGCAGCAGCTCTGGCCGCAGGAGTGGAAGGATGAGCTGAAGGGGCCGCGCATCCCGGCGAGCATCCCGCCCCAGGATGTCACGTCCATGGGGTTCGGCATGGCCGTCAACGTGACCATGCTGACGCTGGCCAGGGGCTACTCGGCGCTGGTCAACGGTGGCTATCTCGTCGACCCGCATATACACTATGCGTACGCGCCGCACGGCGGCGTCTGCGGCATGCAGGGCTCGACGTCCGGCGCGCCGCGCAGGGTCATGAACGATGAGAAGGCGCTGGCGACAATGATGGAGCTTCTCCGCCTCGTCGTGGATGAGAAGCACGGCACCGCGCATCGGCTCGTGCAGAGCGGGCTCGTGCCCGCGGGCCTCGCCTTCGGCGGCAAGACCGGCACGTCGAAGCGCTGCGCCAAGGAGCTCGGCGGCTACAACAACCGGCTGTACACCGGCACGTTCATCTGCCACGCCCCCGCCGAGCGGCCGCGCTACGTGATCGTGACGCGCGTCGATGTGGATCGCGAGTGGCCCGACGCGCGCGTTCTCGGCCTGTACTACGGCGGGACCACGGCGGCGCCGATCGCGGCCTCGATTCTGAGCGCGGTGTTCAGGGACTCGCCGGAGTGAGGTGGACATGAGGGCGGTGGAACTTGCCGAGCTGCGCGCGTACCTGGCGGCCCGCACGAGGGTGCGGGCCGCCGGCCGCCGGGCGCCCGGCGCGCGCTGCTCCGGCATCGCGGTCGACTCGCGCCTCGTGAAGGCGGGCGATCTCTTCGTCGCCGAGCGCGGCGAGCGCGTCGACAGCCACGAGTTCATCGCCGAGGCCGTCGCGCGCGGGGCGGCCGCGGTGCTCGCCGAGCGGGCCGCCGGCGCGGGCGTGCCGTGCCTGATCGTCCCGGACACGCGGATGCTCGTCGGCCCGCTGGCGGCCTTCTTCCTCGGCGATCCGTCCGCGCGCCTGCGCGTCATCGGCGTGACCGGCACGAACGGCAAGACCACGACCGCGTACTGCCTCTGGCGCATTCTCTCCGCGGCGGACCGCGCGACCGCGGGCCTGCTCGGCACCGTGGAGAACATTCTCGGCGCGGGGCGGACCGAGCGGCCGGCGACGACGACGCCCGGGCCTCTCCCGGTCCAGGAGGCGTTCCGCGCCATGGTCGATGCGGGCGCGGCATCGTGCGTGATGGAAGTCTCATCGCACGGCATCCTGCAGGGACGCGTCGCCGGCGTGCGCTTCCGCGCCGGGATCCTGACCAACATCCAGTCCGACCACCTCGATTACCACAAGACGTTCGAGGCCTACCGCGAGGCCAAGACGCGCTTCTTCGAGGAGCTGCCCCCCGGCGCCGTCGCGGTTCTCAACGGCGATGACCCGTCGTACCGTTTCGTCGCGGCGCGCACGCGGGCGCGCGTGATCGAGTTCACGCGGCGGGGGTTCCCGGGCCTGGCCGGCGCCGAGGTCGCGGGCGAGGGCCTCGTCCGCGTCGCGTTCCGCGACGGGGACGGCGGCATCGCCGTGGCGACGCGCGCGTGGGGCGGCCACAACGCCGAGAACATCTGCGGCGCCGTGGCGTGCGCGCGCGCGCTCGGCGTCTCCTGGGATGCGATCCGCGCGGGCGTCGAGGGCTTCGCGCCGCCGCCCGGCCGGCTCGAGGAGGTGCCCGCCCCGGGATTCCGCGTCTTCGTCGACTTCGCGCACACGGCGTCGGCGCTCGCGCGGATGCTCGACAGCCTTCGGGGCGCGGCCCGCGAGACGGGAGGCAGGCTCATCGTCGTGTTCGGATGCGGCGGCGACCGCGACAGGACCAAGCGTCCGGAGATGGGCCGGGCGGTGTGCGCGCGCGCGGACGCCGTCTACCTGACGAGCGACAATCCGCGCACGGAGGAACCGCGCGCGATCATCGACGATGTGCTCGCCGGCACGGCCGGCGGCGACGCCGATCTTCACGTGGAGGCCGATCGCGAACGCGCCATCAGGAGCGCGCTCGCCGACGCGCGCGAGGGCGACGTGGTCGTCATCGCGGGCAAGGGCCACGAGGACTACCAGATCATCGGCACGCGCAAGATCCGCTTCGACGACCGCGAGGTGGCGCGGCGCGTACTCAGGGAGAGAGGCCGTGCTCCGGTGCCGGTATAAGGACGTGCTCGCCGCGGTCGGGGGCACGGGAGTCCCGCGCGGCGATGCGTGGGTCACGGGCGTCGCGACGGACAGCCGCGGCGTCCGGCCGGGCGACCTGTTCGTCGCGCTCGAGGGCGAGCGCACGGACGGGCACGCGCACGTGCCGGATGCGGTTGCGCGGGGCGCCGCCGCGTGCATCGTGCGGCGCGGGTTCGCGAGCGACGCGGTGCCGCCCGAGCTCCTCTGCGGCGTCGACGACCCCTGCGCGGCGCTCGGCGCGCTGGCGGGCTGGGTCAGGCGGCGCTTGGCCTGCCGCGTCATCGCGATCACCGGCAGCATCGGCAAGACGACGACCAAGGACATCCTGGCGGCGCTGCTCGAGGGCACCTACGCCGTCGAGAAGGCCCAGGAGAGCTTCAACAACAGCATCGGCGTGCCGCTCACGGTTTTCAGGGCCGATGCGCGGACGAGTGCGCTCGTGGCGGAGGTCGGGGCGAACCACGCCGGCGAGATCGCCGGCTTGTGCGCCATCCTCCGGCCGAGCGACGGCATGATCGTGAGCATTGCGCCCGTCCACCTGGAGGGCTTCGGCTCGCTGGACGGCATCATCAGGGCCAAGGGCGAGCTGGCCGCGGCGATTCCCCCCGGCGGGACGCTGTACCTGCAGGCGGGCATGCAGGGGCTGGAGCGCTTCCGGCGCATTGCGCGCTGCCGCGTGGTGCTGTGCGGCGAGGGCGCCGCCGCGCCCGAGATCGTCGCCGTCGAGGACGGCGGCGTGCGCTTCAGGATCGGCGCCTGCGGGGAGATGTTCCTGCGCGATGCTGCGCCGGCGCACGTCGCCGATGCGGCCGCCGCGATCTGCGCGGCGCTCGACTGGGGCGTCGCGCCGGCCGACATACGTGCGCGCCTCGATGCCTTCTCCATGCCCCGCCTCAGGTGGCAGAAGGTGCGCGCCGGCGGGGCGACCCTGATCCTGGACTGCTACAACGCCAACCCGGAGGCCGTGCGCGCGGCCGTGCGCGGGGCGGAGCAGCTCTGCGCCCGCGGCCGGCTGATCGCCGTGCTCGGCGACATGCGCGAGCTCGGCGGGGAGTCGGCGCGCTACCACCGCGAGCTGGGCGAGTTCCTGGCCGGCACCTCGGCCGCGGCCGTGCTGCTCCTCGGCGAGGAGGTCGCGGGCGCCTACGACGCGTTGCGCGCGTCCGGCGCCGGTCCGGAGGCGGCGCTGTTCCGCGATGCCGAGGCGCTCGCGCAGGCCGTCGCGCGGCACGTTGCGCCGGGCGACGTCGTTCTCTTCAAGGCATCGCGCAGCGTCAGGCTCGAGGCCGTCGCCGATCGCGTCAAGACCCTGCTCGACGCCGGCGCGCGGGCGGGCGCGGAAGTTCGCGAGGTGCGCGCATGACCGGCATGAGCGCGGCGCCGCTGCCCGAGGTCGCCATCCGCGCCTTTCTCGGCGGCGGCATCGCGCTGGCGGTCACGCTGGTGCTGATGCCGCTGCACCTGCGAATTCTGCGCGCGCTGCGCGTCGTCGATTGCGGCCACAAGGGCGACTCGAAGAAGCTCGATGCCCTGCACGCGCGCAAGCGCAATACCCCGACGATGGGCGGCGTCGCGCCGCTCCTGGGCGCCGCCGCGGGAACGCTCGCGGCGGTCGACGCCATCCGCCCCGGCGTCTGCATGGTGCTCGGCACGGCGCTCGCGCTCGCGGCGGTCGGCGCGTGGGACGACGTGGCCAAGCTCAGGCGCTCCGGCCACGGGCTGTGGCCGCGCGAGAAGATGGCCTTCCTGCTCGGCATCGGCATCGTCGCGGGCGCGCTCGCCCTGCACGTGGGAACGCCGCCGGCGAGCATGGCGGTATGCGTGATCTTCCCCCTGTGGGTGGGCATCGTCGTCGCCGGCACCGCCAATGCCGTGAACCTCACCGACGGCCTGGACGGCCTGGCCAGCGGCTGCCTGGCCCTCGCCGCGGCCGGCCTCTCGATCGGCGCGGCGGCGTTCGGCCAGACGGGGTTCTCAGAGTACCTGGGTCTGGCGCACATCGCGCCGGGCTCGGACGTGAGCATTCTCTGTGCGTCGCTCGCGGGCGCCGCGACGGGCTTCCTGTTCTTCAACGCGCATCCGGCCCAGGTCTTCATGGGCGACACGGGTTCGCTGAGCCTCGGCGGCGCGCTCGCGCTCTCGGCGGTGCTGATCAGGCAGGAGCTGCTGCTCCTCATCGTGGGCGGCGTCTTCGTCGTCGAGGCGCTCTCGGTGATCCTGCAGGTCCTGTCCTGCAAGACGCGGGGCAAGCGGGTGTTCCTCATCGCGCCCCTCCATCACCACTTCGAGTTCAAGGGCTGGTCGGAGATGACCGTCACCACGCGGTTCTGGCTGTGCGGGGCGGTCCTGAGCTTCGTCTTCGTGGCGTTTCTGCTGTGGGGGTCGGCATCGTGAGCAGGGAAGGGCGATGGCTCCTGTGGGCCGCGGGCGGCCTCTTCGTGATAGGGCTCGTGATGGTGTTCAGCGCCAGCGCGTGCCGGAGCATCATGAAGTTCCAGGCGCCGTACCTCTGGTTCGGGCGGCAGCTCCTGTACTCGGTCGTCGCGCTGGCGTGCTTCGCCGTCCTGTACTCGGTCGACTACCGGCGCCTGCTCGCGTGGTGGCCGTACATCTTCGGCGCGACCGTGGTCGCGCTCGCGCTCGTGTTCGTCCCGCACATCGGGCGGCGCATCAACGATTCGGCCCGCTGGGTCAAGCTGGGCGGCTATCTCTGTCAGCCGTCGGAGTTCGCCAAGCTGACGCTGCTCATCTGCACGGCGGGGTTCCTGGCGCAGCGGCAGGACCGGATCAACCGGTTCTTCGGGACGTTCCTGCCGTGCCTGCTCGGCGTGGGCGTGTACTTCGGGCTCATCCTGGCCGAGCCCGACCTGGGGACGGCGGCGTTCGTCTTCTCCTTCGCGATCGTGCTCATGCTGGTGGCGGGAGTGCGCGTGTGGTACCTGGGGCTTGCCGGCGTCCTGGCGAGCCCGGCGATCGCGGCGGTCGCGTACCTCAAGTGGGACAAGGTCGTGAGCCGGTTCAAGGGCGTGCTCCATCCCGGGGACCAGTATCAGGTCAACCAGTCGCTCATCGCGCTCGGCTCGGGCGGGCTGGCGGGCAAGGGCCTCGGCTCCGGCACCCAGAAGCTCGGCTACCTCCCCGAGTGCTTCACGGACTTCATCTTCGGCGTGTTCGGCGAGGAGTGCGGCTACCTGGGCGCGTGCGTCGTGCTCGCCCTGTACGCGGCGCTGCTCGTCTGCGGGCTCAGGATCGCGCTCCGGGCGCGCGATTTCGGCGGGTTCCTGCTCGCCTTCGGCGCCACGTTCTCGCTCGTCTTCCAGGCAGTCGTCAACATAGCGGTCGTGTCCGGCGCCGCGCCGACGAAGGGCATCTCGCTGCCGCTCATGAGCTACGGGGGCAGCGGCCTTGCGCTGGCGTTCGCCGAGATAGGCTTGATCCTCAATGTCGCGCGCCGCACGCACCTTGCCGAGCGCCGCGCCGGCGCGTCCACGGGGGACGCGCGCGGGCGCGCGGCACGGATCGAGGCGGCAGGGGAGGCAGCCCATGCATGAGACCATGTGGGTGCGCTCGCGGGCGGAGGCGCCCGCGCGGTTCGTCTTCTCGGGCGGCGGCACGGGCGGCCACCTGGCGCCGGGCCTGGCGGTCGCGGGCGCGCTCACGGCGGGCGGGGCCGCCGAGGCGGTGTTCTTCACGGGGCGGCGGCCGGGGGAGCAGTCCTTCACGCGGCCGAACGGCATCCGCATGTGCCGCGTGCCGCTAGCGCAGCCGCGCGGGCTCGGGCTCAGGTTCGCGGTCGAGCTCGCCGTCAGGGCCGGCACCATCCTCCGCATCATGCAGACCCTGCGGCCGCAGGCATGCCTGGGGCTGGGCGGCTACGTCTCGCTGCCTGGCATCGCCGCGGCGCTCCTGTCGGGGACGCGCGTCGTCCTGCTGGAGCAGAACGCGGTCGCGGGACGCGTGAACCGGATGCTCGCGCCGTTCGTCGACTGCGTGTGCACCGCGTTTCCGGAGACCGAGGGCCTGGGACGGGCGCCGCGCGTCGTGCACACGGGCAACCCGGTGCGCGAGGATTTCGTGCGCCAGCGGCACGCGGGGCCGCCGCGGGCGGCGCGCTCGTGGAAGAAGATCGCGGTGCTTGGGGGGAGCCAGGGCGCCCGGGCGCTGAACGAGGCCATGATCGCGGCGCTGCCGCGCCTGGCCGCGCTGCGCATGAACCTGCGCATCGTGCACGCGGCCGGACCCGATGCCGAGGAAGTCCGGAACGCCTACGCGCGCTGGGGTATTGCGGCCGACACGGCGGCGTTCTTCCCCGACATCGCCGCGCGGATCAGGGACGCCGACCTGGCGATCGCACGCGCGGGCGGCAGCACGCTCGCGGAATTGCTGGTGCTCGGCATCCCGGCCGTGCTCGTGCCGTACCCCTTCGCGCGCGACGGCCATCAGGCGGCGAACGCCGCCTGGGCCGCCCGCGAAGGCGTGGCAGTGGCGTACGAGCAACGCGCGTTCGGCCCCGAGGAAGTTGCCGCCGCGATCAAGTCGCTCGACACCCGCGCCGAGGCATGGTCCGCGCGCGCGCGCCGCGCGCGGGAGCTTGGCAGGCCGGACGCCGCCCTTGCGGTCGCATGCGCGGCGCGCGGCGCATATACCGGTGGAGAGAACCGATGAATCACCTGCTGCGTCTTGCGGTCCTGACGGGGCTCGTCTTCGCGGCCATGTCGCTGTACCTGGCCATTCCCCCCGACGGCGATCTCTGGGAGCGCGCCTCGGCCAGAGAGCTGGCGGCCGAGTCCGCGCATCCGCTGATGACCATCTTCATAGGAAATCGCGTTCCCGCGCGCAACGCGGGCGTTCCGGCGCGGGCGTTGCCGCGCGCGGAGGAGCCGAAGCCGGAGGACGCGCAGGCGTACGTCAACATGTGGGCATCCAACGGCGCCGAGAGGCCTCCGGAGCCCGCCGATGCGGGGCTCGATGCCGGGCTGCCGGCGGCGCCGGGCGCGGGCGAGTCACGGCCGCCGGCCGCCGCGCGGGGGAGGAGCTACACGATCAAGCAGGGCGACACGCTCACGAAGATCGCGGCGCGGGAGCTCGGCACGGTCAAGCACGTGGAGGCGATTCTGAAGCTGAATTCCGGCATCAAGCCGGAGCGGCTGATTCCCGGCCAGGAGATCGTGCTCCCGGATCAGGCGGCCGACGACGACCGCGCGGCCGCGCCGCCGGCCGCGGACGACGCGGTGCGTGCCCCCGACCCTGCGCCCGAGCCGGCGGTCGAACCGGCGGCGCCGCTCGAGCCGGAGCCCGCGCGCGGGGCCGAGAAGGAACGGGAGCCGGCGGCCGGCCGCCCCGCGTACAAGCTGGTGACGATCAAGAAGGGCGATTCTCTGTACGGCATCGCGAGGGAGCACTGCGGCGATGTGAGCAAGGTGAGCGCGATCGTGAGCCTGAACAAGGACTGGATGACGCGCGGCGAGCGCCAGATGCTGCCGGTGGGCCGCAAGATCAAGGTGCCGGTCCGGTAGGACGCCCGCGATCGCGCGCCGCGGCGGCAGGAACGAAGCAATGACGAGACCTGCACGTTTACCCACGGGACCCGCGCACCTCATCGGCGTCGCGGGCTACGGCATGCGCGGCCTGGCGCGGCTCCTCCTGGGCGAGGGCCGCGCGGTGTCGGGCACCGATGCGGCTCCCGGTCCGGCGACGGACGCGCTGGTGCGCGAGGGACTGCGGTGGACCGGCGGCGAGGGCGTGCCGCGCGATGCGGCCCTTGTCGTGCACTCGGCCGCGGTCGCGCCCGAGCACGCCGAGCTTCGCGAGGCGCGCGCGCGCGGCCTGCCGTGCCTGAAGTACGCCGCGGCGCTCGGCGCGTTCTGCGCGGAGCGCACCGTGCTGGCGTGCGCGGGGACGCACGGCAAGTCGACGAGCACGGCGCTGCTCGCGCTGCTCCTGCGGCACGCCGGCATCGATGCGGGCTGGCTCATCGGCGCGGATCCGCCGCCGGGCCTGGACGAGCTTCCATCGAACGCGCGCGCCGGAGACCCCATGGCGGTGGAGGCGTGCGAGTACGACTGCTCGTTCCTGCAGTTCCGGCCGCGCGGGGCCGTGATCACGAACGCCGAGAAGGAGCATGTCGATTGTTTTCCGACCGAGGCGGCGCTCCTGGATGCGTTCGGGCGCTTCGCGGCCGGCATCGAGCCGTGCGGGGCGCTCGCGGCGCCCCCGGCCGTCGCGGCGCGACTGCGCGGCGTCACGGCGCCGGGCGTTCGCGTCGTGACCTTCGGTCCCGGCGGCATGTGGGACGTGGCGGCGCGGCGCGCGCAGGACGAGGGGCAGGACGTGCGCCTGTGCGGCCCGCGCGGCGAGGAGATCGATGTGCGGCTCTCGATACCGGGCGAGCACAACGCGCTCAACGCCGCCGGAGTTGTGGCGCTTGCGTGCGAGCTGTACGGGTGCGAGGCCTGCGCGCGCGGCGCGGCCGCGCTGCACCGTTTCCGCGGCATGCGGCGAAGGTTCGAGGTCCTGCGGCGCGGCCCCGTGACGTACGTCGATGACTACGCGCACCACCCGACGGAGGTGCGGGCGACGGTTGCGGCGGCGCGGGAGCGCTTCCCGCGCGCCGCGCGCCTGATCGCCGTGTTCCAGCCGCATCAGGCGACGCGCCTCGAGACGTTCAGGGAAGAGTTCGCCGCCGCCCTCGGCGCGGCCGACCTGACGCTGGTGCTGCCCGTCTTCGCCGCACGCGAGGACGGCGCGGCCAGGGCCGCGGCGGGCGCGGCCTTCGCGGAGCTGATGGTGCGGCGGGGCGCGGCCGCGGAGTTCTGCGCGGACTTCGATGCAGCCGGACGCGTGCTCGATGGCGCGTGCCGCCGGGGCGACGTCGTCGTGTGCATGGGCGCGGGGGATATCACCGAGTTTGCCGCGGCGAGAGCGGCCGCGGCGCGGCAGGCGGAGGACGATGGGAAGGAAGCGTAAGAGAATCGGTGTGCCGGGGGGACTCACGCTTCGCGAGAGGATGGCGAAGTGGTCGCCCGAGGCCAAAGGGGCGGGCCTCATGCTCGTCTCGGCGGTCCTGACGGGCATCGCGGCCCACCACGCGCTGAGCATCGCCCGCGCCGACCCCGGCCTGGGGTTCAGCGCGGGCGGAGTCGATGTCCAGGGGTTGCCGGCGTGGCTCGATCCCGAATCGACCGCGGCGCTCCGGGCCGCATCCGCGGTTCCGGGCCGCATCCACGTTCTGGACCGGGCGCCGCTCCGGCGGCTCCGGGAGTACTACCTGGCGAACGAGTGGGTAGCGTCGGTCGAGCGCCTGGAATACGCCGTGCCCGGCGCGGAGGGCGGCGGCGGCATCACGGGCCGGCTGCGGCTGAGAGATCCCATGTGCCTGGTGGGGCTCAGGGCGGGCGAGTACTACTTCGCCGACACCGAGGGGCGCAGGCTCGGCGGCGTGCTGTCCGCGCTGCCGCCGGCGGACCTGAGGCTGCCGGTCATCCAGTGGGCGAAGCGCGTCCCGCCGCGGGGCGAAGCATGGGGAGGACGGAAGGAGTTCGCGCGCGCGGACGAGCCGGTGCTGCACGGGTTCTACATCGCGGCGCTGCTCGCCCAGGCGGGGCTTCGCGAGAACCTCCCGCACTGGATCGCGCGGATCGATGTGCGCAACGTGGGCCGCAACGACTGGAGCGAGGTCGAGCTGGTCACCGAGCCGGGGCATGCGGTGCGGTTGCAGTGGGGCAGGACGGCGCGTTCGGAGCTCGTTTTCGGGCGCGTTCAGGAATCGCCCGTGGCCGAGAAGATCGAACGCCTCCGGCGAATACTCGCCGGCGAGCGCCTGTGCAGGAGCGGCGAGGAGGTGCTGCTTTTCGAGCCGGGCGCCGCCGGACGGGACAGAGGGCCGTGAGCGAGCGCAGCTCGGTCATCGCGGTGCCGGCGAACTCCGGGCGCGAGCGCGCCGTGCTCGTGTTTATCGGAAGCAGCGGGTATCTCGAGATCGCCGTTCGGGGGAAGAGCGCCGCGGGGTTGCTCGGCGCGGATACCGGTGAAAAAGTTCATGTGAGGATGCCTTCTTGACCGAAATACCTTTCATGGACCGGAGAAACGTCACGGCTCGATCGCGTCGCCCGGTCGGCGCAGTCCCGTTGTCGAGCCCGAGGCATTGATGGTGCGCTATCGTCGGTTCGGTGAAGTTGCCCTGGAGCTCGGCTTGATCGGCGCCGCCGATCTGGCGGAGGCCCTTGCCGAGCAGGCCGAGCGTCGTGCGAGGGGAGACCGGGTTCTTCTCGGGCAGATCCTGCTGGAGAGGGCGCTCATGGACGAGACCGGCATCATGCGCGTGCTGGACACGCTGTATCCCGTCGAACACGACGACGAGGAGTGATCGCGCCGCGCATGCCGCTTCATTGCGCTTCCAGCTTGACCTCCACGAGCGTCTGAGGCAGGATGGGTAGCATGCGCTGCGGCGCATGATGTGCGCGCCGCGGCCCGGTTTGCCCAGGAACTCGCCCAAGAAGCAACCATGAGCGAAGAAGTCACTTGCGCACGCTGTGGTCGTACGCTGGCGCACGGTCTTGCCAGACGAGGAGCGTCGGGACAGCTCTGTCTCGGCTGTCAACGCAAGGCGGCCCAGGAGAAGGCGGCGGCAAGCTCCGCGCCGCCTCCCGCGGCGCCCGTGGTTCCGCCGCGGCCCGCGGCGCCGGCGAGCGCGCCGCCGCCCGCGGCGCGTCCCGTACCGCCGCCGGTTATCAAGCCTCCCATGCCTGCGGCGCAACAACCTCCGGCTCCGACCGTGCCCAGAGCACAAGCACCCGGCGCCGCCCGTCCGGCCGCGTCGGGTGTCCAGAGACCGCAAGCGCCCGGCGCCGCGCGTCCAGCCGCGCCGGGCGTCCAGAGACCGCAAGCACCCGGCGCCGCGCGTCCGGCCGCGCCGGGTGTCCAGAGACCGCAAGCACCCGGCGCCGCGCGTCCGGCCGCGCCGGGTGTCCAGAGACCGCAAGCGCCCGGCGCCGCGCGTCCGGTCGCGCCGAGTGTCCAGAGAGCGCAAGCGCCCGGCGTTGCGCGCCCGGCACAGAGGCCTCAGGCTCCCGGCGTTGCCCCGCATGCGCGCCACGGCGTCGTCCATGGGCACGATGCGGCCGAGGCGTCCAAGGCCAAGGGGCTTCTCAAGCTTCTAGGCCACGGCGATGCGAAGCTGGCGACCAAGCGTCTCTACGTGTACGGGGGCGCGGCCGCGGCGGCGATCCTGCTGCTCGCGATCGTGTTCATGGCGGTGGGGGGAAAGGAGCCGGCGGGCAGGGTCGCCCAGGGGCCCGGTGCGGGCTCCGCGGTCGTGCCGGCGCTCACGCAGGAAGCCGTTCAGGCCGAACGACTGAGGAAGGCCGAGGCCGAGCTCAAGAGGATCGAGGGGGAGGAGGCCGCCAATCCGCGTGCGTACAGCTACCTCGAAGGACTGTACTACAACCTGAGCCTCGTCTCGCGGGGGCTGCCCGATGAGTTCCAGTCGCGCGTGAAGCGCAAGCTCGATGCGATCATCGCCCTGCACAAGAGCGAAGGGAAGGAGATGATCGAGCTCATCGATGCCCAGGTCGCCGAGCTCGCCGCGGACGAGAACCGCGGCTACAGCGAGGCGCTGCGCGTGCTCGCCAAGCCGCCGCCCGAGATCGAGGGCATCCCCGAGTACGAGGAGCGGTTCCAGCGACTGAAGGAGACGGCGGCGAGATACGCGCAGGACGAGCGCCACCTGGTCGAGCTGAAGCGGGAGGCCGAGGCGTTCGCGCGCAAGAAGCTGTATCTCGTCGCCGAGCGCGTCATCCGCGAGGGGTTCAGCGAGCGGGAGTTCGCGACCGACACGCCGATCTGGGAGCGGCGCGAGGAGATCCTCAAGAAGTACGAGGCGGCGCCCATGGCCGAGGCGCAGGCGCGCATGGACGCCGAGGAGGAGGCCCGCAAGAAGAAGGAGCGGGAGGAACGCGAGAAGGCGTTCGCCCAGCGCCTCCAGGATTTCACCGCGGGCAAGGCGAAGATCTCGCCCGAGCCGCTCCTCGGGCAGTACGATCTCATCAACTGGCCGTATCGCTCGCGGAACGCGCAGTGGAAGCTGGAGAAGTCCGACGGCGGCGCCGGCCGCATCACGGCGGCCGTGCCGGACGAGGGCCATCACTGGGTGCTCGGTCCCAACGGCGCGCACTGGGAGGACTACGTTCTGCGCTTCAAGGCGAGAATCGCGAAGGGCACGCTGATACTCCTTCCGCGCGTGACGGTCGCGCAGATCAACGCCGCCGCCGCGGCCGACCCGGCCGCCGAGGAGGGGCGGATCGCGTTCGATGCCGAGCAGACCGGCGACGGGTGGATCACCGTGACGGTCGAGGTGGTGGGCGCCGGGGACTCGACCAGGGTCGAGGTGACGGTCGAGGGCGGGAGCAAGGCCGGCACGACGACCCGCGCGGGCGCCGACCTGAAGCTCTCGCAGTCCGGCGATGCCGAGTTTCCCGACCGCGGCGCGTTCCTCTTCGTGTTCTGCAAGGGCAGCGAGATCAGCGTCCAGGACGTGGAGCTGCGGCTCGTGCGGCACAGCCGGCGCGGCATTCTGGACTGACGCGCGGCGCGCGCCGCGGGGCCGCGTCCGGCTGCCCCGCGATTATCGGAAGCCGGCCCCGCCCGGCGGCGCGTGCCCGGTTGCCCGGCTGCCGCCGGCCGGTTAGACTTCACTGGAAGAAGCGGCAGGGGAGACGGCGTGCCCTCGAAGGTCCGATGAGCGTGGAACGAATCGACAAGGAACCCGGCAAGGAATCACCTTCCAAGAAGGTCGCCGACATGGATTCCCTCTGCGAGGAGATCAGTCGCGCGATCGTCGAGGGGCTGGTCGAGAAGGAAATCCTGGATGAGCCGGAGCTCGGCGCGCAGGGGGAGAGCCACTTCGCCGAGACGGCCGTCATCGGATCCCTGGACGACGTGCACGCCGACCAGATGGCCACGGCCGTGGAGAGCCTGCTGGAGTCCGATGTGCTCTCGCAGAAGATCGTGCAGCTCGTCCAGGAGAAGATCCGGGAGTTCCTCACCGACGATGCCGTGCAGAGCCGCCGCGGGGATTCCGGGGTCATCGCCGAGCACGTGCATGCCGAGTGCGCGCGGCTCTTCGAGTGCGAGAGCTTCAGGAGCGATGTCGTGAAGCTGCTGCGCGCGGATGTCGAGCGTACCCTGGCCCCCGCGCTGCGCCGCGACATGTCCGCGTGCGTGCAGAGCATGGTGACGGAGATCGCGGGCGTGCTGGTCGAGCGTCTCGCGGGCGAGTTCGCGAAGATGAAGGAAGCCGTGCTTCCGTCTCCTCCGGCCGGCGAACCGCGCGCGGAGGCCCCCGCCGGCGGCGCGAGCGCCGCGCCTCGCGCCGCCGAACCGTGCACGGCCGCCTTGGCGGTCGAGACGTGCCTCGCGCCTTCGGCCGGCGAACCGCGCGCAGCCACCCTCGCCGCGGAGACCTGCGCCGTACTTCCCGAGGCGCCCCGCGCGACGCCGGCGGGCGCCGGTGCCCGCGCGCCGGACCGCCCTGCGCCGCGATTCGCGGCGCCGCGTCCGCCGCCGCCGTCGTGCCGCGCCGCGTCCGATGCGGACGAGCGCGCCGCGTCCGCCTACCTGCGGATCCGCGACCGCCTGCTGTGGCGGGGGGCGCTGTAACCCGGGCGCGAGAGCCCGTGCCGGGGGTTGCGCTCCGGGCGCCGGGACCTACAATCGCCTGGCGTATGAGCTCGCAATCGTCGCGCACGCGCGTTCCGCGTATGGCCTTGTGTGCGGACCCCGCGTGTCCCGACGCGGCGCCGCCCGGGTACTACTCGCTCCACATGCGCCGGTACCTCGGCTGCAAGACGCGCCTGCTCGCGAAGATCGCCGAGGTGGTCGCCGCGCAGTGTCCCGAGGCGCGGCGCATCATCGACATCTTCGCCGGTACGGGCGTCGTGGGGCATCTCTTTAACACGCCCCCGCGGGAGATCGTTGTCAACGACTTCCTCGCGAGCAACGCGATGATCCTGCAGGCCTGGTTCTGCGCCGTGCCCGAGGACCGCGGCGAGATCGAGGAGGCGATCGGCGCGCTGTGCGGCGTCGAGGCCTCGGGGCCGAACTACTACGGCGAGAACTACGGCGGGCGCTTCTTCACCGAGGATGTGGCGCGGCGCATCGGCGCGCTCAGGGATGCGATCGACGCCTGGAACCTGCGGCCGGTCGTCAAGGCCGCGGCCGTGGCGAGCGTGCTGTACGCCGCCGATGCGGCCGCGGTGACATGCGGGCACTTCGATGCGTTCCGTCCCATCGATGACGAGCGCTCCGTGCGGCGGTTCGTCGTGCGCCTGCCGCACATCCCGTACCGTGCGAACGGCAACAACCTGGTGTTCTGCCGGGACGGGAACGAGCTTGCCGGCGAGATCGAGGGCGATCTGCTCTACGTGGATCCGCCGTACAACCGGCGGCAGTACGGCACCCTGTATCACGTGCTGGAGAACATCGCCCTGAACACGAAGCCGGCGCTCGCCGGCAAGACGCGCAAGATGCCGCCCGACGCGCGCCCTCGGAGCGAGTATTGCACGGGCCGCGCCGCGGCTGCCATGCGCGACCTTGTTGCGGGGTGCCGTGTTCGGCACCTTTTGGTCTCGTACAACAACATGAACTCGGGAGTCGGCAACTCCAACGCGCTCATTCCGCTGGAAGCCCTGGAGGCGATGCTCTCGCTGCGCGGGACGGTCACGACGTACCGGATTCCCTTCCCGAGCTTCACCGCCCGCCGGGGGCTTCTCGACGGCCACGAGGAGTACCTGCTGTATTGCAGGGTGACGAGGCCGCCGCGGTAAAGGAGCCTGTCGCACACGGGCGGCTTTTGCGACAGGCTCAGAGGCGCAAGGAAAAGAAGCCCCGCGCTCGCAGGAACGCGGGGCTTCGTGCCTTCCGGCCCGCCGATGACGGCGAGCGCGCTAGCCGCACTCGGCAACGTCGCAGGTCAGGTTCGGGCAGGTGTCCGAATTGAAGAGAACGCAGCCCAGACCCTGCGCCGGGGCCGGGCCATCCAGGAACTGATAGTAGATAATGTAGACGGCGTCGGAGGAATCCAACACGCAGTCGCCGTTCACATCGCCCGCCTTCTCGCAGGGAAGCGGCCGGCCGCTGCGGTACAGGTAGTTGAGGATGAAGATGCCGTCGGCGATGTCCAGCTTGCCGTCGCCGTTGGCACTGCCCGCGAAGGCCTTCGTGCCGGGCAGATACACGAACGTGCCGGCCGCGTTGCAGGACGTGGGGTCGCAGCACTCGTCGGCGGGATCGATGCCCTCGCTGGTCGAGGCGGGGAAGCTGTTGCCGCCGACGACCATGACGTTCGCCGTCGCGGGCGTGCCGAGCGCTTTGTCGCAGGGTACGACGCTGGTGGCCTGTCCGTCGGCGGTCATGAGAATCTTGTACGTGACGGCAAGATCGGTCCAGTCATTCTGCGCGGGGAGCGTCACGGTCGCCATCAGATCGATCACGACGCCGTGGGTCACGCCCTGTCCGGGGAAGACGGTGATCGTGTTGAAATCGGGACCGAGGCCGCCCTTGAACGTCCCGCTGTCGGTGCCGCTCGTCGTCGCGCTCAGGATGTCCAGCATCGCCGGGTCCTTGATGCACAGGCCGTAGGACCAGCCCTGGATCGCCGCGGTGTTCGGGTTGGCCGGATCCGAGTCGAGGTTGAGCGTCACGAGCGACACGGCCTCGGCATCGGTGGCGCCGCCGCCGCCGCCGATCGCGATCGTGAACTGGGCCGCCGGCGTGCAGATCTTGGGCTCGATCGTGATGACCGCGGAAGCCGTCACCTCGGGCGGAATGCTGCCGCCGCCGAACACGATGACGGTCGACGTCGGGGGATTGCCGACGTCATTCGTGAAGACCACGCGGCCGGCCACGGCGGCCGTCTCGCCCGCCGTGCCCGACACGTCGACCGTGATGTCCAGAACCCTAAGGCCGGCGGTGACTCCGAGCGAGCACACCTGCATCATGTCGACGACGACGCCCTGCGTCACCGCCGCACAGTCGGCAAGCCCGGCCACCACGGTGCCGTCGGCCGGAACCTTGGGCAGCACCGGCGTCGTGAGATCGGTCGACGCGAAGTACGCCGTGTCGACGAAACCGAGCGCCTTGCCGCACGCCGCCGTCAGGGAGGCCTGCGACATCGCGACGCTGCTGATGTTCATCGTGGCGCCCGCGGCCGGCTCGATCTTCAGGCCGAACGACCAGCCCTGCACCCCCGCCACCCTGGCGTCCAGGGTCACGCTGCAATCGATCGTGCCGCCGGCGGTCTCGCCGACCGGCGCCTTGAGCACGGTCGCCGCCGGCACGATCTTCAAGTCGAAGTCCGCCCCCGTTTGAGCCCACACGATCGACGTCGCACAAAGTGCTGCCAACGCTACGAGAGTAACTTGTTTCATCGTCTCACTCCTTGGTGTCTTCGGGAAACCTCGAACCATTTCCAACGCCATGTATGTCATTGTCCACATTCATCAGTTGCACGGA
>DHGK01000210.1:0-3206 GCA_002402755.1 Planctomycetes bacterium UBA4800
CTCTGTCTTCTCTGTGGTGAATCACGAAGATCAGCGTGTTCGCGATGCATCGTGCACGGTCGCTCGTGCGCGGATCCTTACCCCAGCCACGCCAGATTCGGGCGGGCTTCGGCGACCGTGACGGGGGGGCCGTGCCCGGAGTGCAGCACGACGTCGTCGCCGAGCGTGAAGATCTTGGCGATGAGCGCGTGCCGCAGCGCGTCCGTGTCGCCGCCCCACAGATCCGTCCGGCCGACGCCCATCGCGAACACCGTGTCGCCGTTGAAGGCGATGCGGGCGCCGGGAAAGACGTACGCGACGCTGCCCGGCGAATGGCCCGGGACATGCAGGACGCCGATCGAGCCGCCGCCGAGCGGCAGCTCGCCGTCTCCGTCCAGGACGAGATCGGGCTCGGGAAGCGGCGGGGGCTCGGGCAGCCCGAACATGCGCGCCTGCGCGCCCAGGTTCCGCCAGAGCGGGAGGTCGGCGCGATGGAGCGCGATGCGGCCGCCGCATGCCGCCCGCAGGTCGCCGGCGGCCTCGACGTGGTCGATGTGCCCGTGGGTGCACAGGATCCAGGCGAGCGTCCCGCCCTGGGCCGCGAGCTGCGCGGCAATGCCCTCCGCATCGCCGCCCGGATCGATGACGCACGCGGCGCCATCGGCGCAGGTGACGACGTAGCAGTTGGTCTCGAACGGGCTCACCGCCATGCACGTGAGGGCGGCAATGCCGCCCGGGCCGCCGTCGCCGGACATGATCGCTCCTTTCCGCTCGCGCTGCCGGTGCGGCAATTGTAGGCGCCGGCGCGGCGCGGCGGAAGGGCGCCCCGGCGCCGGGCGCAGCCGCGAACCGCGGCGCGGGGTGTTTCCGAATCGCCGCGCGTCCGTTATGCTGGCGGGCGAGACGCACGCGCCATGGTGACGGTTTACATACTTGCCATCGTCCTCCTGATACTGTGCTCCGCCTTCTTCTCGGGAGGCGAGACCGCGGTCTTCGCGTACGACCGCATCGAGGCCCGCGACCTGGCGCACCGCGGGAAGGGGCCCCTCGCGCACATCTACCGGAACCTCCACATCTTCCTCCCGACCGTCATCTGCCTGAACCTCGTCGTCAACATGGGCATCAACGTGCTCGCCGCGGCGCTCACCGACGAGCACCTCGGCAGCGCGTACCTCCCGCTCGTCGGCGCCGCCGTCACGGTCGTGATCATCGCGTTCGCCGAGCTGATGCCGAAGACCGTCGCCGTGCGGCACGCCAGGGCGATGGCCCCCGTCGTCGCCCTGCCCCTGGTCGCGCTCATGACCGCGGCGCGGCCGCTCATCGCGGTGCTCGTGTGGGGCTGCAAGGCCGTCCAGCGCCGCGTGCCGTTCAAGCCGATGCCTCTCATCACGGCCGACGAGATGCGGTTCGCCGTGGACGAGGCGCTCGAGCGCAAGGCGATCAGCGAGAACGAGGGGCTGGTGCTCAGGAGCATCATGTCGTTCCGGCAGCGGCCGCTCAGGGAGTTCATGACGCCGAGGCCCGACATTGTGTTTCTTCCCGTGCAGACGCCGCCCGACCAGGTGCGCCACCTGGCGCGCATGTGGCGCTTCGCGCGCCTTCCCGTGACGCGCGGCAAGGATGTCGACTCCGTCATCGGGTGCGTGCACGTCAAGGAACTCCTGCTGATGCCCGAGCCGGCGCTCGCGCCCGCGCTCAAGCCGGTCTACTTCGCGCCCGAATGCATGACCGCCGGCAACCTCTTCCAGATCATGCGGGGCCGGGGGCTCTCGCTCGCGATCGTGGTCGACGAGTACGGCCAGGCGGCCGGCCTCGTGTCGATGCACGACCTCCTGGAGGAGCTGATGGGATCGGAGTACCCGGATGAGTTCACCCCCGAGGCGCCCTGGGTGATCCGCAAGGTGCCGAGCGGGTGGGTCATCAACGCCGCCGCCCCGGTCGCGGCGATCAACCGCCACCTCGACCTGGCCCTGCCCGAGGACCGCGGCCGGACGCTCGCGGGCTTCCTCTTCCAGCTTCTCGGCCACCTCCCCGAGCGCGGCGAGACCCTCAGGTGGGGCGGCTGGGAGTTCGACGTCCAGGTCGTCAGGCGCAAGCGCATCGCCGTCGTGGGCCTGCGCAAGGAGGCGCCATGACCGCGGTCCTGTGCGTGCTCCTCATCGCGGGCTGCGTGCTCACGGCCCTGTACAACGGCGCCGAGATCGCGATCGTGTCCGCGAACCGCCTGAGACTCCGGCACCTGGAGAGCCGGGGCGTGCGCCGCAGCGCGCAGGCGCTCGACATCGCGCGGCGCCGCGAGACGTTCGTGGCGAGCGGGATCGTCGGCATCAACGCCGCGACGGCGCTGGTCGCCTTCGTGGCGACGTACCTGGCGCGGCAGGTGCCGTGGCTCGGGCACGGCGGGGCGGCGTACGCCGCCTTCTTCGCCGGCAACGTCCTGTTCCTCTTCTGGATCGAGCTCCTCCCCAAGGCGATCGTCCAGTTGCAGCCCACCCTGTTCCTGGTGCGGCTGGCCGGGTTCGTCCGCGGCTCCCGCGCGCTCTTCAGCCCGCTCGTCGTGCTCATCGATGCGGCTTCGAATCTGCTGCTGGGCCGCACGGCGCCCGGCGAGCGCATGACGCGCCAGGACCTCGAGAAGCTGCTCCTGAGCCCGGAGGCGCGCACGGCGATCCCCGGCCCGGAGAGCGAGATGGTGAGCCGGTTCCTGTCGTTCAGCCGCGTGATCGTGCGCGACATAATGACGCCGCGGGAGCTCGTCGTGAGCGTGCCGGAGCAGGCCCCGCCGGAGGAGTTTCTCGCGGCGGTGCGGCGCTCGGGGTTCACGCGCCTGCCCGTGTACGCCGCCGCGGGGCAGAACTTCACGGGGCTCGTCAACGTGTTCGACATCGTGTACCGGCAGGAGCCGCCCGCCGCGATCGGAGAGCTCATGCGCAGCGTGCCCGAGATCGGCACGAGCGAGCTGGGGTGGAGCGCGCTCCTGCGGTTCCAGGGAACGCCGCACCGCATGGCGTTCGTGCGCGACGCCGCCGGGCGGCACGTGGGCATCGTGACCGTGGAGGACCTGGTGGAGGAGATCATGGGCGAGGTGGGGGGAAAGTTCGAGTAGCGCCCGGGCGCCCGTCCGCTCACGTCTTCAGGTAACCGTTCACGGGGCATGTCGAACGCGCGAATCTCCGCCTTCAGGGAATCACATTCCGGCGTTCTTCCTGGTGCTCTTTCTGATTCAC